>DPHD01000007.1:24637-24789 GCA_003523085.1 Oceanospirillaceae bacterium | reverse complement strand
GGCCCGCCTTTACGTCATTCTGGCTTGCCTTTACGTCATTCTGGCTTGCCTTTACGTCATTCTGGCCCGCCTTTACGTCATTCTGGCGCAGGCCAGAATCTGTGGCAAAGGCCGGAGATCCTGACTTTCGTCAGGATGACAAGTTTGTTGCG
>DPHD01000007.1:0-24376 GCA_003523085.1 Oceanospirillaceae bacterium | reverse complement strand
CCCCACTATGCCTAACTTAGCCATCACCTACCCAGACATCATCACTGCCAGCCAACGAATTAAGGGCCACGCAGTGGTGACGCCGTTAGTCGAATCCGCCCTACTCAATCAGCGTTTAGGCGGCCGTCTTTTATTTAAAGCCGAAAACCTACAGCGCACTGGATCGTTTAAATTTCGCGGGGCGTTTAACAAACTCTGCAAACTGGCCAATAACAATCAACTCACTGGGGTGGTCGCCTACTCGTCGGGCAACCATGCCCAAGGTGTAGCTGCAGCAGCCAGCCATTTTGGTGTACCAGCCACCATTATCATGCCGGCCGACGCACCACAAATTAAAATCGCCAATACTAAAGCTTTGGGTGCTACAGTGGTTTTGTATGACCGCAACAATGAAGATCGCGCCGCCATTGGCCAAACACTGGCAAATAAACAAAACTTAACCTTGATCCCACCCTATGATGACGTCGATATTATTGCCGGCCAAGGCACCCTAGGTTTAGAAGCTGCCCATCAACTTAAAGCGCTGAACTTAATCCCAGACCAAACGCTTGCTCCAATTGGCGGAGGCGGTCTTATTAGTGGCAGCGCCACAGCCCTCAAAACGCATTTTCAAAAAGTAGAGATATGGGGAGCCGAACCCCAACACCACGACGATGCGCGCCGCTCTCTAGCTGCTCACCAGCGCCTTGCCAATGAGTCTGCGCCCGCTTCAATCTGCGATGCTATAGTCACACCCATGGTGGGGCAACTGACTTTTCCCATCATGCAGCGTTATCTTGCCGGGGTGGCGGCAGTGAGCGATGAATGGGTGTTAACTGCCATGGCCTGCTGTATGCAGGAACTCAAACTCACCGTAGAGCCCGGCGGTTGTGTAGGTTTGGCTGCCATCTTAGCAGGCGCATTAGAGGTGAAGAACAAAACCACCTTAGTTATTTTGTCTGGCGGCAATGCCGACCCAGCCATGCTGAGTCGGGCGCTGAGCACACGCTAGTTATTCGGCGGGCGTAATATCTACATTAACGCTTAAAAACTCTCCCGTAGTATAGGGAATAGTGGTGTTCATCTGCCAAATATTGCCACCAAATTCGATGTAGGTTTTGTAACCGGTCACTTGGTTCACTGTGCGCTGCTGCATAACAACGTCGCACACTTCTTGTTGCTTGTGCCCCACTACAACTTGTTTGTTTTTGCCCTTTTTATTGGCCATATCGGCACCTGCAATTGCGCCTAATATGGTGGCGGCGTCTTTGCCACTACCACCACCCACTTGGTTGCCTAACAGGCCGCCAAATATAGCACTGGCTATCACATCTGCTGTGGAGGCTTGCTCGCCGCCTTGTTGGGTACCGTAGATGGGTATTTGTTCAACACGGCAGGACTTAACGGGTACTTCTTTGTATACCTGAGAAATTATTTCATCGGATTCTTGTAACACCTTAACCAGCATGGTTTGCGCCTGTGCGCCACTTGCCAACAATAGTCCTGCAGCCACCAACATTACTTTTTTCATGGGATTTTCCTTTGCGGATCTAGTTCATTGCTTATTCTAGACTAACATAATGGACTTTAATTCCCCTTTGTTGTGTCAAACTAAGTAAAGATTATGATTCATCCACTAATAATTCCAACCAATGTTTTACCGGTACCGAGGCGCCGCCACCTAAGTGCAGCTGACAACCAATGTTAGCGGTCACGATTTGATCGGGCTGCTCTAGGCTTAAATCTTGTAGTTTATTAGTGCGTAATTGATGACTGAGCTGTGGTTGTAGCAAGGCATAAGTGCCGGCAGATCCGCAACACAAATGATCATTTTTAGTGGCTGCTGTGTCGACTCCCAAGCGCTGTAAAAGTTGCTTAACCTGCCCCGGCAACTGCATGGCGTGCTGTTGTGTGCATGGGCAATGAACGGCAACTTTACCTGTGTTGCTTGAGACCTTTAATGCAGTTAGATCTTCTTTCCCCAAAATCTCTACAATGTCTTGGGCCGCCGCCGACACTTGCTTGGCCTTAGCGGCATAGTCTGGGTCGTCACGTAACATATGGCCATAGTCTTGCAAGGTTGCACCACAACCGGATGCAGTTACTACGATGGCTTCGGCACCGGCCTGTAATTCGGGCCACACCAAGTCAATGTTGTGGCGGGCCTTAACTAAGGCTGCCTCGTGGGCATTAAGGTGATGATCTACCGCGCCGCAACAACCTGATTGGTGTAACACCTTAAGCTGTATGCTGAGTTTGCTGAGCACTTGTGCCGCGGCAATGTCGGTATTAGGTGCGGCGCTGGCCTGAGCACAGCCCGGCAGGCTAAGCATCACGCGCTGGTGACTAGTCTGGGGCTGGGTGAGCCGTTTTACGGGTTTAGGCAGGTGCTGTTTTAGCACGGCAGGTAATAGTGGCCTGAATGTTTGCCCCAGCTTTAACAGGGGTCCAAAACGGGCGCGGTAGGGCAATACCTGACGCAACGACCAACGCACCAAGCGCTGGGCTATTGAACGGGGGGCTTTTTGCTCTACCACAACACGGCCTAGGTCTACCAAATGACCATATTCAACACCCGATGGGCAGGTGGTCTCGCAACTGCGGCAGGTTAAGCAACGGTCTAAATGATCCCGCGTTTCATGGGTCACCGCTTCGCCCTCGAACATGGCCTTCATCATGTAAATACGGCCTCGGGGGCTGTCGCGCTCATCGCCCAACATTAAGTAAGTAGGGCAAGTGGCGGTACAAAAACCGCAATGTACGCAGGCTTGAAGAATGTCTTTTACCGGTGCAAATTGAGGCTGCTGTGCAAACTCTTTGGCTATAATAGTTTTCATAGTTTAGTGACTGCCCTGTGTTAAAGCCAAGAATAAAGACGGCCAACGTTAAACAAACCATCGGGGTCAAAAGCGTGTTTTATACGCTGTTGTAAGGCTTGGTCGTGGGCATTGATAATGGGGTTAACGTCAAGACTACGGTCGCCCCCACGGTACTGTGTTACCTGGGGGTTAGCCACAGTAGTTTCACTAACGCTGGTCAGGGCCCAACGTTCTGACCCCGCCCAGTTAATAAACTCGGTGTTATCTAGCGCATTACTGGGCGCGTTTGACGGACCCGACCAACGCCACATAATTTGTTGTTGTTGAGCTACTAACAACTCACGCTCAGTTACCTTGTGCCAAAATGCTAGGGCTAATTCGGCGTCTAAAACCACCAGCGGTAAGGCCTTACTAAATACCGTGGCGGTTTCCTCTACCCCGGCGACGGACCCTTGCAGCCGCACATACAGTTTGTTTTGCCAATAACACATGCCACTCAAGGGCACACTTAAATTGCCCCAAACCTGCATTTGTTTTAAGGCTGTTTGGGCATCTAGCTCACATACCAAGGTTTTGCTAGCGTTAAATTGCGGCAATACCTTAATCGACACCTCGGTAATAACACCCAAACTTCCCATGGCGCCGGCTTGTAAGCGCGTGATGTCAAAACCCGCCACATTTTTCATTACTTGGCCACCAAACGACATGCTTTCACCGTAGCCGTTGATCAAACCTAGCCCTAACAAGCTATCTTTTACCGCGCCAAACCACGGCCTTGATGGGCCACTTTGGTTTGCTGCCACAGTACCACCAACAGTCGCCAAACCCAGATGCTGTGGCGGCTCAAACGGTAGCCTCTGTTGTTGTTCTGCCAGCGCTAGCTGTAATTGTTTGATAGTGGTACCGGCGCGCGCTCGAATCACCAACTCGGTGGGGTCATAACTGATAATGCCGCTATGGCCCGCTACGTTAATCGGCTGCGCCTGTGTCGCTCGACCTAGATGAGACTTAGTGTTGCCGCCGATTATGTGTAAAGGTGTTTGCTCGGTACGGGCCTGTTGTACTTGCTCCACTAGCTGAGCGGTTAAATCAAACATGTTGCAAGCTCCGGTATTCTTGGCAATATTTAAGGGTTGGAATACCTTTACCTGGATTCAATAAGTCACAGGGATCAAAAGCAGCTTTTAAGCGCCTAAACTGGGCCAGTTCTGCATCGCCAAACTGGTAGGGCATTTGCGGCATCTTTTCTAAGCCAACACCATGTTCACCGGTGATGGTGCCACCCACATCCACACATAGGGTTAAAATGTCGCCGCCCAGGGCTTCGGCTTGATCTAGTTGCCCCTCTATACTCGCATCAAATAAGATTAACGGATGGAGATTGCCATCACCGGCATGAAATACGTTAGCCACCGCCAACCCATAGTGTTGTGATAGTTCACTAATTCGCGTTAACACGTGGGCCACTTGGCCGCGGGGGATAGTGCCATCCATACAGTAGTAATCGGGAGAGATACTGCCCACGGCGGGGAAAGCTGACTTACGGCCTTGCCATAACGCCGCTGCCTCTTGGGCGTCTTTGGCAACTCTGATTTGGTACGAGCCATGGTCACTAAAACACGAACTCACCGCCGCCAACTGTTCTTCTACTTCGGCATCGGTACCGTCAAGCTCGCAAATAAGCAGGGCTTGAGCGTCCGTGGGGTAACCCACCTTAACAAAGTCTTCTGCGGCTTTAATGGCTAAATTATCCATCATTTCCAAACCGGCTGGGATAATGCCTTGGCCAATTAGTGCAGCGACCGCGTCGCCTGCTGATATCACATTATCAAACGCCGCCATAAGCACTTGTACCCGAGGTGCGCGGGGCAATAACTTCACCTTTACTTCCACCACCACACCCAACAAACCTTCGGAACCGGCTACTAAAGAGAGCAAATCCATACTCGGCTCATCGAGGCCATTGCCACCCAAGGTGACCAATTCACCAGCCACGGTCACCATCGTCACTTGCAGTAAATTGTTGACCGTAAGGCCATATTTGAGGCAATGCACGCCACCAGAATTTTCCGCTACATTACCACCTATAGTGCAGGCAATTTGTGACGAAGGGTCGGGGGCATAATAAAGGCCCAGCGGTGCCGCGGCTTCGCTTAATGCCAGATTACGCACACCCGGCTGCACCCTAGCCGAAGCGGTGTCTTGGTCAATGTGTAGTATTTGGTCAAACTTAGTCATCACCAACAACACGCCGTGGGCATGGGGCATAGCCCCTGCACATAAACTGGTGCCTGCGCCACGTGGTACCAAAGGCACCTCGTGTTCGCTGCACAGCCGTAATACGTCTTGCACTTGAGCCAAGGTTTCGGGCAACACTGTGACCATAGGCAACTGCTGATAAACGGCCAAACCATCACACTCAAAAGGGCGCTGGCTTTCTTGGCTCACAATAATGCTGGATGGCGGTAAACACATGGCTAACGCAGCCATAAAAAGACGGTGATTTGAATCAGATAAAGCGGCCATATACAGCGTTCCAATCGACGTTTTATAAATTGGTAATATTTTTTTACCAATATTTGCAACCACATTATCACACCCTTATAAAAATCGCACCCCAAGACACCGCACAGTACCAATTTTGCCCTTTGCAACCTAAGGCATTACACTCAAGGCTGATAACAATAAAAACTAAAATAAAAGGAGCCTACCGATGCGTCGCTATCAGCCTTGGAATTGCCTTAAAATTGCCCTACTTTGCGGATTGTCTGTGACCAGTCACGCCGACATCAATCTCACCTTTGGTTTATACGCGGCCGACAAACCGACCCAAGTTGTGGCCCAGTTTCGCCCCGTACTAACCCAGCTAGAGCAAGATTTAACAGCGACTTTGGGTGAACCAGTGATTATTCATACTCGAATTTCCCCCACTTACGATCTGGCTATTTCTAGATTAGCTAAAGGCGAAGTGGATTTTGCCCGCTTTGGCCCAGCGTCTTATGTGCTCAGCAAACAAAAAAATCCACAAATACGCTTGTTGGCGATGGAAAATAAGTCCGGCAAGAATACCCGCAGTGGTTATATCATTGCCCATGCAGACTCCAGCTATACGCAGCTCAGCCAACTCGTAGGGCAGTCGTTTGCTTTTGGCAGCGCAGAATCCACCATCGGCCGATATTTTGCCCAGTTATTACTCAGTGAAGCGGGCGTCAATGCCAACGACCTCACCCACCACCAATACTTAGGCCGCCACGATAAAGTGGGCGCCGCTGTAGCCGCAGGCACCTTTACCGCGGGCGCCCTTAAATCCAGCACCTATAAAAAACTCATTGCCGCTGATCAACCCGTGCGTATTTTGAAGAAATTTAGCCTGGCCACTAAAGCTTGGGCCGCTCGAGAACAGCTTCCGGCGCCTATTAGTGAGGCTCTCATAGGTGTATTAATGCAGTTTGATGATGCCCAAGCCCTTAAAATATTAGGCAAAGACGGCTTCTTCCCAGCCGACGACAGTGCCTACAACCGTGTGCGTGACGCCATCAAGAGTAGTGAGGCATTCTTTGCCGAGTGAGCCCTTAAAAATAGTTTCAAGCCTCGGCCAACTGCGGATGCTCTGGGCTAGCTGGTCGATTGGCACCCAAACCTTTTGGGCCATGTTTTTAGCAAGCAGCAGCCTATTGTTGCTGGGGAGTTTGGCCCTGTCCAACGGCTTGCTAGATGTGCAACAAAAACAACTTAACCAAAATATAGACAAGCGCACGGCGTTATTTTCGTCCAGCCTTATTGACGCCCTCATTAGTGAAGACACTCCCGTGCTTAACACCTCTATCGAGGCGTTAGCGCAGCTCTACCCCAACTTATTAGGCGCGCAGGTATGTGACTACGCCAACCAACCTTTAATTTCTTGGGGCTCTAATGTGGCAGCTTGCGAAACCACCACAGCCGCTCAAGACAAAGTAACAAGCGCCCTCATTAACACTAGCCGGCACGATGTTTATTTTAGTGGCGAACATTTTGGTCAAGTGGCTCTGCGATGGGACATCTCCGCGCCCATGGGTGAACTAAACCGGCAAATCATCATCATCAATTCGAGTATCGCTGTCGCAGGACTAGCATTGATGTTGTTACTGTTTATATTGGTGCGCCGCCTTGTTGTTCGACCTATTCGTAGCATCGACCTTAAACTCAAGCAAGTCCAAGGCCTGTTGCCTCCAGACCTAAACCATGGGTTCACCACCACGCCTAAATCAAAGGAATTACTCGCCCTGCACCAAGGCGTTAACCACTTACAACGCAGCATGGAGTCAGAAGCAGTACTCAAAGCAGACTTAACCGACCTACTGGCAAGTTTAGAACAACAAGTAGAGGCCCGAACCAAAGACTTAAGTGCCCTGAACCAACAACTAAGTAGCATCACCAACAATATGGGCGAGGCCTTGTTTTTACTTGACCCACAGGCGCATATTACTGTGTGTAACCCTGCCGCCAGCCATTTGTTACAACTACCCGAACACTACCAAGGTAGCGCCCTGAGCGAGCCATTTGATGAGCCCAGCCAAGCGCGGCTTGCGCATTTATTAGATCAACCACAAGAAACCTCTTGCCAGTTATATTTGCACTCAAGACTAAACCACGCTAACACCATCATCGAGGCCACTTGTTATCCAATACCTTTGGCGGTGACCACTAGCCATAACCAACAAAAGCTTGTGCTAATGCGTGACATTAGCCTGCAAGAGCAACAACGCCACCAACAAGAGCAATTGGCATTTCAACAAGGCATTACCGAACTGTCGGTGGAAGTGATGCACAACATAGGCAATGTATTAACGGGCACATTAGGGCACTTAGAAAACTGCCGCGAGGGTGCCACTCTAGTGGACAAAATAGGTCTTGGCATCGCCAATATGAGTGCCAGCATGAGCTCAGGCAATGTGTCCGACGAAAAGCTCAATAAAATAGCCAGTCTACTTAAGCAAACGAGCCAACAACAACTGCACCTACCACTAGAAAAAGCCTCCATAGGCATTAGCCACATTAGTGAAATAGTGCATCAGCAACAACTGCGCAGCGACACCAATCAACAAGTGAGTGTATTCTCGCCAACCAATTTGGCCCAAGACTTAGTGGATTTATTTAGTAGCGAATCAGCACCGAGTGACATTAATTACCAGCTTGCCGTGGAAGACGGTCTGCGTGAGGTCGCCTTGCCCAGAAACCAGCTATTTCAATGCTTGGCCAACATCATCAAAAATGCCATAGAAGCCATCCATCAAATGCACTCACACCCGGGCCAGATCAAACTTGGTATTCAGCGTGGGTCCCACGAATCAGTGACCGGCATCGTGTTTACCATTGAAGACAACGGTATTGGGTTAGCCGCTAACTTAATACCCCAAGTGTTCCATATGGGGTATTCCACTAAAGACAAAGGCTCCGGCATTGGCTTACACTCCTGCGCTAACTTTGCCAATGGCCTGGACGGTTCCATCACCGTGTCCAGCGCAGGTCTTAATTGCGGTACCTGCGTGAGATTATGGCTACCACTATTAGCCCATGATAATTAAGCCTTATGTAAACAACTCACTAGTTTCAATACTAAATAAAGACTACTATCTAATACATGACCAGCTCAAACATGTTTAATCGCATATTAGCGATCGATGACCAAACAGAAATTCGTGATCATTACGAAGCTCTTTTTTCGCCCCAACAAAACGGCTTATCCCAGCAAATTGACAATCTATTCGAGGACAATGCGCAAGCCTCATCACCGACTCCAGAGTATTATTTAAGCACTGCACACCAAGGCCATGTTGCTGTTGATATGGTAAACCAATCACTGAGTAATAATCAGCCGTTTAAAGTGGCCTTTATCGACGTGCGTATGCCACCAGGCATGGACGGTTTGGCGACCGCCGAAAAAATTCGCGCATTGGACCCGCGCATATTTATTGTATTTGTCACCGCCTACAGCGACTATAACAGTGAGCTCATGAGTCAACGTATGGGCAATTCCGTATTGCTACTCAACAAACCATTTGGCAAACATGAGTTATTACAATTAGCCCGCAACTGTTGCCGTAACTGGGATAAAGAGGCTCTTTATAGAGTTCAATCAACACTAAAAATGGAAGCTGTAGAGGTTACTGACGCTCGCTACTCGTGTTTGAGCAGCCATAACATTGTGGCCGCTATTGACCATACTCTGGCACCCCTAAAACAACATTTTAATAATATAAAAACCGCCGAATTGGCAGCTGCCGGCGCCGCCAACCATGATATAACCCGCACCTCGTTGTTGTTGCAGCAAGTGCTAAAAAACTACCGTGAACAGTGTGTGGCTAACGACCCCCATGATGCCAGCGAGGTGCTCAAACAAATGAGCCAATTGCTGCATAAGGTAAACCCGGTGCCTGATGATGCTTAAGCCACGCATACTAGTCGTTGACGAACACCCACAAGACTGTCGCCAGTATCGCGCCATACTCGAGGCTGACGGTAATCTAAGCATTGCCACGCTAACCAGCACCGATACCGCCGCACAGGCGCTAGAGCTGGCTGCAGAGGCCATAGATAACGGCCAAAGCTACACTTTGGCAATATTAGATCAGCGTTTTTCTAACGGTATGGATGGCGTGAGTGCGGCGCGTGAGTTACGCCGTCTAGATGACACCATAGTGATCGCTTTTATATCTTCCCACAATGACTATAACGCGGCTGACATAGACCATCAATTGGGCCACGATGTCGTTCTCCTTAACAAACCCGTCACCAGCGACGAGCTAAGGTTGCTAACCCTCAACGCAGGTGAGCAATGGCAACAAAACCAAAACCAACGCATCTTATCTGCGCAGATTGCAAAAGTAGCAGAGCGAAACAATAATGGTGATCAACAAGCGCATAAAATATTTGCCGAACTGTCACAAGCCCTATCCACCGTTGAACAAAACATGGTTATCATCCGCCAAGAGGATGAAAAAATACAGTTACTGCACCACCAACTACAACACACATTAGCGGATCAATACCCTTCGTCAGAGGCCGTGGAGGAAGTGCAGCAAGCACTAGACGCCGCATTGCAAAAATACCGTCAATATTGTGCATCACCCGAGCTATTAACCGCGGTAATGCAGTTACGAAAGTTACAAAAAAACCTACCGCTATAACCCAAAGCCAGTGTTATTGGTTTAATCGTTCATGGGCTCGAGCAATTTGTTGCTGTAAATAAAAACCATAAAAATCTGGCGTCACTAAACCCACAATGTCTTCGCCTACACGGGCGCCAGAAAGTGGGTTAAGAAACATTAATGTGGGCGAAAAATCCGCTCCTAAACTCGCCGCAAAGGCTTTTTTAGACGTCGCTTGACCCGCAAAATCAATCATTGTTTGGGGTGAATCAAGGTCGATTCGGGCCACTTGAAAACGCAAAGACCACTGCTTATTGCGGCTCAATGGTAGCAAAAAATCTTGTTTAACGCGTTCACAAAAACTACAGTTTTCAATTTCTGCCACTAACACCAATACTCGGTCTGGGTGTAACTGTTGCGGCCGTTCAAACATGGAAAAGGCATCAGCCCATACCGAGCTGATCGGCAACAATAACCACAGGCTTAACACCCGTAGGCTAAACCGCCATAGTTGAGGCTGGACGGGTGCGCGGTGCATTTACTGTGCCACCGACTCAATCAAGTCCAGCATAGCTTCCACCAATTCGTCGGCATATAAATCTCTGAAATAATGATCGGCACCATCAACCACAATAAATTCGAGGTTAGATAACTGGCGCGTCTGCATTTGCTGCGGTAAGTCTTTCACCACCTGATCTTCACTGCCGGCCAACAAGACTGTGGGCAGCCCGCCATCGATAATTAAATCCGGCGTATTGAGAGTCTGCGCCGGTTGGTAATAAGACAAAAAGCTCGCCGCTTTTACCTGAGGCGCATCTTTGCAGTAGATAAAACTCGTGGCCGTAGGCAGCCAATCATTTTTGGCTTGCGCGTTGGCCACATTAAGCTGTTCTAACAAAGAGGTTTGGTAATTACGCTGATAAGTTTTGGCAGCATGCTCAGGGCTCCAAGTCATAGGCGCAATAAGCACTTGGCCTATCACCGCGCCGTCTGCTTGCTGGCTGTAAGCCGCCACTTGGCTGCCGCCGCGTGAATGACCCGCTAGCAATACTTGTTCTACACCTTGTAATTTAAGCCAGTTGATCCAAGCCGCTATTTCGCCGCTAGCATCTTGATGTTGATGTTGGTGGGGTATCGCACAGTCGTATGCGCCTTGCCGGTCATCAATGCCTAGGCTTAAGTTAATGGCTAAACTGTTCAACTCTTCGTCGGCCAGAAGCTCCTGTAAGCTGGCAATAATTTCCATGCCGTTATGGGCCAAAGTACCGTGTACAATCAGTACCAAAGGGCCCTCGTTAATGGCTTCGGTGGCTAAGCTCAACTGCGCGTTAAGGCGTAATTGATTAGGCTTAATGCTCACTTGCTCGGCGCTCACTAGGCCCGCCGCCAAACTCACCAAGGGCAATAGCAATAGTTGCTTCAACAATTTATTCATAAGCCACCCCGTTTACGCTTTGTAACCGGGATTACCGGCCACATTGACCAACTTAGGCGTATTGAGCTTAGTGATTTTAACTTCTTGTTGATCACGCAAATGCTGCGCTACCACGTCCCAAATATCATCGCCTTCTGAGCGCGAACCCACGGTTGCCCAACCGGCAACACGGTAGGTTTTATTGGCTTCAATCACCGTGCCGTTATCCAAACGCATTTCATCAATACGTGACCCCATGGCCGCTAATGGATCGCAGCGGTAATCTAAGCCACCCAAACGCACCATGTCACCACCGGATTGTAGGTAAGGTTCGGGGTTAAAGATGTTATCGGCCACATCTTCTAAAATAAGTTTAATGTCGGCACCCGTCATGTCGCGGGCATAGGTTTCTGGGTAGGTAGTACAGGTCTGATCTAACACCCGTTCCATGGTAATAGTTTGGCCTTGCAATACACTAGTGCCCCAACGGAAACCCGGGGATAAAGAGATTTGAGCATCATAATGGCTACGTAGTGAATCACAGATCACCTGATCGAAGGTGCCGTTAAAGTTGCCCCTGCGGTAGAGTGTTTCATCCGCCACAGCCAGCTCCTCGTCCATCCAGTCTGCGTAGGGTGCGCGCTCAGCAGCAATCAGTGCAGCCATGTCTTTGTCGGCGGGCAACAGCTCAGAAAACACCGGTAACAAACGATAACGAAAGTCCTTCACTTTGCCTTTACCAATGTCTAAATCCAGCACACCTAAAAACTTACCGTTAGAACCGACGTTACATACCAGCGTAGTGTGACCGTTGTTTTTCACCTGTGTTGGCGCTGGCATGCCATCGTGGGTATGGCCACCCAAAATAGCATCAATACCGGTCACACGTTGCGCCATAGCCACGTCTACGTCCATGCCGTTGTGGGACAACACGATAACCGCATCCACGCCTTTATTTTGGCGTAAATCATCCACTAGCTCTTGCATCATTTCGCCGTTAATATCAAAACTCCAGTCCGGCACAAAACGTGCTGGATTGGCAATTTTAACCCGCGGGAAGGCTTGGCCAATGACGGCCACTTTGGCGCCGCCCATGTCACGGATACTGTAGGGTTTAAACACCCGCATTGAATCTTCGTCGTAAATATATTCGTCGGCGCCATCAAACAAGGCGTCTTCAGTCACCAGTACGTTTTGGGCTAAAAACTCGCCATTAAACTGGCTAATGTTGTGTAATATTTCCTGTTGGTGATAGGTAAATTCCCAGTGCCCTGTCATCATGTCTACACCCAATAGGTTACAGGCCCTAACCATGTCCATACCACGGGTTTTATAGTTGATACCCGACCCTTGCCAAGTATCGCCGCCGTCCAATAACAAGGTGTTTTCGCTACCGTAACCCGTACGTAAGCGGTCGACGAGGGTCTTTAAGTGGGAAAAACCACCCACTTTGCCGTACTCTTGCGCTGCCTTTTCAAAATCGAGGTAGGTAAAGGCATAGGCTTCTAATGAGCCGGCTTCAATACCAAAGTGATCAAGAAATTTATTACCTACCACGTGCGGCGCTTTACCATAGGCGGCACCAATACCAAGGTTGATGCTGGGCTCGCGAAAATACACAGGATTTAACTGACCATGGCAATCGGTCATATGCAACAACCGCGCATTACCGAAATTGGGCAATTCATAAAAGTCAGCGGCCTGCTTTTGTGCAGCGTAACCTTGGCGAGGCAATACGCCAGCAACCGCGGCAATTCCCATTAAGCGAGCAAAGTCGCGACGGCTAGTAGACATAATAAATTCCTATAAATAATGAGTACAAAAAAATAAGCCCACCGAACTACAATTAAGGTAGAACGTGGGCTTGAACTGGTTAAGTCTTGAGGTGTTTAACCCTACTCAGGTACAGCCATAACCCACTCTGTTTGAGACTGATGGTATTGAACCATGCCCATACGAGCGTGATACTGGGCTTGAGCAGAGATATCCATCGATTTACGGAAGTCACCGGCTGCTAATGCTTTAGCCGACGCCTTGAGCAACTTTTTGGTCAAGGTCCAATCAAAGTCAAGGGCTACCACTGCCGCATGCTGATCCTTAGCCGCTGCCAGCAACTTAGTGGCATTGTCTGCGTTAGCTTCAACCGCAGCAGCTACTTCTTCAGGATGATCCGTGGTGTAGGTTTGGCCTTCAAAAGTAAAACTATGGCCTTTACCATACATGGCACGCTGGGCATTAAACGCATCATCGAAGGATTGCGCAGCAACGCTGCCCGACACCATCATTAATGCCGCCACCAGAGAAATTGTGTTTTTCATGTTGTTCTCCTCGTCTGCTTATTTACGTGCGCCAGGGCCATTGACCACTAACCCATTAGACATGTACGTTTGGAAAAATTCTAAGTTACGGAACTTCTCACCCTGTGTTTTTTGTGGTGTTCCACGCACGTTCTGCTGACAACCGCCATAACGACGCTGCAAGGTACCTAACTCACCCCATTTTGAACGAAACACTGGGAAGTGCGTCACGTGACCTAAAGTTGGGCCAGGTAAATCTGCTCGAATAAGAATGTTGGCTCCGGCTATGTGGCAGTTAGCACAACTCATATTCAATTGACCACGACGAGCATAAAAACTTTGTTTACCGTCTAGGTAGGCCGCTTTTGCCGCGTCATTAGGAATTTGCACATCAAACACATTGTCGCGCGAAGTCGAAGCCATATAGGCTGAGATCTTGGCAATGCTGCCTTTCTTCCACTTCAAAGGTTTTTCACCATTGCTTTCACGGCATTGGTTGATGGCTAACTCCAGCGTCACCACTTGCCCTTGAGCGTCGTCCCAACGGGGGAAGTTTTGACGTATACCTTCGCCACCATTGGCAAAACAATCAGCATAAGATTTGCCGTTAGCAAAGGCTGTATTAAACAGCTCTTCGCCTTCTTCAATATCAAACTCGTAAGGAGGAAACTCTTCAATTTCCTGCCATTGCTCACGTGAAGGTGCGTCTAGGGCATAAATACCGTTCACATAATCATTCACCGCCACTTTTGGAAAACGCTTTTGAAAGTAGCTTTGCAACGCTAAACGGTCGGCCTCAGGGTCAACCGTTGCCAGAGTATTGCCGCTGCTTGCGGCATGACTAACACTAGCAACAAGCGCTAATGAAGCACCGACTAGCATGGATTTTATTATTTTCATATCTGCTGCCTCTTATAATAGAGTCGCCGTTGCTGGCTACTTAATTTTGGCTGTTTCCGTTGCCGTAGCGCCGGTAATTTCCGTCCAGGTCATTTCTAATTCGTCACCTTTGGCGCCGCCCACAAAGGTGAAGGCCAAGTATGGGTTTTTAGAAATGGCTGTGCCCATGTTGGTTTCCATAACGGTTTTACCCTGGTAAGCAACACTCAGCGTTTGAATGTAATTAGCAGCAATCTTGTTGCCACTTTTATCTTTACGGTTACCTGTTTCCATAGCATGCTTAGCCATGATCTTAACTACCGTATTGCCGCCTTTCGCTTTAGCTTTGGCGCGTAAAATACCTTTTGCCATGATAATTTCTCCTGTTTCGCCTTTAGCCGCCGCAGCCGCCGATTGTTACTTTCACTTCTTTCGAAGCGCTAAATGATCCACTGCCTGTTGTCACTACAGCGGTTACCGCAGAGGTTTTGCCCATACGAATACGGCAAGACACATCCGCCAAAGTACCTTCTGGAATGGTGAACTGCGCCGCTAAAGGTTGTGGGTTATTGGCCACAAAAATAGCAATACTCGTCACCCCAGCCAGGCTACTCTTGACACTAATAGGTACCACTGCACCGTTTTCTGCAATGTCTGGTGCTTTTAAGGTCACTTCGGCACTGGCACTGGGGTCAGCTTCATACAAAGCGCCCATAGCGGCTTCTTGGGTTTCGGCTTCAAAGGCCGCCTTTGACCAGGCTGCCAACGCCACGCGTGGCATCAACACACCTAAACCGGCCACTAGGCCGCCGGTAAATACGGCTTTTAAAACACTTCTTCGATTCATCATTGGATTATTCCTCGGCTTGCCCTAAAGAAGGCCATGCGTCGCTTTAATTAAATAGTATTGGTATAGATTTAGTACTGGTATAAATAGGCTACAATGGCATCAATATCAGCTTCAGAAAGAATCCAATGACGACCAAATGGAGGCATTATAGTCATTGGATTTTTCACACTGGCATCCCAAATTTGAGCCCTGAGAACGGCGGCATCTGGAAACCGTGCTTTCATCGCTAGCAGCGGTGGCCCCTGGTTGCCGGGCAACTTGGCATCGGCATCGGGAATCATATGGCAAGCAATACAGTTACCCATTTTTTTATTGAGATAAAGCGCTTTACCCTTGGCTATATCGTCAGCAGAATAATCTGCCAGCGTCACAGATGACGCTCCGATCAACGCCAAACCCAGTAATGCGTGCTTTATTATGTTTTTTCGCATTGGTTTTTCCTCGTTTTTGTCTTTATGAAACCCAACGTTAGTGTTGAGACTCCACCATAAATAGGACCGCATTGGTCACTGCTTCGTCTGATAAGTCTGCTCGGCCACCTTTAGCCGGCATATAACCTGTACTGCCCGCAAAACCTTGTAACGCATGACTGATCAACAAATCGTTGCCTTGCTGCAAGCGCTCAACCCAGGCTGACGCGTCACCGACTTTGGGAGCACCGGCTAAACCATTAGTGTGGCATACACCACAGGCTGCTTTGTAAGTCGACTCGCCCGCCACAGCCGCTGCGCTCATTGCAGCCGGCTGGCTAGCTTCAACTGTAACAGCTTCTTCGCCGGTGATAGAGGCTTTGCGCTCGGCCTCCTTACTGGCTTCTAAGTCGTGCTGGCCCGAATGGCTGGCCGCCGGTGCATCTGCACCTTCTACGAAGTGACCAATAGGGGTGACGCCGGCAAGAGAGCCCTTCATCATCAATTGGTCTGGGTCTGCACACTCACTCATACAGCGTGGATTCTGCACATCTGGACGGTCATCTACAAAAAAGCCATCTTCATTAGGCATCGATATCTGCGCCAAATTCTGTTGCGATAATTCGAAGTCTTCTTCAATGATGTCATTCATGTAAAGCACATAGGCCGTGATGTCATACACTTGCTGATCACTCAAACTCATAGGCGCTGTAAATGGCATAGCCCTGCGAATGTAATCAAACAGGGTGCTGGCGTAAGGCCAATAGCTACCGACGGTTTTTAGTGGGCGATCATCGGCTAGTGTGCCTTCACCGCCCACCAGCACTGGCCAACGGCCTTCGCCTTCACCAAATACGCCGTGGCACGAGGCACAAACCATTTCGTAAGTTTCCTCACCATCAATGGCATTACCACTACCTACGGGCAGGCCTTTACCGTCTGGACGAATATCAATATCCCAACCGGCAATTTCAGCCGCGCTTGCTGGGGTACCAATTTGATAGTCTTGGGCATGCACAAGTCCGGCTGAGCACCATACAGTAAAAGTAAACGCAACTATATAAGACTTAGGTGATTTGAACATTTTTCACCTCTCCAGTTGGGGCCACTTGCCATGTATGAATTGAGTTTTTGTGGTAAATAGAATTCACGCCGCGTTGCTCTCTAAGTTGGGCTAAGGTGGGTTGTACATAACCGCTGTCATCGTAAGCTCGACTTTGAATCAGCCATGGCTCACCTTGCCATTGGGTCATCAAACTAAAACGCGTTAGCGCTTTATCTAACACCAAACCTTTGAGTTGTGCAGGTTGCCAAGAAACACCACCGTCAAAGGAAACATCTACACCTTTGATTTTTCCACGTCCGGTCCATGCCAAACCTTCAATTTCTAAAAAGCCTTTGCGACGAATCGGGTTCTCTGGGCAGGGGCTAGTGATGACCGAGTTACATTCTTGCACGAAGGTAAAACGACGGGCGCGACCATCTTCCATAAGGTCGGTATATTTGGAGGTCTCTTCGCGATGGTGCCAAGGTTTGTCACCCACTTCGATACGACGCAACCACTTAATAGAGGTGTTACCTTCCCAGCCAGGGTTCAATAACCGCAGTGGGTAACCTTGTTCTGGGCGTAACATTTCACCGTTTTGAGCATAAACGACTAAGGTATCGTCGAGAACTTTTTCAATCGGGATAGAGCGGCTCATATGTGCGCCGTCGGCGCCTTCGGCGAGAATCCACTTGCCTTCTGTTTGAATGCCTGCGGCATCCAACAACACTTTTAGCGGTACCCCGGTCCATTCGCAACAACTCAACATACCGTGGGTAAACTGCAAGGCCTCCATTTGAGGACCACGCCACTCCATACCACCGTTAGCAGGACATTCTATAAATTTAATTTCTGACACCGATGGAAAACGCATCAGGTCTTCCATGGTGAAAATGAGCGGATTGTCGACTAAACCGTGAATCATTAACCGGTGTTCATCAGGGTTAATGTCGGGCACACCTGCATGGTACCGTTCAAACACCAGTCCGTTAGGAGTGATAATACCTTTTAGGTCTTGAATTGGACTCATGCTAATCGAGGATATTGATTCCGCGGTGAGCCAAGGTACGGTACGGCGCACCACCTGGGATTCGTGTCGTGAGGGCAAGCCGTACGGATTTTCAACCACACCAGTGCCTAATTGACGACCCCATTGAGGCTCATTAGGAGGTAAGTTAGTGCTAAGGCCAGACGCTGTGGCGATGCTTGCCCCGCCAACGGCAGCTGCACCAGCAACGTAACTCACGCCACGACGTAAAAAGTCACGGCGATCATTAGTGGTTAAATGCTCACTGGCATCTTGCATAGTTTGCAGAAGCTGTTTAGTGCTGGGTGTAGTCATAAATAAGTCGCTTAATCAGGCAATACTGGTAGCATACTGAATCCGCGTCAAACATTACAAGCAACTAAAGTAGCATATTCCAAAACAAACTATAAAGCATAAGCTTATATAATTTATTTATATAAAAGGACGAAATCCGCTACTACGAAACTATGCTATCTTGTTATATGAGCCCCAAACAGGACCAAAAAACATGAAAAACTACCGCTTTTTGCTTACAGCGTGCCTTTTACTCTGCCTACCTACAGCCTCTTGGGCTGATAGCTACGCCCCGCAAAAAGTGGTTTATCACGTCAACTATGCCGACCAAAGCCGCATGAATGCTACGTTTACCAATATTAATAACCACTTAGAAGCCCTTGACGAAGACCAGTTAGATATTAAAGTGGTGATCCACGGGCCGTCACTGGAGTATTTTATTAGCGCCACGTCCGACAGCAGCAAACAAATCACCCTGGACAACCTAAAATTGCAGGATGTGCAGTTTTTAATTTGTGGCAATACCGTCGCTGCATACCAGCTTACAATAGACGACTTATATGACGTGGCAGAGGAAGATGTGGTTAAAGCTGGATTGCCCGCCCTCGTTGCCCTGCAGCAGCAAGGCTATATCTACCTACGGCCATAGTCTGACACCACAAGGGGTGATTTGTAGCAGCGGACGTCTTATAATTAAGCCACACTAATTATTGGCATTTTTTATGGACTACGAGCAACTCATCTCCGACATTGGCATGCAACCGTTACAACTATATCTAGGCTTAATTTTGGGTTTAGCCTTTGGTGTGGGCGCCAGCCTAAGTCACTTTTGCCTACGCAAATTAGTCGTCGATGTATCCCACTTTAAAATGGGCCCTTCTAGCCTCACCTGGCTGCTAGGTTTAGGCATAGCCCTACTGGCCACTCAACTGCTGTTACAAGGCGACGCCAGCGACATTAGCGAAGCACAAATCATTGCCTCCGACGCCAGCCTCAGCGGGCCTATCATTGGTGGACTGATGTTTGGGTTTGGTATGGTATTAAGCCGTGGATGTAGCTCTAGGCAATTCGTTTTGATTGCTTCAGGCAACCTGCGTTCGTTGTTTACCTTCATCACTTTTGCCCTCACCGCCCAGCTCGCCTATGGCGGCCAGCTCACATCATTGCGCAACCAGGCGCAGGATTTATGGCGTTTAGATTGGCCCACCAGCCAACTGTATGAAGTATTACCCTTGGCACAATCACACTATGCCGTCGTCGGCCTGATCATGGTGGGCCTTTGTGCGCTACCACTCATCAAACAACGCGCCTGGGCGCAACTAAGCGGCGCATTGCTTGTGGGTTTAGCCATTGCTGTGGCATGGCACGCCACTAGTTTTGTGGCCTACCATAGTTTTGGCGCCATGGTGCCGCAGAGCATTACCTTTAGTGCACCTGCAGCCCAAAATCTGATCACTATTTTTTCCTTAGACGCGCCTTTTGTGCGGCTTGGTGCCGGCCTGTTAGTGGGCTGTTTTGTCGGCTCTGCAGTAATTACTTTGCTGCGGCGCGACTTCAAGCTACAAGGCTTCGATGCGCAACACCCAATGAGCCGCTACTTAGTTGCGGGCACTCTCATGGGGTTGGGCTCAGTGATTGCCAGCGGCTGTTCTGTAGGGGCAGGTTTATCGGGAATTTCCGTCCTTGCCGTCAACGCCATAGTTACGCTGGCTTGTATCATCATTGGCGGTTTACTTGCGTTACGCTACAAGGGGTAAGCACTAGGCAGACACCAATTGCCATGGTAACAAGTGTTGGTTTTTGAGTTCTCTCAAGGCAAAACTAGAATTCAGTGCCGCAACCCCTGGCAGGTTTACCAACCTACGCTTTAGGGTTTGTTCATACTGTTCTATGGACTGCACCACCACGCGTAATAAGTAATCCACGTCGCCAGACATGATGTAACACTGCATCACTTCGTCCATGGCGACGGCGGCTTCTTCGAATTGCATCAACAATTGCTCATCGTGGCTGTTGAGTTTAACGGTAACAAACACCACCACTCCAAGGCCTACTTTTTTAGCGTCTATTAACGCCACATTAGCACTGATAACGCCACTGTCTTGTAGCTTTTTGATACGCCGCCAACAGGGCGTGTGCGACAAGCCCACCAGATCAGCCACCACCTGTACAGATTGGCTGGCATCTTTTTGTAATTGCTGCAATATCTTAATATCGAAGACATCTAACTTCATACTTTACCTTTGTAGGATATACATCCTATTTTTATACTAAAATTAGAAAAATTATACTCAATTATTGCTCATTCATGTATACATACGCAAATTAATTTCTCTCTACATACGCCATACTGAGCCACTACACCATCAATTATTGCGTGAGATTTACCACTATGACCATCCCACTCGCCCACCAGCCTGAAGACCTGTTTGAATGTTACCGCCAAGAGTCTGGCCAAGTTTACATGAGTGGTGTGCAAGCCTTAGCACGCATCCCCATGGCGCAGGTGCGGCGCGATAAAGCAGCCGGTTTAAATACCGGTGGTTTTATTAGTGGTTACCGTGGGTCGCCACTGGGTTTGTTGGACAAAACATTGCAGCAAGCACAGGCTTACTTAGAGCAGCACAATATTCGTTTTCAGCCGGGTGTCAATGAAGAATTGGCTGCCACTATGGTGTGGGGATCGCAGCAACTACATTTATCCAAAGACGCTAAATTCGATGGCTTAGTGGGCATGTGGTATGGCAAAGGCCCAGGAGTGGACCGCTGTGGCGATGTATTTAAACACGCCAACGCTGCAGGTTCCGCACCCCATGGTGGTGTTTTGTGTGTGGCGGGCGACGACCATGGCGCCAAGTCTTCTACCGTGCCCCACCAATCCGACCATGCCTTTATGTCATCCACCATGCCGGTACTCTACCCCTCCTCCATTCACGAATACATTTGGATGGGCTTAGCCGGTATTGCCATGTCTCGCTATAGTGGTTGCTGGGTAGGGTTTAAAGTGATTTCAGAAACCGTAGAAACCACCGCGGCAGTGAATTTAGCCCACGAAGACATCGAGTTTGTTATACCTGACGACTTTGACATTCCATCTGACGGCCTTAACCTACGTTGGCCCGATGATCGTATGCAGCAAGATTCGCGTCTGCAGAATCACAAAGGGTATGCGGCCCTAGCTTTTGCCCGCGCCAACGGCTTTAACCGCGTTACCTTAGCCTCAGCTAAGCCACGCTTTGGCATTGTTGCTTCTGGTAAATCCTACGAAGAAACTCGCCAAGCCATTCACGAGCTCGGCCTCACCGACCAACAGGCCGCCCAAATGGGCATTAGCGTATATAAAGTAGGCATGCCTTGGCCCCTTGAGCCTCAGGGTATTCGAGCTTTTTCTGAAGGCTTAGAAGAAATTCTTATCGTTGAAGAACGCCGTGAAATGATCGAAAACCAAATCAAACAGCAACTATTCAACTGGCGCACCCAAAATCGCCCCCGCATCATCGGCAAGTTTGATGAGTTAGACCGGAGCCTATTGCCCTTAGACAAAGAGCTTGATGTGCCCATGGTGGCCAAGGTGATCGCCCAGCGCTTACTCAAACTCGACCTAGACCTCGACACAAAAGCTCACTTAACGGCCCAAATAGCGCGCATTGACGCCCAACATGCGGCCAGTTCTCAGATGTTGGCACCGGTTAGCCGCACACCCTATTTCTGCGCTGGTTGCCCCCATAACACCTCCACTAAAGTACCCGAGGGTAGCCGTGCTGCAGTAGGCATTGGTTGTCACTTTATGGTGCAGTGGATGGACAGAAATACCGAAACCTTTAGCCAAATGGGTGGCGAAGGCACCATGTGGGCTGGTTGCGCCCACTTTACCGACGAAGCCCACCAGTTTGTTAACCTTGGCGATGGCACCTATTTTCACTCGGGCTCCTTAGCCATTCGCCAATCATTAGCTGCTGGCGCTAACATTACCTACAAAATTCTTTATAACGACGCCGTGGCCATGACCGGCGGCCAAAGCGTAGATGGCAATTTAAGCATGCCTCAAATCACCCATCAGCTGTACCACGAAGGGGTGCAAGAGATTATCGTTTTGGCCGACAACCCCAGTGAATTTAAGCAATCTGAGTTGGCACAAGGCACCTACTTGGGACATCGCGACGAGTTAGAACCCATCATGCTACGTTTGCGCGAGCAGCAGGGGTTAAGCGTGATTGTCTTCCAACAAACCTGTGCTACGGAAAAACGTCGTTTACGCAAACAAGGCAAGGTTGCAGCCATTAAAACCCGAGCTTGGATCCACCCCGAAATTTGTGAAGGTTGTGGTGATTGCTCGGTGCAGTCCAACTGTGTGGCCATCGAACCGTTAGACACAAACTTAGGCCGTAAACGCAAAATCAACCAATCCAGCTGTAATGCTGATTTGTCTTGCGTGAAGGGCTTTTGCCCCTCTTTCATCACCATTGAAGGTGCACAAGTACGCAAACCCAAAGCCCAGTCACAAGAGTTAATGGCACTACCTGAACCTGCGCCTCATGTGGGCCTAGAACAGCCCTTCAACATTGCCGTGACCGGCGTGGGTGGCACTGGAGTGCTCACCATTGGTGCTTTATTAGGCATGGCAGCACATTTAGACGGCAACGCCTTTATGACCCTAGACTTTTCTGGTTTGGCACAAAAGGGCGGCGCAGTGCTAAGCCACGTGCGTTTAGCAGCCACCCCGGAACAAGTCACAACCCCTCGTATTGTTGAAGGTCGTGCTGACTTGTTATTGGCGGCAGATGCGGTGGTTACCGTCGCGCCCAGCGTGTTAGGCCTGTGCAGCCAAAACACCCAAGCGGTGATTAGTAGCCATCTAATCCCCGTATCTAATTTTGTACAGGATGCCGACTTTGAATTTAAGCAAGACGAGTGTTTAGACCTGATTGCGTCTCACGTATCCTCTCAACGCCACCAGCTCGATTTTCACAAACTGGCATTACAACAAATGGGCGACACTATTTTTGCCAATGTGATGCTCCTAGGTTTTGCCGTACAAAAAGGTTTAGTACCCGTTTCGATAGCGGCCCTAGAGCAGGCAGTGCAGTTAAACGGTGTGGCAATTGACGCCAATCTACGCGCCTTACACCTAGGCCGCCAGTTAGCTCATAGGGGTGTAGAACAACCACAAGTACTACAGATCAAGCCTTCTGCACCGAGTTACGAGGATATTCTCACCGACCGTGCGCAGCGCTTAGTGAGCTACCAAAATCAGGCCTTAGCCGACCGATACACTAACCAATTGGGCCGCTGGCAGCAGCTGGTCGACGACAAATCAACTACCAACCTCAGTCAATCACTCAAGCAGGTCTTGGCCAGCTCCTACTTTAAGTTGTTAGCTGTTAAGGATGAGTACGAAGTGGCTCGACTGTTCAGCCAGCCTGGATTTAAGGCGCAACTGGACAAGGAATTTAGTGGTAACTACAAGCTGTCGCTTAACCTTTCGCCCCTAGGTTTTGCAGGTTGGAATAAAAACCTAAACCAGCCTAATAAATACCGCATGGGGAGCTGGATGCTCAAGTTAATGAAGCCATTAAGCCTGCTAAAGGGTATTCGTGGCACTGCCATCGACCCCTACAGTTACCACAGCGAACGCCAAGCAGAACGAGCCTTTGTGGGTTATTATGTGGCGCAAATTGAGCGCTTGTTGGAGCAGCTCGACGCCACCAATGCAGCTCAGATATTGGCCACTATTAAGCACTTCGACAAAGTGCGGGGCTACGGTTATGTAAGAGCTGAGTCCATGGCTGCAGCCAAGACTCAGGTGGCCGCTGAGTTACGCAGTTTTAGCCTTGATGAGCAGGCCTATGCAGCCTAAGCCCTCACTTCGCTAGCGGCACAGTTCTAGGTCGCAATCTACACTCCCATGCACTTGATGCCTAGGCCAATTGAAGGCAGAATGGGTTAACTTTTTATGCATTGGAGTGACTTGCATGCGCCCACATTTATCCATGTCTCGTCGTACACGTCGTACGCCGTTTAGTAGCCGCGTAGAAGCAGCGGGAGCCTCAGGTTATACGGTTTATAACCATACCCTGCTGGCCACTTCATTCCGGGGTATAGAAGTGGATTATTGGCACTTGTGCGAAAACGTACAAGTATGGGATGTCAGCTGCGAAAAGCAGGTCACATTAATGGGTCCCGGCGCCAACGAGCTGGCCCAATACATGACTCCACGAGACCTAACCAACGCCAA
>DPHD01000066.1:18522-28514 GCA_003523085.1 Oceanospirillaceae bacterium | reverse complement strand
CATGCGCCGTATCACGGAGTAACCTTAGCATTGCCTGAGGCTAGGGGCGTAATCGGTTTAGTAGCACCTTCGAATCAACCATTAATTTCTACTATTGCGCTTATTGCTCCAGCTATTGCCATGGGTAATCGTGTGGTATTTGTGGCCAGTGAACGCTACCCAAGCATTGCGCTAGAACTTGTGCAGGTACTGGAAACTTCGGATATTCCTGCCGGTGTAGTCAACCTTGTGGCGGGCCCAAAAGCTGACCTTAGTAAGCACTTAGCCGGACACGCTGAAGTGGACGCTGTGTGGTGTTGGGCTGATGCCGAGACTAATAAATCTGTAGAACACGCCAGTGGCACGGATCTAAAAACTACGTGGACCCATGTAGATGCGGATCGTGATTGGCTAGACCCAATACAGGGTGAAGGTTTGGAGTTTTTACGCCAAGCGACTAACGTGAAAAACATTTGGACGCCCTACGGCGACTAATTTAAAAAGAAGAAACGGCTTTAGCCGGTCTATTAAACGAGGAGAAGTAACTAATGAAATTAACTAAAATTACTATGGCGTTGGCAGCAGGTGCAGTTGCCTTAACTGCTTCTATTGCGCAGGCAGATATCAGCCCAGCAGTGGTATATGACAAAGCCGGCAAGTTCGACAAGTCATTCAACGAGGCCGTATTCAATGGTGTGAAGCGGTTTACCGCCGATACCGGAATCAGTGTTCGCGAAGTTGAACCAACTAACGAAGCGCAAGTTGAACAGGGCCTTAAGAAGCTCGCTAAACGTGGCAGCAGCCCAATTGTTGCCGTAGGTTTTGGTCAAGCTAACGCCGTAAGCGCGGCGGCACAGGCTTATCCTGACACCAAGTTCACCTTGATTGACATGGTGGTTCCTGAGGCTAACGTGCAAAACATTGTATTTAAAGAGCACGAAGGTTCATTCTTGGTGGGTGCGTTGGCAGCCATGAAGTCTGAAACAGGTACCATTGGTTTTGTTGGTGGCATGGATATTCCTCTGATTAGCCGTTTTGGTTGCGGTTACGAGCAGGGCGCTAAGCACGTGAACGCCAATATCAATGTTATTCACAACATGACAGGCTCTACACCTGCAGCATTCGGTAACCCTTCTAAGGGTGGCGAGCTAACGCGTAGCCAAATCGAATCAGGTGCAGACGTCATATTCGCTGCTGCTGGCGGTACTGGGTTTGGTGTTTATCAAGCCGCTGCAGACGCAGGTAAGTGGGCTATTGGTGTGGACTCTAACCAGAACCACTTACAGCCAGGTACCATGTTAACGTCTATGCTTAAGCGTGTTGGCGAAGCTGCATACAAGAGCTATGAAGCTGCCAATAATGGCACCTGGACAGCCGGTGTAAGTGTTATGGGTCTTGCTGAAGGTGGTGTTGATTGGGCTCTTGACGAGCACAACCGTGCCTTAGTCACTGCAGATATGGAAGCCCAAGTAAATGCGATTAAAGCATCTATTATTGCCGGCGACATCGCAGTACATGACTATATGTCAGACAACACCTGTAACTACTGATAGTTGATAGCTCCGTAGGTTGGGGCTACTGCGCTTGGCTGTGCGGCGTTACAAACGGACTTAAAATGCTCATGTACAACAAGTACATTGCGCTTTTGCGTCAGTTTGTGCCTTGCCCAGCCTGCGCTCGCTACGCCCTCTATGCTGATAGAGTGGCGTACTTTATTGCCAACGGCTGTAGCCCTTCTTAGGACATTATGGCTTTGTAATAGATGATTTTTTATGACTGATATTTTAGCGATTGAATTAACCGATATTGATAAACGCTTCGGTGCAGTACATGCCAATAACAGTGTATGTTTGCAAGTTAAGCAGGGTAAAATTCACGGTATTATTGGTGAAAATGGTGCGGGTAAGTCCACACTCATGAGTATTTTGTACGGCTTTTATCAAGCTGACTCCGGTCAGATTGATGTGTTCGGAACGAGTTATTCATTTACAGATTCTCATCAAGCCATTGCCGCAGGCATTGGCATGGTGCACCAGCATTTTATGTTGGTAGAAAATTTCACGGTTTTAGAAAACGTGATACTAGGTTGTGAGGGCGGAGCTTTGTTAGCTAATGGTATGGCTACGGCACGTAAAGAACTCACTCGTTTAGGCGATGAATATGGCCTAAAGGTGGACTTAGATGCCACCATAGAAACCCTGTCTGTGGGATTGCAGCAACGGGTAGAGATACTGAAAGCGCTCTATAAAGGTGCCAAGATACTCATTTTGGACGAGCCAACTGGCGTACTAACGCCGCAAGAAACAGACGAACTGTTCCGCATATTTGATGCCCTTAAACAACAGGGCGTTACCATCATGTTAATTACCCATAAACTACGGGAAATAATGTCCATAACGGATCAAGTATCCGTTATGCGGGCCGGCCAAATGGTAGCCCATAGGGACACAAGGGACACCAACCGAGAAGAACTGGCCGAACTCATGGTGGGCCGTAAGGTGTTGTTGACAGTGGACAAGCAAGCCGCCAATACAGGCGCGCCATTGATGAAAGTTAAACGCCTTACCGTTGCCGATAGCCAAGGTGTAGAGCGCCTAAAAGATGTGAGTTTTGAGCTTCGAGCGGGTGAGGTTTTAGGCGTGGCGGGTGTGTCCGGCAACGGCCAAAGTGAACTGCTAGAGGCGCTGTCGGGCATAGTGCCTATCACTAGTGGCAGCGTTGAAGTGTTAGGCCTTGAAATGGATGCAAAACATCATTTAGCCCCCGACAAGCTGAGACAAATCGGCTTAGCCCACGTGCCCGAAGATCGCCACCGTATGGGCCTGATTAATGATTTTAGTGCCAGTGAGTCGGCTTTATTGGGCCACCACAAAGACCCTAAAATAAACTCTGGCATTTGGCTCAAAAAGAGCCAGGTAGAAGAAAACTGCAACAACCTAATGCAAGCGTTTGATGTACGCCCTGCGGACCCTCAGTTGAAGTCGTCTAACTTCTCGGGTGGTAACCAGCAAAAGCTTATTTTGGCCCGAGAAATGGAGCGTAACCCTGAGGTATTGCTTATCGGTCAGCCCACCCGTGGAGTGGACATCGGCGCTATAGAGTTTATTCATCAGCGTATTATTGCTATGCGTGATGCAGGCAAAGCCGTGTTGTTAGTGTCGGTAGAATTGGATGAAATCATGTCCGTGAGCGATCGGATTATGGTTTTATGTGACGGCGAAATAAGTGGCCGTATTAATGCAGCTGATGCAGACGAGCGCACTCTAGGTCTGATGATGGCGAATGCGTTAGACCCCTTAGATCCGTTACAAACTATGGATGACAATAACTCGTCTGTCAGTAAGGAAACTCTTGTATGAACCGTGAAACTCGAATCGTTTGGATAAACAGGCTGCTACTGCCTGTGTTGAATGTTCTAACCGCGTTTGCGGTGACAGCATTAGTGTTTTGGTTGATAGATGTTAACCCTATAGAAGCGGCTGAAGTGCTGCTCTATGGAGCTTTTGGCTACGAAGAAGGCATTGGTTATACCATTTATTACACCACCAACTTTATTTTCACCGGCTTAGCTGTGGCCGTGGCATTCCACGCCGGTTTGTTCAATATCGGTGGTGAAGGCCAGGCTTATGTCGGTGGTTTAGGTGCCGGTTTAGCGATACTCGTGTTAGATCCCACTCTGGCTGCATGGGTATTTATTCCTGCCAGTATTATTGGTGCTTTGGTATTTGGTGGCTTATGGGCTTTGATTCCTGCCTATTTGCAGGCCTACCGTGGTAGTCATATTGTCATTACCACCATCATGTTTAACTTTTTGGCGGCGTCACTGATGGTTTACGTTATGGTTCACGTGTTACGTGAGACCGGACAAATGACGCCTCAAAGTGAAATTTTCCCTACCAATTCATGGATGCCTTTTGTACACGACGTGGCTGCAAGTTTTGGCTATAGCATTGAAGCTTCGCCGCTTAACCTTTCGGTTCTTTTGGCCTTAGTGTGTGCTGTGTTGGTGTGGTTTTTCTTGTGGCAAACACGCTGGGGCTACGCTATTCGTGCTACCGGTAAGAATAGCACTGCGGCTGTATACGGCGGTATTAAACCTAAACACATTATTGTTGTGAGTATGTGTATATCCGGGGCTTTAGCGGGTTTAGTGAGCGTTAATGAGTTGGTTGGTTATCAACACCGTCTGATTATGGACTTCCACTTGGGTTATGGCTTCGGTGGTATTGCCGTGGCGCTAATGGGCCGCAACCACCCTGTAGGGATCGTTGTTGCCGCTTTACTGTTTGGTATTTTATATCAAGGCGGTGCCGAACTTGCGTTTGAAATGAGCAATATTTCCCGCGACATTGTGGTGGTGATGCAGGGTTTAGTCATCTTATTTTGTGGCGCTTTGGAGTACTTGTACAAACCATGGTTAGTCCGCCATTTAGCACCAGTGAATAACCATCAAGAGATGGCGGGAGTAGCAGCATGAATGATGTTTTCTTAACTGTTCTGCTAACCTTAGATGCCACTGTACGAGTGTCTTCACCACTTATTTTGGCGGCAATGGCGGGTTTGTTTGCCGAGCGCTCAGGGGTGTTCGACATAGGTTTAGAAGGAAAAATGCTAGCCTCAGCCTTTGCCGCCGCCAGTGTTGCTGCGGTAGTGGGTTCGCCTTGGGCTGGCTTGGGAGTCGCTATAATCGTGTCCTGTAGTTTAGCTATGTTGCATGGTTTTGCCTCCGTTACCCATCGCGGCAACCAAATTGTGAGCGGCGTGGCTATCAATATTTTGGTGGCGGGCTTAACCATTATTTTGGGCTTAGCTTGGTTTCACCAGGGTGGATTAACCCCCGCGTTAAATAACGAGTCGCGTTTTTTGTCCATTACCCTTCCGTTTGCCAACGAGCTTGCCTTTATACCGGTATTAGGGCCCATTTATAAGGAGCTGTTAAGCGGCCATAATATATTGGTATATGTTGCTTTTGGTCTCGTGCCCTTGGTGTCGTGGGTAGTATATCGTACTCGCTTTGGTTTGCGTTTACGTGCTGTAGGCGAAAACGCCAAGGCCGTAGATACGGCGGGATTATCGGTGGTTAGGTTGCGCTATAAAGCGCTTATAATTGGCGGCATTCTTTGTGGCATCGCTGGGGCTTATATCAGTACCGCTCATAACGCCCAGTTCACTAGGGATATGACGGCGGGGCAAGGGTTTATTGCCTTAGCTGCACTTATTTTTGGTAAGTGGAAACCATATACAGTGATGTTAGCCTGCTTATTATTTGGTTTTTTGGACGCGCTTGCAGTACGTTTGCAGGGCGTAATAGTACCCGGTATTGGTGAGGTGCCAGTGCAGCTGATTGAAGCCCTGCCTTATATTCTTACGGTTATTCTGTTAGCCGGTTTTATTGGCAGAGCTATTCCACCTAAAGACGGTGGGGTGCCCTATGTTAAGGAGCGATGATGGTGGTTACTTCAACAAATACATCTGAAACGGACCATATAAACGCTGTCAAAGAAGCCATGTCTATGGCCTATGCGCCTTATTCTAATTATCCCGTAGGGGCTTTGGTGATTACCCAAAACGGCCAAACCTTTGCCGGCTGTAATGTAGAAAATGCTAGCTACCCAGAAGGGCACTGTGCGGAAACAGCGGCTATTGCCGCCATGGTGATGTCAGGCAATCAGCGTATTCAAAAAATTTATATTATGAGCCAGGATGATCAAGGCGCAACCCCCTGTGGGGGCTGTCGTCAGCGTATCCGTGAATTTGCCGACGACAATACCCCGGTAATATTGTGTTCACCCAACGGCGTTCAGCAACGTGTAAGCCTTTCTAAATTATTACCCAACGCATTTGGGCCGGAGTTTTTGTTATGAGCCAGGTTGAAGCCTGTTTACAAGTTATTCATAAAGCAGCCAGTGGATTTGTACCACAGGTAGGTATGGTGCTGGGCTCTGGTTTAGGAACTTTTGCAGACCAAGTTGATGCGGTTGCTAGCATTAGTTTTAACGACCTGCCTGGATTTCCCGAGGCGGGTGTTGGTGGTCATGCCGGGCGACTAGTTTTGGGCCGTGTTGGCGACACCCGAGTAGCGGTGCTACAGGGTCGGGCTCACTACTATGAACACGGTAAAGCCGATGTCATGGCCGTAGCGATTCAAACCTTTAAAGCTATGGACTGTGAAGCGCTTATTCTCACCAATGCAGCTGGCAGTATGGTTACGGAAGCTGGGCCCGGTAGCGTGATGTTGTTAACAGATCACATTAACATGACCGGCGTCTCGCCTTTGTTTGGTGCCCAAGGTAATCAACGTTTTGTAGACATGACACAGGCGTACCATCAGGGCATGAATGACGCGATGCGTAGTGCCGCTAAGGCCAACGGTATTCGTTTGCACGAAGGCGTGTATGCTTGGATGTGCGGGCCGCATTTTGAAACCCCTGCAGAAATTCGTGCACTCAAAATACTCGGGGCTCAAGCCGTCGGTATGTCTACTGTACCGGAAGTGATTTTAGCCCGGCATCAAGGCCTACCGTTATGTGCTTTATCTATTGTTACCAATTACGCTGCAGGTATGAGCCCAACACCACTAAGTCATGAGCAAACTATGGAATATGCCAAAATGGCGACTGAAGGGGTGGAATGTTTATTAAGCGCCTTTTTGCAGGCTTATAAGGAACCCGTATGACATTGCCTTTTTTACCCCAAGAACTGATCCGCAAAAAACGTGATGGATTAGTGCTTACGGAGCCTGAAATTGCCTTTATGGTGCAAGGTATCACCAGTGGCCAACTGAGTGATGCTCAGTTAGGTGCGTTTGCAATGGCGGTGTACCAGAAGGGTATGACTATGCCAGAGCGCATCAGTTTAACGCAGCAAATGATGCATTCCGGCAAAGTATTAAATTGGCAATCTATGGATTTAGATGGCCCCGTTGTTGATAAACATTCTACAGGTGGTGTGGGCGACAAAGTAAGCTTGATGCTGGGGCCTATTGTTGCCGCTTGCGGAGCCTATGTGCCGATGATTTCAGGCCGTGGTTTAGGTCACACAGGTGGCACTTTAGACAAATTTGACAGTATCCCCGGTTACAATGCTTACCCCAGCGAAGCCATGTTCCAAACCTTAGTTAAGCGGGTAGGCTGTGCTATTATCGGTCAAACTAGCGAGCTAGCGCCAGCCGATCAGCGCTTATATGCCACCCGAGACGTCACTGCCACGGTTGAATCAATCGATCTAATTACCGCGTCTATTTTATCGAAAAAATTGGCTGCAGGTCTGGATGCATTAGTCATGGACGTTAAAACCGGCAACGGGGCTTTTGCAGCAGAATTGACTATGGCACAAGAGTTAAGCCAGAGTATTTCTCAGGTTGCAACAGGTGCAGGCGTGCCTACGCGGTGTTTGATTAGCGATATGAATCAGGTGTTGGGTCGCACTGTGGGTAATGCCGTAGAGATGATGGAGTGTATCGACTTTTTGGTTAATCCAAAACAAGCAGATACACGCTTAGTCGACATTACTATTGAGCTGGCAGCCCACATGTTAGACCTAAGTGGTGCCGCAAGTAACCTAGACCTCGCCAGAACCAAAGCGTCCGAGGCACTAAATCAGGGCCGTGCAGCAGAGGTGTTTGCAGACATGGTGACAGGCCTTGGAGGCCCTGCTGATTTACTTGAAAAGCCGGAGCATTATTTACCCCAGGCACCTATGGTTAAACCCATCATGGCTGCAATTTCAGGTTATGTTTCAGCCATGGATGTACGTGCTATCGGACTCTCAATGGTGAGTTTAAAAGCCGGTCGCAGCAAAGCCGACGATGTTATTGACTATGCGGTAGGCTTAAGTCAGATGGTGCAAGTCGGTGATTATGTCGAACTAGGTCAGCCCTTGGCTATGGCCCATATCAGAGACGATGGGCAGTTTGCATTGTTAACTCAGTGCCTACGCCAGGTCATTCAATTGCAAGCAAGCGTGCCTGAGGCTCAAGCGCTAGTTAAACATATCTATCAGGCGTAGCCGATACTAAGCATAGGTATTTAATGCTAAAGACAACATTATGAACAGAGCGATAATTATTATTTTAGATTCTTTAGGCCTTGGCGCTAGCGCCGATGCGGTCAAGTATGGCGACCAAAATGCCGATACCTTTGGGCATATTGTGGAAGCATGTGAAGTCGGGTTAGCTAATAATAAAGAACGTAATGGCCCATTGAAAATCCCCAACTTGTTGCGTTGGGGATTAGGTGCCGCAGCGGTAGGCAGCCGTAAAAACCCTTTGCCATTGGCAACACATAACCATGTGCAAGGTGCATATGGTCACGCCGTTGAAGTGAGCCATGACAAGGACACACCCAGTGGCCATTGGGAAATTTGTGGCCTACCCGTGCCGTTTGAATGGGGTACTTTTCCACAACAAGACAATTGTTTTCCGGCTCAGTTACTGCAGGATTTATTAGATCAAGGGAATATACAGGGCACCTTAGCCAATAAGCATGGTTCTGGCACAGATGTGCTCGCTGAATATGGCGAACAACATTTACGTACGGGCTACCCTATTTGTTACACCTCGGCCGACTCAGTATTTCAAATTGCCGCTCACGAAGAGGCGTTTGGCCTAGAGCGCCTTTATGCCTTGTGTGAGGTGGCTAAAAAATTGGTCGACCCGCTCAATGTGACACGGGTTATTGCACGGCCTTTTACAGGCACCTCTAGCGCCAATTTTGAACGCACTGCGAACCGTAGGGATTTAACTACACCACCGATAGGCCCAACCTTGTTGGACCATATTGAAGATCAGCAGGGGACCGTGGTATCGGTCGGTAAGATTGGTGATATTTTTGCCCATAGGGGCGTTAGCTACACCGTTAAAGCGCCCAATAATATGGCGTTAGTAGACCAATTATTAGACCAAATGCATAAAGTCAAAGAAGGGCTGTTGTTTGTCAACTTGGTAGATTTTGACAGTAAATATGGTCACCGTCGCAACGTGGCGGGTTACGCCAATGCCTTAGAGGAGTTTGATGCAAGGTTGCCAGAAATTGAAGCGAAGCTAGAGCCACAAGACTTAGTATTACTGAGTGCAGACCATGGCTGTGACCCCACTTGGCCAGGTTCCGACCACACCCGTGAACACGTACCCGTAGTGTTTTATGGCTCTTATCGAGGCGCACCTGTAAAAGCATGTGACCTAGGTGAGAGAGCAAGCTTTGCAGATATGGGGCAAACTGTGGCTCTTCATTTAGGGCTGGTTCCGTTACAATACGGCACTGCCTGCCAGTTGAACTAATTTATATCAAAAGAAAATGAGTATTTAATGCCTGAAATATTAGCACAAGAAATTCAAAAGCTACCCAAAGTCGAGCTTCACAGCCACCTAGAAGGCTGTATTCAGCCCGATTTAGTGCGTACTATCGCTCAACGTAATGGCATTAGCCTCAAGCAGGACCTTTTCACTGCCGACGACACGTTTGCCTGGTCGGACTTTGTTGAGTTTTTAAACGCCTACGATGAAGCTAGTTTTTGTTTGCGCAAGTCACAAGACTATCGTGACATTATGTACACCTACATGCAGCAGTGTGCCGACCAAGGCACCATTTATGCAGAAACCTTTATCTCACCAGACCACGCCGCCGCCGTTGGTATGAGTTACGACGAGATGCTGTCTGGATGTGTTCAAGCCATTGATGACGCCGAGCGTGACTTTGGTATTGTGGGCCGTTTAATCATCTCCTGCGTGCGCCATCTAGGCCCTGAGCAGGCAGTCATCGTTGCTCAGCAAATGGTTGATAACCCCCACCCCTACATTGTCGGTTTTGGTATGGGTGGCAATGAATCCATGTTCACCCAAGCGGATTTTGCGCCAGCGTTTAACATTGCCGCAGCAGCAGGATTCGCCTGTACCACTCACGCCGGTGAAGTGTTAGGCCCAGAAAGCGTATGGGACGCCATCGACAACCTACCTGTGAGCCGTATTGGCCATGGTGTGCGCAGTGTGGAAGACCCTGCGCTTATGGCCGAGTTGG
>DPHD01000066.1:17063-18298 GCA_003523085.1 Oceanospirillaceae bacterium | reverse complement strand
GTCTACCCAGACTTAGCCAGTCATCCGCTAAACAAAATTCTTGAAGCAGGTATTAGTACCAGCCTTAACTCCGATGATCCGCCGTTTTTCGCAACCACCGTGGGGTCGGAGTATCAATCGGGTGCTCAAGACTTTGGTTTAGATCTACAACAGTTACGTAATATCTCCCGTATGGCCATGAAGGCTTCGTTTGCCGATGCCGATACCAAGGCACGTTTGTTAGCGGTGATTGGTTAAAACTAGCTCATGAAGCGATTTCTGTTGCAAGACTCGACGAGTTACACCGATAGCGAGTATCAGGATTACATCTTGCAAGGGGTGTCGCGCACCTTTGCCTTGACCATACCCCAGTTGCCAAAACAACTGGAAGCGGTGGTGGGTAATGCCTACTTATGGTGCCGTATTGCCGATACGATTGAAGATGATCCGCACTTAGCGTTAGCCTTAAAGGTGAGTTTTAGCGACCAATTGACGCAACTATTAGCGGGCCATGGCTCGGCTGATGATTGGGCATGCGAGCTACTGTCACAACTGGACGGCAATACGGCTGCAGCAGAGCTTGATTTAATTGCTAATAGTCAGCGTATGCTGCGACTATTTTTGAGTTTTAAACCCTCCCAACAGGCCATTATCCAACAATGTGTGGCCACTATGGTGCAAGGGATGATGCACTATCAAAGCCATCAGCCCCATGCGGGTTTGGCCAACTTACCGGCCCTCAACGATTATTGTTACCATGTGGCAGGCATTGTCGGGGAAATGCTTACCTTGCTCTATTGTGATTACTGCAGCAAAGTAAGGCAGCACCAAGACTCGCTTATGCCTTTGGCCGTGTCTTTTGGCCAAGGTTTACAAATGACCAATATTCTCAAAGACATTTGGCAGGACCAAAGCCGTGGCATTTGTTGGTTACCACAAGACGTGTTTAGCGGCCACAATATTGAGTTAAAGAACTTGCCAAGTCAGCGCACTGAAGTTGCCTTTCAACAAGGGGTGATCGAGCTTGTGGCTATTGCCCATACACATTTACAAGACGCCATGCGTTATACCCTCATGCTGCCAAGTTCAGAGCAGGGTTATCGCAATTTTTGTTTGTGGGCCATTGGTATGGCCATGTTGACCTTAAAAAATATTCACCGTCGACCCGATTTTGAGCAGAGTTCGCAAATAAAAATATCCCGCAACAAAGTTAAAATCATCTTTGTAGTGACCCGCATTATTGGCCGTAGTAATAT
>DPHD01000066.1:0-16638 GCA_003523085.1 Oceanospirillaceae bacterium | reverse complement strand
TTGGCCAGCGCAAGGCTGGCGCTCTATAGACGCAGGTACGGGTGACGAAGGCGGTACGGTAGCGGGTGTTTTCCATAGCCATTGGCATGGTCAGGTGCTCAAAGGCCGCAATGATGCCGTTGCTGGTGACTATGTGCTGGGGTGGGCCTGTGACCCACAAGACGTTACGCAACAAAATGCCAACAAGATCGAACGGGTTTTGTTATGGCATATGAATTATCACCCAGATGGTGGCCAGCTGTTTTATCCGTGAACCAAGCAGCCATTCTTGGTGCCCTTGGCGTTGCCGGGTGACGATTTAAGTTTAGACAAAATTGAGGCCTTTTGGTGTGATGGCAGCCAAGGTTTGTATATTCACCCTAATATCTGGCATGAAGGCGTTTTTCCAACCACCGCCAAACAATCCTTTCACGATGAACAAGGTAAGGTGCATGCCCGTGTGAGTTGCAACATCGCCCAAGAATTCGGGTGTTTTTGAATGTGCCGTTAACTGAGCCTAAGGACGAAACCCATGTCTAATACCCCAATACGGCCTTTCCATCTAGCCATCCCAGTACGGGACATTGCTGAATCACGGGCCTTTTATGGCCAGTTGTTAGGTTTGAACGAGGGTCGCTCTAGTGACGAGTGGATCGATTGGAACCTGTATGGCCACCAACTGGTTACCCACCTTAACCCACACCTAGGGAAAGCCGGAAAAGTGCCGGTGCATGTGAATGGTGTGGATGGCATGGGTGTGCCGGTGCCACATTTTGGCGTGGTACTGACCCTAGACGACTGGCAACAATTGGCGCAGCGTTTGCAAGGCCAAGTCGACTTTATTATTGAGCCTTACACTCGTTTTAAAGGCGAATCAGGGGAGCAGTCGACTTTGTTTTTTAGTGACCCAAGTGGCAACGCTTTGGAGTTCAAAGCGTTTGCCGACTTAAACCAGCTGTTTGCTAAATAGCTACGGCTTGGCTAGCAAGGTATTCGCCATAAGTGCCTTGGAAGTCGACCACCTGCTGGTCCTTTATTTCAACCACGCGGGTGGCCAAAGAAGAGACAAACTCGCGGTCGTGGCTAACAAAGATTAAGGTGCCGTCATAGCTCTTTAAGGCTTTGTTAAGGGCTTCAATGGCTTCCATGTCTAAGTGGTTAGTGGGTTCATCCATGATCAGTACGTTGGTGTCTTGCATCATCAGCTTGCCAAACAATAAGCGGTTCTTCTCGCCACCAGAACACACGTCTACCTTCTTTAGGTAATCGTCTGCGGTAAATAGTAGGCGACCTAACATGCCTCTTACGGTGAGGTCATCATGTTTGGGGGTGCGCCACTGGGACATCCAATCAAACAGCGTTAAATCACTGCTAAAGTCATTGCTGCTGTCTTGCGGGCAATAGCCTAATACGGCATTTTCAGACCACTTGATAGAACCCGTATTGACTTTAAGTTCGTCTAACAAACAGCGTAAAAAGGTGGTTTTACCCACGCCGTTTTCACCAATCACGGCTAACTTTGAACCAGCTTCTAGAATAAGTTCGCCATTGTTAAATAGCGGCAGGTCTTCAAAACCATGGCCTACCTTTTCTAGTACTAAGGCCTGGCGGTGGAGCTTTTTATGGGCGCTAAAACCAATATAAGGCGACACGCGACTAGAGGCGATGACCTCATCGAGCTGGATTTTTTCTAGCTTTTTAGCCCTAGAAGAAGCTTGCTTGGCTTTGGATGCGTTAGCAGAGAAACGGGCCACAAACTGCTGTAGTTCTTCTCGTTCGGCGCTTTTCTTGGCATTGGCCGTAAGTAGTTGCTCTTGTATCAAAGAAGATGCAGCCATATACGCTTCGTAGTTGCCTGGGTATACCCGCAATTCGCCGTAGTCGATGTCGGCCATGTGAGTACACACGGAGTTAAGGAAGTAACGGTCATGAGAAATAATAATCATGGTGCTACGGCGCTGGTTTAGCACTTCCGTAAGCCAGTTGATGGTGGCAATGTCGAGGTTGTTGGTGGGTTCGTCCAGCAACAAAATATCTGGGTCTGCAAACAGCGCTTGGGCCAACAATACCCGTAGTTTCCAGCCGGGTGCAACTTGCGACATCAAGCCCCAGTGGAGCGTCTCGTCGATGCCTGCCTGGGTTAAAATTTCTGCGGCGCGGCTTTCGGCGCTGTAGCCGTCCATTTCTGCAAACTCAACTTCCAGCTCGGCCACTTTCATACCGTCTTCTTCAGACATTTCTGCCTGATTGTAAATGGCTTCGCGGGCTTGTTTAACCTGCCAAAGTTTTGTATCGCCCATGATTACGGCATCGATAACCGAATAGGCTTCAAACGCAAACTGGTTTTGGCTTAAGGTGCCCACGGTGTCGGTTGGCGAGAAGGAAACGTTGCCAGAGGTGGGTTTTAGCTCACCACTGAGTATCTTCATGAAGGTGGACTTGCCACAACCGTTAGCACCGATTAGACCGTAGCGATTGCCATTGCCAAATTTAGCGGAGATGTTTTCGAACAATGGCTTAGCGCCAAATTGCATGGTGATGTTAGCGGTGGTAATCAAGGTAATCCAAACGAAGCAAAAAATGGGTGGCGTATTCTACCAGTTTTTTGAGCATCTCGTTGAATTTCAGGTGTGATTAACCTATTTTATTGTTTTTTAGGTGTAGAGGCCGTCTGGCGCAAAAAAATAGCGGCATGTGTCCAAAAAAACGATGCTTACGCGTCTTTAGACTATCGGTATTATTATGATTACTGTAATTATCGATGTTATCTTAGTATCACTTATCATTCATCAAAAAGGTATTATTATGTCTAACAAAAACTACTTATGTATTATGCGTAGCCAACCACAAGAGGCTGACCAACAAGGCATGCCATCACCTGCACAAATGGAACAAATGTTTGCCAAATTTAATGCTTGGAAAGAAACCTTTAAACACAATATCGTTGATATGGGTGGCAAACTAGGCAGCGGCAAGGTGGTGACTACCCAAGGTGCGGTTGACGGGCCCTTTATTGAGGCCAAAGAAGTGGTAGGCGGTTATATGATTGTGAGCGCTAGCAGTATGGAGGAAGCTGTGGAAGTGGCGGCCCAAAGCCCAGGCGTTTACCCCGGCGCTAGCGTAGAGGTAAGAGAAATTAACACGCCTTGAACGCTTCTAAGCACGTAGAATACTTTTTTCGTCACGAGTACGGCAAGGTTGTTGCCGTACTCTGTCGTCGCGTAGGTATGCATCACCTAGCATTAGTAGAAGACTCGGTGCAGGTGGCATTGATGACGGGGCTAGAAACTTGGACAAAAAATGGCCTACCCGATAACCCTTCGGCGTGGCTCTACAAGGTGGCCTGGAATAAACTGATTGAGAAGTTACGTCAGCAGATGCGGCAGGGCGCACTTGTTGCCCAGCAGGCTCAGTTGCAAACATGCTGGCAACAAAACACACAAGATCAACCCGCGTGGCAAACAGATGATGATGACCTTTTGTTTATGTTGTTGGCATGTTGCAATCAATCCATACCGATGGAATCACAATTAGTGTTGGCCCTTAAGGCGGTGTGTGGGTTTAGCATCGAGGAAATTGCGTTACGTTTGTTTATTACCCAGGCCAATGCTTATAAGCGTTTTAGTAGAGCAAAAGGGGGTTTTAAGAATCAGGCTTCTAACGTGTGGGAGCAAGACATTCAAGTTGATGAACAACGTTTGTCGGCGCTTAGAAAACTGCTCTATCTCATTTTTACAGAAGGGTATTTGTCCTTGGGGCATGGCGCAAGCATACGCCAAGAGCTGTGCGAAGAAGCGATACGTTTGACCTCGATCTTAGCGAACAATCGGTTTGGAAAAGATCCCGAAACGTTTGCTTTATTGGCCTTAATGCATTTGCAGGCGGCCCGCATAGCGGCTCGTCAAGACAGTAGCGGTGGTTTGCTGTTGCTGGAACAACAAGATCGTTGCGTTTGGAATCAAAAAATGATTGAAACGGGGCTAAGGTGGTTACAACATTCATCCAGTGGTGGTCATTTTTCTCGATACCATGCAGAGGCGGGAATTGCCGCCGAACACTGTATGGCTAAGTCGTTCGAGTTGACGCGTTGGGATAGGATTATTGAAAGCTATGTATTGTTGGAACAAGAAGCGCCGTCTCCGTTACACAGGCTTAACCGCGCAGTGGCTGTGGCCCAATGGCAAGGTGCGGCAGCTGGCCTTGCCGTAATCGAGGGGTTCCAACCGCCCAGTTGGCTTGTGGGTTGCTATCAATGGAGCGCCGTTTTGGCTTATTTGTACCGCTGTAACAACGAACAAGATAAGGCCAACCAATACCAAGAACTGGCACTTGGCTTAGCGCCCACCGAAGCGCTAAAAGCGCTGATTAGCAACCGCTTTGAGACGATGTGAAACTTTTTGACTTAACTCAACCAGCCCTTAACCTGAGCTTCATCTACCATAGGTTCTAGCAACTGCCATAATTGTGGGCAGCCCTTGTTGATGCGGCCACCGTTAACGGCTTTTACTTGGTCTTTAGTAATACCGTGGCTTTGCCAGCTGTGGCCTTCGTCGTTAAGGTTATGAATAAGGGGTAAAGCGCGGTCTAAGGCTTTGGCAAAACGTGCATCTGCAGTCTTAGCGGCTTCAAATTCGTGCCATAGGGCAATGTATTCGACGCCCATGTCGTTGGGCAGTAAACCGAGAATACGTTGAGTTGCCGCGGCTTCGGCGGCTTCGTGTTCGCTGCCGATGGCGTCATAAACAATGACGTCACCGGTATCAATTTCGCACAGGTCATGGATCAATAACATGCGTAATACGCGGTTGATATCCACTGGCTGCGCGGCGTAATCTTTGAGCATCAAGGCGGCTACGGTTACTTGCCAAGAATGCTCGGCGGAATTTTCGTAGCGCTGCATGCCTATGGGGCGTGTTTTACGTAGTACGGCTTTGAGTTGATCAATTTCTTTCACAAAATCAATGATTTTTATCAGGTCTTGCACACTTATCCTTTGGGTTTTTTATTCACAAAAGCGTCAAGCCCTTGTTGGGTTTCTGGCGTCATGAGGTTGCATACCATGTGTTCGGCGGCAAATTGGTAGGCCTGTGGTAACTCCATATTGAGCTGTGGGTAGAACATGGCTTTGCCAGTACGTACAGCAACCTTGGCTTTACTGCTGATGATGGCCGCTAGATCACGGCTGGCTTGAGTCAGGTCTTGGGCAGCCACAACCCGATTAACTAAACCTTGCTGTTGAGCTTCAGTGGCACTGATAAACTCACCCGTGAGTAACAGTTCCATGGCTTTTTTAGCCTGTATATTACGGCTTAAAGCCACCGCTGGAGTCGAGCAGAATAGACCGATGTTGATGCCCGATACGGCAAAACGTGCGTTTTCTGAAGCCACCGCAAGGTCGCAGGTGGCTACCAACTGGCAACCCGCAGCGGTGGCCACGCCTTGTACTTGAGCAATCACCGGAATCGGGCACTGCACAATGGTTTGCATCAACTGGCTGCATTGATCAAACAAGTTTTGATAGTAGTCGGCGTTGTTGTTGGCCTGCATTTGTTTGAGGTCGTGACCGGCGCAAAAGGCTTTGCCTTGGGCTTTAATGATGATGCAAGTGAGGCTATCCATAAGACTGGCTTGGTCTAATGCCAACTGCAGTTCGGCCATCATCTGTTGCGATAAGGCATTAAAGCTGGCTGCACGATCTAGCGTGATTTCTAACCATTGTTGTTCTGGCGTGACAATAATGTGTTCAAATTCAGTCATGATTTGTTGTCCTATGACGCCATTTGACGATCGACCCACAGGGCCAGCTTATGTTGCATGGAGGGTTGCGAAACTTGGTCTTCGGGCAAGGGTTGAATTAATTTGTCATGCACTAATAGGCGGTAGATGTACTCGATTTTTGTGGCCGCAGAATCGGTTGCTTCAAATCGGGCTACGCCTCGTGTATTGGCATACGCGGTGCCCAAAGCGATGGCCTTTTTTAGCAATTCCTTTTCGTTTTTAAGTTTTTTCATAGTCCGTCACAGGCTAGCGAATAGAAGTGTTAGCATAGCTTAGCCTATTAACGAAAAAAAGGGCTAGTTTCATCGCTGAACAGGCCCTTCTTTGGATCATGACAATAGTATAAGTTAACTAGAAGTGAATTCGGGGTAGGCTTCCATGCCACACTCAGAAATGTCTACGCCTTTATATTCTTCCTCTTCGCTAACACGGATACCCACCAACTTTTTAATAACAAACCACACCACAAAGCTTAAACCAAATACCCAAACAAAAATGGTGGCTGCGCCAATGATTTGGCCACTGAAGCTAGCCGCATCATTGGTTAAGGGCACTAACAACAGGCCGAGTAACCCGGCGGCACCGTGTACTGAGATCGCACCCACCGGGTCATCCAACTTGAGTTTGTCTAAGGCCAATATGCTAAACACCACTAATACACCACCCAAGGCACCAAATACACTGGCTTCCAGCGCGGTAGGGGTAGACGGTTCGGCAGTGATGGTCACCAGGCCGGCTAAGGCGCCGTTTAACATCATAGTAAGGTCGGCTTTACCAAACTTGATGCGTGCCACCAGCAATGCTGCAATCGCGCCTGAGGCCGCTGCTGCGTTGGTATTAAGGAACACCATAGCCACAGAATGTGCGGAGTTAATATCACCTAACTTGAGTACCGAACCGCCGTTAAATCCAAACCACCCCATCCACAGGATAAATGTGCCCAAGGTCGCCATGGGTAAGTTTGCACCTGGAATCGCCCGCACTTGGCCATTGGCGCCATATTTGCCTTTACGTGCACCCAGTAACAATACTCCTGCTAATGCCGCGCTTGCTCCGGCCATATGCACAATGCCGGAACCTGCAAAGTCGGAGAAACCGAGGTCGCCCAAGTTGTACCAGCCAAATACATCATCGCCATTCCAAGTCCATGCGCCTTCCATGGGGTAGATGAAACCCGTCATCACCACGGTAAAGGCTAAGAATGACCATAACTTCATACGCTCTGCGACGGCACCTGAGACGATGGACATGGCCGTTGCTACAAATACCACCTGAAAGAAAAAGTCGGATGCAGTGGAGTAAACCGATGCACCACCAAATCCCTCAGCCGCTGAGTCGGCCAATACCTGTGCCGGGTCGATCACTTCAATGCCGCTCAATAACCAGCCGCCGCCGTACATGATTTGGTACCCCATCACCAAATACATAATGCAGGAGATGGCATATAGCGCCACGTTTTTGGTGAGGATTTCGGTGGTGTTTTTGCCGCGCACCAACCCCGCTTCTAGCATGGCAAAACCGGCGGCCATCCACATGACGAGGGCGCCACAGATTAAAAAGTAAAAGGTATCCAGAGCAAACTGGAGTTCGTATAGGTTGTTTTCCATGATGCGATTCTCGAATAGTTGGTTACAAGACTAACTTCTCTAGTGCGATTATCGTGCCAAAGACAAAAAATACATTAAAAACAGCTTGTTATAGGTGTTCTTGGGTGGTTTTTAGGTGCCACAGATGAATGGCTATGAACAAAGCTGGTGCGTTTGCAGGCTTGGTGAACCCCGTATGCACTAGTTTAGCGCACCGTAGGATTCAGCTGGGGTCGCTGGTTTTTACATCGTAAGGCTTGGGGTCCATGCTTAAATGCAGTTTGCGACCGGTATAAGGTGAGTGAGCCTTTACCACCTCCATGTTGAGTTCGACACCAATGCCGGGTTGGTTGTTAGGTATGATGTAGCCGTCTTGCCAGTCGATTTTCTGTTGTAATATTTCGGCATGAAAACCGTCCCATGTGCCAATGCTTTCCTGCATTAAAAAATTAGGAGTGGCCGTGGCAAGTTGGATGCTGGCCGCGGCGCCAATAGGACCGTTGTATAAGTGTGGTGCGATTTGGCAGTAATGAACTTCGGCCATGGCGGCGATTTTTTTGGCTTCCAAAATGCCGCCCACGCGGCCTAAGTTCATTTGCAAAATAGCGGCTGCTTTATGTTTTAGTAGCTCGTTAAATTCATATTTGGTGGTGAGTCGCTCACCCGTGGCAATCGGAATGCTGGTTTTTTGTGCAACTTGGGCCATGGCTTCGGCTTGGCCGGGCGGTACCGGTTCTTCAAACCATAAAGGATCAAAGGGTTCCAAATGTTTGGCCAAGCGTATGGCAGAAGCCGGTGTCATTTGCCCATGGGTGCCAATTAACAAGTCGCAATCGGTGCCTACGGCGGCGCGAATTTTTTCGCAAAACAAGGCTGACGTTTGCATGGCCTTCAGCGATACATGATGCCCGCTATAGGCTGAATAGGGGCCCACAGGATCAAATTTAAGGGCGCTAAATCCGAGTTCCTTATTGGCTATTGCGGTATCCACAGCTAAGTCGACATCGGCATAGTCGTAGTCGCCTTGCGCATTTTTCGGGTACAGGTAAGTGTAGCATCGGAGTTTGTCGTGCACTTTGCCGCCGATCAGTTCGTACACGGGCTGATGAGCCGCTTTGCCAATAATGTCCCAGCAGGCGATTTCTAAGCCACTAAAGGCACCCATCATGGTGAGGTCTGGTCGCTGGGTAAAACCGCTGGAATAACACTGGCGGTAAAAACGTTCAATATGGTGCGGGTTATGGCCCTTCAAATAGCGTTCAAAGACGTCGTCTAAGGCCGCTACCATCACCGTGGGATGAAAACTTGAGGCGTAAACTTCGCCTACTCCTTCAATGCCGCAATCTGTGCGCAAGGTCACAAAAATCCAGTACATGCCACCGATATGGGGTGGTGGCACAGCAACGATGTGGCTTTGCATACTAGTGATGCGCATAGAGGGAGCCTCTGTGGTTATTTTGCCATGGCTTCGTTTAACCATTGATCAAATTGCTGTTGTGGTAACGCGCCATTGAGTTGGTCTACGACCTTACCATTTTTGAATACCATTAAGGTAGGAATGCTGCGGATGTTAAACTGTGCGCCGAGCATTTGTTCGGCTTCGGTATCCACTTTTACAAAGCGGATCAGTTGCGACTTGGTGGTTGCAGCCTGCTCAAACACTGGGGCAAAACCCACACAGGGTCCACACCATGGGGCCCAAAAGTCCACCACTACGGGTTTGTCGCTGTTAATCAGTGCGTTAAAATTGGCTGCCGTACCAGCGATCGGTTTACCTGCAAACAAGGCTTGTTTGCAGGCGCCACAATTGGCTGCGTCGGTAATTCGCTCAGACGGAACTCGGTTGTTTTTTTGGCAGTGGGGGCAGCGGCTAGTAATTGTTGGCATGGATTGTCTCTAGAGCGTCATATTTTATTTAGTATAGTCTAATATAATGATGAATGCTGCCATTTCAAGGGCCGCTCTAGTGGTTATTCGTAAGTGCAATGGTAAGCCGTTTGGCGTACCACTTTGACTTCAAAACTGCTATTAGCTTCAACTTCAAATTGGTCGCCGTTGGTAAAGGTATTCCAGCTTGATGTGCCTGGTAACTTCACTTCGAGTTCGCCGTCAATGATGGTCATGACTTCGTATTGACTGGTACCAAAGGTAAATTCCCCAAGGTCCATAACGCCGACGGTGGTGGCCATTGTTTTGCCTTGAAAGGCGATGGATTTTACATTGTCATCAAAATAGGAATTGACGTTTAGCATGGTGGTGTTCTCTGTAAATTATTAAGTTAAAGCCGGATCATAGCGTCATTTTCAGTTACAGTCATTGCTAAATTGGTCCCTTAATTGGTTCTTAAGCGTCTTGCCCGCAATGTTTCTAGGTAATTCCTTGAGTTGATGTATAGCGCTTACTTTTTGATAACTGGCAGACACCCTGGCATTGACCCAAGCACGTAACTCGGCGGCGTTAAACTGGTCTTTATCGCGACTAATAACCACTGCCACGGGGGTTTCGCCCCATTTTTTAGACGGCACACCAAACACGGCACACTCCACTGTGTTTTGGTGCTGGGCGATAAGCTCTTCGATGTCTGTTGGATAGACATTAATGCCGCCAGAAATAATCATGTCCTTCTTTCTATCCGCTAGGTAGAGGAAACCATCGGCATCCAGATAACCCATATCGCCGGTGTACATCCAACCTTGTTTATAGGTGGCAGCGGTGAGGTCGGCTTGGCCATAATAACCCTGCATTAACAGCGGCCCATTGCCAACGATCTCACCGATCTCCCCGGTGGGTAAGTCGTCTCCCGCGGCATCGACGATGCGGATTTTTGCCCCCGCAATGGCACAGCCCACGGATGCTGATTTGGTGGCGTAGTCACTATTGTCTAACACGGTTATTACGCCCTCTGTGAGGCCGTAAAGTTCGTGCAGACGGCCGGGTAAATGTTGCTCGATGAGGTTTTTGTATGTTTGTAACAAGGGCGCACCCAAGACAAGTATTACTTCTAATGACGATAGTTTTTGGGTGCAAAACTCGTCCGATTCAAGCAGTGCAATGAGCTGGCTTGGGACCAACATGGTGTGGGTCACCCGTTCGCTGGCAATGGTGTTGATGGTGGTTACTGGGTCAAAGGCCGGCATCAAAATATAACTTGCGCCGCTAAGGAAGGTGGGCAGCATAGTGACAAAGGCCCCATTAAATACAATTGAACCAGAGTGCAGCACCACACTCGAGGCGTGTATCTTTAGCGCTGAGCTGAAACAATAGCCATACATGGTGCGAGTATGTTGACTGTGCACAATGCCTTTGGGCGAGCCGGTAGTGCCGCTGCTATAAACGATGTTAAAGCTGTCGCTAGGCGCCACCGCTGTAGTCGCAACGGGGGTGTGTTCGGTCCGCTCCAATATATCATTTAATTGCGTGTTAGCAATGACGTTGTGGCCGTAGCCGGTTAATCCGGGTTGCCTAGAGGCCTGGCAAATGATCAGTTTGCAGTCAGCATTGCCAGCCAAACCTACGACGGCATCATCTTTTAATAGGCAGCTCAGTGGCACCACAGTTGCGCCAATACGGGTGACCGCAAAGTATAATCCGAGGGCATCAATGCCATTGGGCAATAAGGTGGCCACGGTGTCGCCCTGAGCAACCCCTTGCTGCATTAATACTTGGGCTAAATGGTCTATATATAGGTTGAATTGACTATAACTCATATTCTGAGCGGCAAACTTGACAGCGCGGTGGTCGGCCCGGCTGACGGCATGTTGTCGAATAACTAAATCAAGAGCAAATGGCATGCTGGGGATCCTGTGAACAATGGTATTGAGTGTTAGTGTAATTGGGTAGAGCGTCTAGGCTCAACTTTTTGCCGTTGACCCTCGGTTGGTCTAAGCATTGCACCAACATTTGCGTCAATAACAGATGTTGGCCGTGATCTTGTTGGCTGGTGAGGTCAATATAGGCGCTGTAGACGCCGGTGTTGCAAAACTGCTTGGCCCAAAAGTTGGCCAGGCCACGTTGTAGACTGTGGCTAATGTTGGCCGTGCATGCGGGTTTAGGTTGGTTGAGCAACAGTAGGCAGGTTGCGGCACTTGGATGGCGCTTTAAATCAATCATTGCATTGCACCATAAACGAGAAGTGGTTAATGAGCCATTATCACCGGCGAGGTTGATTAAACAATCTAACACGCCTTGTTGGCGGAACTGATTGTCAATCCAACGGGTAATGCAGGCACCCGTTTGATTAATAGTGACGGACTGCAACATTTGATTGGGTCTTCTTACTTGAGCCGGTTGCGACGGTGATATCGACACCAATACAACGTAATGGCCTTGCTCCAGCAAGGTCTCATAAACCAAGTTCATGAGGCCTGTATGGGCCGTGGTAACCATGAGGATGTTCTTTTTCATAACTGTGTAGAGTTTTTTGTTGTTATCCGTGTTTTACCTATAGCAATATTAGTGCCTATTTTAATATATTGAATAAATTCAATTACATAGGGTGTTTCTACAGCTGGGCTGGGTGCGAATCTGTCTATTTTTATGGACATAAGTGTGTTTTTTGATTGTATAACTAACTGTTGTCTTGTAATTTAGGCAATATCACTGAGATTGTCGATATTTTGTTATTTATTTAAGTAATTTTGTCTAAAATATAAGACATTGTTTGTTTTAAGGGCCTAAAATGCAGCAACAACTTGAGCACCAAGCGTTGGACTTTTTCCAACAATCGTTTGCGTCTTTTTACCAGCACTCTATCGCCGTGGACACTGCTAGCCGTGTCACTTGGATTAGCGATTCATACCAAACATTTTTGGCGCTGGATCGATCCCCCGTTGGTCGCCTAATCACCGAGATTCTGCCTAATAGTTTTATGCCTCGGGTAGTGAGTAGTGGCACACCGGTATTGTTGGACATGCTTAATATCAATGGTCAGTGGGTGGTGGTCAGTAGCTTTCCCTTGAAGGATAAAAGCGGGCAAATATCAGGTGCCTTTGGTTTTGTTGCGGTGGATCAGATGCAACGTATAAAACCCTTGTTAGAGCGCTACGCGCCACTTCAGCTGCAACTTAAAAAGGCGCAACAAGAGTTACATGCAAGCCGCAGAGCTAGGTACACCTTGAGTCAGTGTATTGGCAACAGTGTGAGTATGAAACGCTTAAAACAGCAGGTGGCTCAAGCTGCGGGCTATGATCTGGCGGTGATGTTGCAGGGTGAAACGGGCACTGGCAAAGAGCTCTTTGCTCAGGCATTGCACAACTTGTCTTTGCGCTCTAACGGGCCCTTTGTTTCTGTTAATGTGGCGGCTATTCCCGAAGGCTTGCTAGAAGCTGAATTTTTTGGTGTTAGCCCTGGGGCTTATACGGGAGCAGATCGCAAAGGTAGAGAGGGAAAGTTTAAGTTGGCCCAAGGGGGTACCTTGTTTCTAGACGAAATTGGCGATATGTCGCTAGAATTACAAAGTAAACTACTTCGGGTGATTGAAGAAAAAGAATTTGAAAGCCTGGGTTCCAATCGCTTACAAACGGTCGACGTGCGCATCATTGCCGCAACCTGCCAATCGTTGGAAGAGTTAGTAGCGGCCAAAAAGTTTCGCCCGGATCTTTATTACCGGCTCACCACCTTGCCCCTTAATTTGCCGCCCCTGCGGGAGCGACTCGATGACTTACCCAATTTATGTGAGCGTTTGCTAGATGAAATAGTGATTAGTCATAATGGCCACTACCGTCAGCTAAGTATTGACGCACTGGAATTGTTGGGCCATTACCACTGGCCAGGCAATGTACGCGAGTTAAAAAATGTGTTGCAACGCGCCTGTGTTGCCACCGATGACGAAGTCATTGAGCCGGCCTTAATCAGGCAAGTGTTACCTCATTTTGAGGCCGGTGATATGGCCTCTTCGAGTCGCCGTCATCAGCTTAACCTCGCCCATCATAGCCTACCAAGTTTGGCGCAAACGATGCAAAAAGCAGAGCGTGAAGCCATACTGTCGGCTTTAGGATCGACTAGTAATCACAAATCCAAAACGGCCCAGGTGTTAGGCATATCCCGTGCCAGCTTATACGAAAAAATGCGCCGTCTTGGGATTCAATAAACCACTTATAAGTGGCGCATTGAGTCCTCTTGCACCGCCGCTTGTGATGGTGCGAGTGCCAGCTTTTAATTGCGACCGGAGGTTAACTATTTGAAAACTAAAATGATAAGGTTTTGTTTGTTGCTAGGGCTATCGGCTCTTGCTGTTGTTGCCCCAGCGGTAGCGGCAAAGGCGGAGACCGTTACCTCGAACCGAGTGGTGCTGGTACATGGCCTAGGCCGCAGTAGCTTGTCTTAGTGGTTATTGGAAAAACGCTTGCTTGATGCTGGTTTTGAAGTGGTGGCATTAGATTATGCCTCCTTATCCCAAGGCGCCGATGCGGCTTTGGCTCAGGTTCAAAAACAAATGCAACACTGCTGTGCGGATGATCAACGGTTGCATTTTGTGGGTTATTCACTCGGTGGGCTCATGGTCCGAGGTTTTTTGGCAGACCCAAACAACCAATCTTTTTTGCAACGCCTAGATCAAGTGGTAATGATCGGTACGCCTAACCATGGCACACGCGCAGTGAATGCCGTTGCTGACCAAGTTTGGTTCAAATTATTGGGTGAGACCACGGCGGCGTTAGGTTATGGTGAGCAGGGCTTCGCCCATCAGCTACCACAGCCACAGTTTCAGGCAGGCATCATTGCAGGTAATTCCAGCTGGGGTATGGCTGATGCCATTTTAGCCGAACCCAGTGACGGTCTGGTGCCCGTGTCGTCGACTCAACTTGCCAATATGGCAGATTTCCTACTGGTCAATGCTAATCACTCCATGTTGAGGTACAACACCATCGCCGCGCAAGAAACCATTTATTTCTTACGCCATGGTGTATTTTCTCACCAATGGGATTAAAGCGAGTGTGCCACTAGGCCTTGTTCACTGTAGTTCATACAATTGGTTTCAATTTGGTCGATGTTGTAGACATAATTGATCATCATACCCGCGGATTCTTGTAAGCCTTTGGGGCTCATGTTGGCCATAAAGTTGAGCCTGCCTGCAATAGCGCCGTTACTCAGGTGAAAGTGCGCAACCGGGTCTAGGGCGGTACCGCGGGCACTGCGCTCTTGGGTAATGTAGTGCTGGCCTAGAGTCAGCAGTAACGACTCTACAAAGGATCTGTCCTCTGCGTTGTGGCTCCAGTCACTGACTAGTACCGCCTCTAAGTTAGTGGCAATTTGATGTTGGTTGCAGTAGTGGTTGAGGGCCTTTAATTGCTGCTCAGACAAAAGCGCTATCGCTTCAGTGGGGTGTTTATTAAGCCACTTGCGTAGCCCAGGTATAGGCGACAAAGTCGCAAAGTGTTGTAGCTGAGGGTGCTGTTTAACCAGTTCGGCCACCACATTTTTAATCAGGTAGTTACCAAAGCTGATGCTGGCAAGGCCTTGTTGGGTATTGGAAATAGAGTAGAAGATGGCGGTGTCCGCACTGTGGGTATCTTCAATGGGGGCTTGTTGATCGAGCAGTTGGTCAATATTGGAGGCCATGCCTTGCACTAATGCGACTTCAATAAAGATTAGCGGTTCGTTAGGCATTTGTGGGTGAAAGAAACCAAAACAACGGCGGTCTGAGTCGAGCCTGTTACGCAAATCATCCCAGCCGGCGATGGCGTGGACGGCTTCATATTGAATGAGTTTTTCCAATAATTCGGCAGGCGTATCCTGCCACGTCATTTGTTTGAGTTCTAAAAAGCCTAAGTCAAACCAGTCGCCTAGCAAATCGCGTAGATCTTCTTGTAATGGTTTGAGTGAAGGCTCGTTTTTTTGTAGCTGGATTAAGTCGGCGCGCATATCGACTAAAAATTTGACGCCTTCAGGTAGGGCATTAAATAACTTTAGTAGGCTTAGGCGTGGCGAATTAAGGGCTTTTTTTAGGCCTTTAATATTAGGCTTAGACGTGTCCCATTGAGCCACAAGATTATTGATGGCGGGGTAATCTACGTCAAAATCATTGGCTAGCAGCAGTAAAAAGTCTTGCTTACCCTGAGGGTTGAGGCGTAAGTAGAATCGCCCTAGGTCTGCTGCCGCATTACGCGCGGCCATTTCGCCACCAACACCGTTAATGGCGCGCTGCATTTGTTGGCCTACGTGAAGCAATTGCGCTTGATCGGGTGCGCTTTGATCAGCAATGGCTAACAAGTCACTGTTATTGCTTAGGCTGCTGGGTAACTTGTTCCAAAAGCGCTTTAAATGGCCTAAGGTGCGGTTCATTAAGGTGACAGAGTGTGTGTTAGCCATAACTATTCTAGACCAGGTTTATGCCTTGTTAGGCGTTAAAAAGTGTTGTGCGACTAAGGCTAATAATCCCAGCACTAGCCCCCAAAAGGCGCTGCCAATACCCCACAAGGCCATGCCAGATGCCGTGGTGACTAAGGTGACCACTGCAGGGATACGATGTGCTTCTTCGGCTAGTGCGGTGCTCAGGCTGGCGGCAATGGTGCCTAACAGCGCTAGGCCGGCGATAGTGATGACCAAGGCCGAGGGCAGGCTATTAAATAAGCCCGTAAGACTGCCAGCAAATAACCCGGTGGCAACCAAAAAGAAGCTGGCCCATATACTAGCGCGGTAACATTGTTTAGGGTTTTCATCCACGTTTTTGCCCATACAAATGGCGGCTGTTATGGCGGCTAAGTTAAAGGCAAAGCCGCCAAAGGGCGCCAAAATCACGCCCGTAATGCCGGTCCAAGTAATCAGTGGTGCGGCAGGCGCATGGTAACCATGGCTGCGTAATACCACCAGCCCAGGCACGTTTTGTGAAGCCATGGTGACAATGAACAAGGGCAGAGCAACACCAATGGTGCTGGTAAGTGACCATTCTGGTGTGGTCCAAACCGGCACTGCAAAACGTAGACTAACGTCTTGCCAAACAATTAGATCTTGGCTGGCGGCCAACACCATGCCCACTATCAGTGTCACCATCACGGCTAAACGTGGCCAGATGACACGGCTCACAAAGTAGCTCAATATCATGCCTAATACTAGCGCCATGTCTGATTCCAGTGATAGCAACATATGCATGGCAAAGGGTAACAAAACCCCCGCTAACATGGCTGCAGCAATCGATTTGGGTAAGTAACTCATTAAACGATCAAACCAGCCGGAAAGCCCGACCAAAGTAATCAGAATTGAGCAAAGTACAAACGCCCCGATGGCCTCGGCCATGGAGACGCCAGACAAACTGGTGACTAGAATAGCTGCACCTGGCGTAGACCAGGCGGTAAGGATG
>DPHD01000050.1 GCA_003523085.1 Oceanospirillaceae bacterium | reverse complement strand
AGGACTCATAATCCTTTGGTCGTCAGTTCAAATCTGACCAGGCCCACCATATTCAAAGAGTTAGTAGGTTAGTGCCTACTAACTCTTTTTTGTTGGTCTACCCATGGTCTACCTCAGGCCGGATTTATTAACAATCAGCCATATCCTCGATCAAACAAAGAACATGCAAGAAACAATCTCTCTGACACATACCAAGCTCTAATCTCATGTCAGGGGGCTACCGTGCTCGCACAACAACAGTGCAAAAGCAAAAAACATTAAACTAAATTGCGCTATAAACATTCAAACAATCCCATGAACCTTAGCTATACGCTCGCTATTCCTTAGTTTTTGTTATTTGGCACAGAACCTGCATTAATTCCTTCTTTAGTAACTAAGCTAGGGACATATGTGAAACCAAATAGTAAAACAGTGAGGCTTGTGCTAGACCAACAAACACCCTGCACGCCAATTGCATCTGCCATTGAGTCCTGTGGTTACCAGTGTAAAGCCACCCAATGGGGTCAACTAATGAGCTCCACAGCGCACTTGTCCGATACACTAGTTATAGCCCAGCTAGAGATGTCTGTGCAGCAGCTCGAATATATTACCCATCATATCGATTGCACCAACCATGCCACGTTAATCATGCTTACACAGGGCGATGATGCCACCATCGAAAGTTTGGTCAATGCTGATGTTTCACTGCTCCATGTTGGGCCCCTATCTCATGAGAGGATACCCTCATTACTCAAGGTTGCTATGGCTAGGCATACGTCAAGCCTACGAAAACAGCAGCATGTAAAGCAGCTGCAGTTAAAGTTGCACGATTTGAAACTTATCAACCGCGCTAAAGGCAAGCTCATGCAGCAACAAGGCATTAGTGAAAAGCGAGCCCATGCCACAATGCAAAAATTGGCCATGGCTCGTGGTGAAACGTTAGGAGAACTAGCACAAGCGATATTGACAAGTTAAACCCACTATTGAGCTACTGGCTCTATAACACTATTTTTTTAAAGCAAAGGCGCTTTAACACTCTAAGGGGTGTTGGCGCCTTTTTTTATGAGTTATCACCGAGGTAGTTTAAATGGCAGCAAAGACACTCAAGTTATTGTCTTTCCAAGGTAAAACTAAAATTTTGCACATGAGCTGGATGGCCTTCTTTCTCTCATTTGTGGTGTGGTTCAACCATGCGCCTCTGATGGGTATGATTAGCGCATCGTTAAGCTTAACCAAATCCCAGGTTAGCACCTTACTTGTGCTTAACGTGGCTCTCACCATACCTGCGCGCATTGTAATTGGTATGCTTACGGACCGCTACGGACCGCGTATCACTTACAGCGCGTTGCTGGCCGTCGTAAGCCTACCCTGCTTTATATTTGCCTGGGGTAATGACTTTACCACCTTGGCCTGGTCACGTTTGGCGCTAGGTTTTGTAGGAGCGGGCTTTGTAGTGGGCATTCGTATGGTGAGCGAATGGTTTCCTGCCCATGAATTAGGCATCGCAGAAGGTATCTATGGTGGCTGGGGTAATTTCGGTTCTGCCGCTGCGGCCATGAGCTTACCCGCCTTGGCTTTGTGGTTGGGCGGTGACAACGGCTGGCGCTGGGCCATTACTATGACGGGTATATTAAGCCTAGGCTTCAGTGCTATCTGGTGGACCCAGGTAACCGACACGCCAAAGGGCGGCACTTATTTTAAGGCCCGCAATTTGGGTGGGCTAGAAGTGTCTACTCGAGGTGATTACTACCTTTTGCTGGTTATGAAAATACCCTTATATCTGGCCCTGTGCATGCTAACCTGGAAGTTATCTTCCCCCACTGTAGGCCTTTTGTCCCCATCCAGCGCAATGCTGGTATACATTATATTGGTGTCGATTTTAGGGTACGACATTTGGTCTACATACCGAGCAAACCACCGACTTTTCACCAACCAAATAGAAGTACATGATCATTATGAGTTCAAACAAGTCGCGGTACTCAACGTACTCTATTTCGCTACCTTTGGCTCGGAATTAGCCGTAGTCTCCATGCTACCTATATTTTTTGCAGAGACCTTTTCCTTAGACCTTGTTGTAGCCGGTTTAGTGGCTTCAACTTATGCCTTCATGAACCTTATGTCTCGGCCCGGAGGTGGCTGGTTGAGTGATCGATATGGTCGCAAAAGAACGCTATTACTACTTACCTCTGGATTGGCTATCGGCTATGCCGCCATGTCGACAATTAATACACAATGGCCACTCTACTTAGCCGTTATTTGCACCATGTTATGTTCCTTTTTTGTGCAAGCCGGAGAGGGTGCTGTATTTTCCATTGTGCCACTGATCAAACGCCGACTCACAGGGCAAATCGCCGGCTTAACTGGCGCTTATGGTAATGTAGGAGCTGTCTTTTACCTCACTATGCTCACCAGCTTAACCTACGCTGAATTTTTTATGTTAATGAGCAGCACCGCAGTTCTGGGGTTAGTTACGCTGCTGCTTTTGCGCGAACCTAAAGGTCACATGATGGAAGCAGCCGATGACGGTAGCGTGGTGATGATAAAAATTAGTTAACAGGCGGACAGCGTGTCACAGCAACTCAGAATAAGTATTGGCAGTTATAGTCACCGCGGCCAACAGCCCATTAATCAGGATGCCTTTGCGGTGCGCGGAGATAATCTCAATGCCGCTGGCCATAAAGGTATGGTGGCCGTTGTCGCCGATGGTGTAAGCCACTGCAAGGATGGCCAACTAGCTAGCCAAGCTTGCGTTGCCGGGTTTATGCAAGACTATTTTAATACACCTAAAACATGGAGAGCGGAACAATCGGTAGGACAAGTGCTAACCGGCCTCAACCGTTGGTTGTATCGACCAGACCAAACCGATCAACGCATAGAACAACAACGTTTAACTACCTTTACTGCAGCAATCATACAAAACACCCGGCTACATATATTTCATGTTGGAGACAGCCGCGCATACCTATACCGCGATGGCCAGCTGCAACAATTAACCCACGATCATTGTACTTGGGTGGGCAGCAACCAGGTGTTGCATCGCGCTATCGGTGCGGGCCCCAATGTTCAGATTGATTTTTCGAGTCACCAATTACGCCAAGGTGATGGCGTGTTACTAACCACAGACGGGGTACACCAATCGGTCACTCCTGCACAACTATCCTATTACAACGCAAGCTTATCTGAAGTTGATTTAGATGCGCGCGCCCAACAATTAGTTGAGTGGTCTGCAGAACAAGGTAGTAAAGACAACATGACCGCCGTGTTGTTACGCGTAGATGAATTACCACCTGTTAGCGTGAATGATCAATTGCAAGACCCCGCTCTCTTACCTATCGCACCAGCGCTCTCGCTGGGCCAGAGCCTTGATGGTTTCAAAGTACTGGACGTGATCTCCGCAACGCCTCGCAGCGTGGTATACAAGGTACTGTGCCTGCATTCTGGCAGCACCCTTGTGCTCAAGGCCCTTTCGATTGGGTTACGTGATGACCCCTTGGCGATGTCTGCCCTTGTTCGAGAAGCCTGGGTGGCCAACAACGTTAAGCACCCACAGTTAATGCATGGTTATGAAAAGCCCAACACGCCTAGTGCCAATTATATATTGTTGGAGTATGTGCCAGGCACCAGCCTGCGCCAGTGGATGTACGACCATCCAAACGCCAGTTTAGACAATGTTCGAGATATCATTAAGCAACTAATTCGAGCCGTACGCTCACTGCATCGTCTCGGTGTGCAGCATAGGGACTTAAGGCCAGAGAACATCATCATACAGGCAGATCAAAAGTTAGTACTCATAGACTATGGGAGTGTGGCGGTCGCCGGTTTAAACACCCATGTAGAGGAGCGTGTTGGGGCCTTAGAGTATGCTGCACCCGAGCTCATATTAGGTTCTCCATGCCAACAACCAGACCATTACGCCATAGTTGTCATTGCCTATGAATTACTCACTGGACACGCGCCTTTTGCCCAAACACCTAATCACTGGCAGCGTTATCGTCGCTTAAGTGAGTTTCGCTACCGGCCGATTTATACTTCAAGAAGTGACCTGCCACACTGGCTCAATGCCTGCTTTAACAAAGCACTAAGCCCAGATCCCAGACACCGTTACCCTGCCATGTCTGAATTTTGGCAAGATTTCACAACCCCCTCCAACCACCTAATGCGGGCCGACGACATCCCCTTAGTAGAGCGTTACCCCGTGACGGTTTGGCAAAGCCTGTGCCTTATGTTGGCTTTAGTGCTACTGGTGCAAAACGTATATTGGTGGTTATAAACGCACACTCTTGGTGCGCCGACTCACCTTGAGCTACCAATTTAGCCTAACCCCGCCGTGCAAGACCTTTGATAGAAAAGGCTATAGCAAATTACCATGAATTACACAAAGTTGGCCTGATTAATGCATTAACAGTCCCGTAGGCCGTCATTATTATGATATCAGTTCTCAGATGAGACACACATTAATGCTAATGCCACGCCATCACCCTAAATTACTATCGACAAAGACGTCTACCACCTGCCAGGGTTGTCAGTAGACGTGCGCGGGCAGAGTAGGCATTGGAGCAAAACAATGTTATTAACCCGCTTGGCCATAGTTGGCAACGGTATGGTTGGCCACCACCTCATTCAATCCTTGGCAGATCAGGGTATTATCGACCAGTACGCCATTACCTTATTTTGCGAGGAGCCACAGCTGGCTTATGATCGGGTCAATCTAACTAAATACCTCAGCGGCAGCAGTGCTGACGACTTATCCTTAGGCAACATAGGTGACTATGAACGCTGGGGGCTAGACGTCAAACTTGGTGTCACCGTAACAAACATTGACTTACAGTCACACTGTGTTTCAGCCAGTGATGGCAGCCACACGCAATACCACAAATTAATCCTAGCCACCGGTTCATACCCGTTCGTGCCCCCTGTACCAGGACACGATTTAAAGCCTTGTTTTGTGTATCGCACACTCGCCGACTTAGACGCTATAGAAGCGGCCGCAAAAAGCGCCCAAATAGGTGTTGTGGTGGGTGGGGGCTTATTAGGTTTAGAAGCCGCAAAAGCACTTGTTGACCTGGGCCTAACCACCCATGTGGTTGAGTTTTCTGATCGCCTTATGATGCAACAGCTCGACGCAGATGGTGGCGCCTTATTACGCCAAAAAATAACCTCGCTCGGGGTTCAAATTCACACCAGCAAAAACACCAAGAGCATAAACCCCAATGATGACGGCGGCTTGAGCATGGCCTTTGCCGATGGCAGCACACTCAACACCGACCTGTTGGTATTCTCTGCCGGCATTCGTCCCAGAGATCAACTTGCACGAGACGCAGGGCTTGAGGTTGGTGAACGCGGCGGCATCACCATTGATGACAATTGCCAAACCTCAGATGCCGATGTCTATGCCATTGGCGAATGTGCGCTTTGGCAGGGGCGCATCTTTGGGTTGGTGGCACCGGGGTATCAAATGGCTCAAGTGGTGATCGGCCACTTACAGCACGCATGCCGGCCATTTACTGGCGCTGACATGAGCACCAAACTAAAACTCATGGGTGTTGATGTAGCCAGTATCGGTGATGCTCAAGGCACCACGGACGGCGCTAGAAGTTACCGCCTAATCGATGAACGCAATGGCACCTACCAAAAGTTAGTGGTTAATGGCGGCGGGAATACACTACTGGGCGCAATCTTAGTGGGCGACGCCAGCCTCTACGGCGAGTTATTGCAATATTGCCTTAATGGCCTAGCGCTGCCTGAACACCCTGAGACATTGTTATTGCCAAGCGCCGGTGAGTCCGACCCAAAACCGGAGCTACCAGACAGTGCCACCATATGTGCTTGCCATAATGTCACCAAAGGTGATTTGTGTAACTCGGTACAGGCAGGCCACTCTAACCTCTCGCAGGTGAAATCCCAAACCAAAGCAGGCACCGGCTGTGGTGGTTGCAGCCCCATGGTTGCCGACATAGTTAAAACAGCCGTATTGGCGCACGGTGGTGAAGTTAATCACAATTTGTGCGACCACTTTTCCTATAGTCGCCAAGCACTGTATGACCTAATACGTATTAAACAATTAACAACCTTTGATCAAGCGCTGGTCCAATACGGTAGCGGCATCGGCTGTGAAATATGCAAGCCAGCCATCGCTTCTATACTAGCGTCCTGTTGGAATCACTATGTGCTTGCTCGTGAACACGTATCACAGCAAGACAGCAACGATCGTTTTTTAGCCAACATTCAAAAAAACGGCACCTATTCCGTAGTGCCTAGAGTCGCCGCCGGTGAAATTAGACCCGAGCAATTGATCGTATTAGGTGAGGTGGCGCAAGAGTTTAATCTCTATTGCAAAATCACTGGTGGCCAGCGCATCGACTTATTGGGAGCGCAACAAGAGCAGCTGCCCGACATTTGGCATCGGTTGATTGATGCTGGGTTTGAAACGGGCCAGGCCTATGGTAAGTCTGTACGTACCGTTAAATCGTGCGTTGGAGATAATTGGTGTCGATACGGTACCGGCGACAGCATGGGTTTAGCCATTGCCTTGGAGAATCGTTACAAAGGTCTGCGTTCCCCCCATAAACTAAAATTTGCCGTTTCTGGATGTATCCGCGAATGTGCCGAAGCTCGCAGCAAAGACATTGGCGTCATCGCCACCGACAAGGGTTGGAACCTGTATGTGTGTGGTAATGGTGGTATTCAGCCCCGTCACGCCGATCTATTTGCTACCGACTTAAGTACTGAAACCTTAATTAAGTATGTGGACCGGTTGCTCATGTTTTATATCAAGACGGCCGATCGATTACAGCGCACATCGACTTGGCTTGGTCAGTTAGATGGCGGTTTGAACTACCTAAAACAAGTGGTAATTGATGATTATTTAGACCTTTCAGCCGAGTTTGAGCAACAAATGCAACACATAGTCGACAGTTATCAGTGCGAATGGAAGGCGACGTTACAAGACCCTGAAGCGAGCGCCAGATTTAAGCCTTTTGTTAACAGCGATGCTAAGGATACAAGTATTCAGATGCATCTGCTTCGAGGCCAAACCAGCCCACTCCCCCTTGCTGGGCGAGACAACCTTATCAACCTAGAGCAAATATAATAAGGAAGTCAGTTATGAGACATTCAACATGGTTACCCGTGTGCAACGCCGATGATTTAATTGCAGGCGCCGGTGTCTGCGTGTTAATAAACCAACAACAAATTGCCCTCTTCTTTGAACCTATAAAGGCGCAAGTGTATGCGGTGAGCAATCTTGACCCGATGCAACATGTAGAGTCAGTTTCGAGGGGGCTGATGGGGGGCTCAGCAGACCAAACTTACGTTGCCACACCATTACTTAAGCACCGCTACGAGCTAGCAACAGGCCTTTCTTTGGACGGAGGCGATCGGCACTTAAGTTGCTGGCCGGCGCGTATTTTAGGCCCTGTCGTAGAAGTACTATATTCGCCAGGAAGCACCACCGAGGCTAGCTATGGATGATATTGCCAATGTAATGGATATCAACAGCACCTGTGCATACTGTGGTGTGGGTTGTGGCATCACCAGCAAACACGACATCAATTCTGGCGAACTCATTAGCGTAGGGGGTGATGTAAAACACCCAGCCAACCGTGGCCGTCTGTGCCTTAAAGGCGCCACCTTAGGCGCCACACTTAGCGTAGGAAAACGCCTCCAAAAACCTATGCTAGCAGGCCAACCTGTGACCTGGGACCACGCAATGGACCATGTGGCAACCCAATTTCAACGTATTATTAACACCCATGGGCCGCAATCTGTGGCCTTTTACCTTTCTGGCCAATTATTGACCGAAGATTACTACGTTGCCAACAAACTCATGAAAGGTTTTATTGGCAGCCCCAACGTAGATACTAATTCACGTCTATGTATGTCCTCATCTGTTATCGGCCATCAACGTGCGTTTGGCGAAGACATTGTGCCCGGCTGTTATGACGATTTAGAACACGCTGATTTGGTGTTATTGGTTGGTTCCAATATGGCGTGGACTCACCCTATTTTGCACCAGCGGCTACTCAAGGCCAGAGAGTCGAATCCCTCATTAAAAATCGTGGTGCTAGACCCACGGAGCACTGCTACGGCTCAACTAGCCGATGTGCATTTACCTATTGCCCCAGATAGCGACACCTCTTTCTTCGTTGGGCTGCTTGCATACATGGCTAGCAACAATGCTTTGGACCATGGCTTTATAGCAGATCATTGCCAGGGTTTTGATGACAGCATTAACGTAGCTCAAAGTAGCTGCCCGGATATTGCCAGCGTCGCCAAGGCCTGCAATTTACCCATTGCACAAATAACTCAAGTGTTTGATTGGTTTTGCCAAACATCAAAGGTTGTCAGCGTATTTTCGCAAGGGGTTAATCAGTCGACCAGCGGCAGCGACAAGGTCAGTGCCATTATTAATTGCCATTTAGCTAGCGGTAAAATTGGCAAACCTGGCGCCACCCCATTTTCTATTACCGGCCAACCTAATGCTATGGGTGGCCGAGAAGTAGGCGGGCTAGCCAACCAGTTAGCCGCCCACATGGACTACAAAAACCCCCAAGACATTGACCGAGTGCGGCGTTTTTGGCAAGCACCAAACATAGTCAACGGTGCCGGCCTAAAGGCAGTCGATTTATTCTCGGCCATGGGCGATGGCCGCATAAAAGCCGTTTGGATCATGGCCACTAATCCTGTATTCAGCCTACCGGACAGCCATCAAGTCGAAAAAGCATTACAACAATGCGAACTGGTGGTGGTGTCTGACTGTGTGGCTAATACCGACACAACAGCTTTTGCTCACGTGCAACTACCAGCGTCTGGCTGGGGAGAAAAAGACGGTACTGTCACCAATTCTGAACGCATGATCAGCCGCCAACGCAGCATTATCAAACAGCCACCCGAGTGCCGCAATGATTGGCAAATGGTGGTCGACCTCGCCCACCGGTTAGGTTATGCAAATGCCTTTGATTACCAGTCTAGTGCCGATATTTTTCGTGAGCATGCGGCCTTGTCCGGTTTTGAAAATAACCAGCAACGCCTATTTAATATCTCCGAACTGGCGCACCTCAATGACGATGAGTATCGCGACCTGAAACCCATACAATGGCCGATTAGCCGATCCCAAGGTCTGTTGATCGGCCAACAGCGTCTATTTGCCAACGGCAGATATGCAACAACCAACGGCCGGGCCAGACTTCACCCCGTGACACCCAGCGGGTTAAGCACAGCCACTGTACCTCAATTTCCCCTATGGCTTAATACTGGCAGAGCACGTGATCAATGGCACAGTATGAGCCGCACCGGCCAAGTCGCAGAGCTTAATCAACATCAGCCGGTACTGCAGGTGGACTTACACCCGTTTGATGCCAAGGCCTTTGGCCTCCGGCAGTCTGAATGGGCCGCCATTAGCAGCGCCCTAGGTGTCGTGCATACACAGGCCAACATCAACCCCAACCAACAGCAGGGGCACGTGTTTATGCCTATGCATTGGGGCAAGCAATTTGCCAGCCGCGGCCGCGTAGGCCAACTCATAGCAGCCCGTACCGATGCCGCCTCTGGGCAGCCCGATTACAAACATACGCCCGTCAACATAAGTCCCATTGCAACACTTTGGCGCGCCAGTTTAATAAGCCGTGAGGAACTCACCTTTGATAACAGCATACTCTGGTTTAAGCACCACACCGAAGCTGGCTACCACTATGAATTGGCCGGCACCAGCCGGCCCAGTGACTGGTTAAAGTGGGCCCATGAATGGCTACCGCCATACAACGACCTATTACAGCTAAAAGTCTGTGATCAAAGTAGCTACCGCTTGGCAACCTACTTAAACGATGCGCTACAAGCCGTGCTGGTGATTGCACCCACCCTACCTCTGGTAAATACCACCATGGTTAACATTTTAATGCAGCAACAGAAACTGACACCGCAACAACGCCTGCAAGTGCTTTCTACAGGGTTAAGCAACCACGATGAGAAGCTAGAAAAACTTATTTGTGCCTGCATGCGCGTGTCTGAATCAGACATCGTTGGAGCCATTGAACAGGGCAACCAAGATATAAACTCGCTCAAAAAAACGTTGGGTTGCGGCACCGGTTGCGGATCGTGCCTAGGAGAGGTGCAGCAACTACTTAACTCGCACTCGGTTTGCTCGCCGTAAGCGTCTCATGCTCCACCTGTGGCCTTGGTCGTAATCTTCACCGGTCCACTTAAACAATGCGATTTTAGCGACCCTACGCCCAATAGGCGCTTCGTCCGTTACATGATTCAGGATAACTTTGGTAAGTAGTTCAGCATTGTCTAGCGCGTCCAAAATAGCATCCACTGTGGTTTTGTCGACTCACATATCTTTGTGCAATGTGGTGAAAACCACCACCAACATCACGGACCCGCGTTTCCGTGATGCCGTGTAGCTAGTGGTTTATGGGCGTGCTCCCTATTTTCTGCTGGCATTGTTGTGCAAACTTTGGCTCAGCCCGAATCACCTGTTGTGAATTTACGCGTAGATTGGCATGATTCACCTATTGACCAGTTGCATAGTATTTGGCGAGAATACCAACCACAAATGCAAGCCTATACTACCCGTGCAGTTGATCCGGCCAACTCAGAATTTCACGGTGTACCTGGAGACGAATAACAACCATGACGACGCTCGCTACAAGCATTACGCTATTGGACAAACTTATTTCTTTTGACACCACTAGTGCCAATTCCAACTTGGAGTTGATGCACTATATTCAAGCATACTTGAGTGGACATGGTGTCGATAGCGAACTAGTGCACGATCCAGCCTTACCTAAAGCGAATTTATTTGCCACCATTGGTCCTGATACTGATGGCGGCGTCATGCTTTCAGGCCACACTGACACGGTACCCGTAACGGGTCAAAATTGGACTAAAGAGCCTTTTCAGCTTACCAAAGATGGCGACCGTTATTACGGCCGAGGCACCACCGACATGAAAGGGTTCTTAGCCTGCGTGTTGGCTGCAGTGCCTGATATGGTGAGCCAACGGCTAACACAACCTATTCACCTTGCCTTCTCATACGATGAAGAGATTGGTTGCGTAGGTGTTCGCCACCTCATTGAACGCATGAAAAGCCACACCCATCGCCCTGCCGTTTGTGTTATTGGAGAGCCCACAACCATGGAGTTGGTTACTGCTCACAAAGGCAAAATAGCAATGGAAGTAAAGGTACTTGGTAAAGAGTGTCACTCAGGCATGGCACCTTCAGGTGTGAACGCCGTTAACTATGCCGCTAGAATCGTCAACTGGTTAGAAAACCTAGCCTTAGACAAGCAGCTAAACGGCCCCTTCCAAGACACCTTTTCGCCGCCCTTCACTACGGTGCACACGGG
>DPHD01000055.1:6710-33471 GCA_003523085.1 Oceanospirillaceae bacterium | reverse complement strand
GCAATCGACAAGACGTTGTTACATACCCAATAAAGTACCAGTCCTGCAGGGAACCAAAGGAAGAACACGGTAAATACCAGTGGTAACATCTTCATGATCTTGGCTTGCATGGGATCAGTGGGTGCTGGGTTAAGCATTTGCTGAATAAACATGGTGGCGCCCATGATCACTGGCAAAATGAAATAAGGGTCTTGTACCGATAGATCCTGAATCCACAAGAAGAACGGGGCGTGACGTAATTCAACGGTTTCCATCAGCATCCAATAGAGGCCGATAAATACCGGCATTTGGATGATGATCGGGAAACAACCACTGAGCGGGTTGGCTTTCTCGCGTTTATACAGCTCCATCATGCCCTTGGACATTTTGGCGCGGTCATCGCCGTACTGCTCTTTAAGCTTGGCAATTTCTGGTGCTAGAGCACGCATCTTTGCCATAGAACGGTACGAAATAGCTGACGGATAAAAGAAAAACGCTTTTACACACAAAGTCACTAGGAGGATGGCTACACCCCAGTTACCGACAAATCCGTACATGATGTCTAACAGCAGGAACAAAGGCTTAGACACCCACCACAACCAACCGTAATCAACCACTAGGTCTAGGTTTTCTGAGATGGCTTTGAGGTCTTTTTGAATCTTCGGGCCAGCATAAAAGTCGGCTGAGGTTGTGCCTGATTGGCCTGCTTGTAGTTCCAATGCGGGGCTCACAAAACCGGCAATGTAGCCGCCATTGCTAACGCGAGTGCTGTAGTTGTGTTGTTGTTCTGGGTTAGGTACCCATGCACTTACAAAGTAGTGTTGCAACATGCCTACCCAACCACCAGGGCCACTACGCTTAAAGTTAGCGTCGTCCATGTCGTCAAAGTCGTAACGCACGTATTTGTCGTCGGGGAAGGAGAAGGCGGCGCCTAAGTATGCCGACATGCCCATGCCGCCTGTCGCGCTAGGGTCTGCAGAGCGGTCGCGTTTGATTTGGCCAAATAGGTTGGCAGACCAAGGCTGGTTGCTTCGGTTGTCTACTGCATACGTTAGATTAACTAAATGGCTACCCCGGTTAAAGGTGTAGATCTTATTAATCACCGCACCAGTGTCATCCGTAAGGGTGAGCACGACTTCAAGTGATTGTTGGCCATCTAACAGGGTGTAGGTTGTTTGTTGAGCCTTGAAAATGGGGCGCGCCTTAAGGTCCGTACCGTTAGCACCGATGAGCCCACTTTGGGCAACGTAGGTGCGGTTTTGGTTTTGTTCCAGTAAGGTAAAGAGGACATCAGGATGATCCATTTCCGCCAAATAGTTGGCTAGAGACGCCTGAATGATGTCGCCTCCTTGAGTGTCGATCACCACTTGCAAGGTATCGGTATTCACTTCTACCAATACGCCGGCGCTGGCATTGGCTGCGCTGGTAACTGTAATGTCGGTAGTGTTGGTGGACACCTCTGCGGCTACGGCAAAATCAGTGGTGACTATGTCGGTATTGTAGGCAGAAACACTAGTGACCTGTTGAGGTGCGACGGCGCCAGTGCCGTAGTCTTGGTTCCATTGCAGCACCATCAGGTAAGAAATGATGGCGATACCGGCAATCAGAATAATGCGTTGAAAATCCATAGAAGCAAATCATCGTTAGTTGGTGAAAATCCAACAGTGATTATAGTGCCTGTGCGCGTGTTGGCAATGGGCTGGCATGGGTGGATGCCTAAATCTAGCTGGATTGTGTGGTTTTTTTACGTAATCTTGCCCATTGCTTGGTAATTAAGCGATGTAGTGCGGCATTATCGAGTTCGCCCAAGCCCTTGCGTGATAAAATCACTAGATCCAAAGGAGGGGAGAACTCGTTGTCTTGCGTACAAAGGGTTCTAAAACTATCACGTATCACGCGCTTAACGCGGTTACGGTGAACAGCTAATTTTATGCCTTTTTTAGCAATCACCAAACCCAGACGGGAGTGGCCTTGTAAACTTGGGCGGGCCAAGATCAGTAGGTGCTGATCCGAAACTTTGAAGTCAGCTTGATCAAAGACCCTTCGATAATCCCCGGCATTCAACAGGCGCCGCTGCCGGGAAAAGTCGAATTCAGTCATACGCTAAGCGTGCAACAGTCGTTTAAGCGCTTAGGCTCTTACGGCCTTTGGCACGACGTGCGTTGATTACGGCACGGCCGCCTACGGTTGACATGCGTGCACGGAAACCGTGAGTGCGCTTGCGCTTTAGGACGCTAGGTTGAAACGTTCTTTTCATGATCGGTCTCGCAAAATAGTTGTATAGGCCAAAAGTTTGGCATTGAAAATCTAGGCGCGCAAGTATATGAGATAGCGCCCCCTAAGGCAAGCCTGTTTCTGGGTTAATTATTAATTTAGTGTGCTTATCTACTAAATTGTCCTTCGCCTGTGGATAACTTTATCCACTTGGTGATAAAATAGGCCTCTTTAGTCGCTATTATAAGCTATTCCCTTAGCGCAGGCGATTGTGTTTATCCAAAGTGTTGGATCGGGTCCTATTAAGGCGTTATTAAATTTATGTCGCAAGCGGTTTGGCAACAATGTTTGGCGTGTCTTCAAGACGAATTGCCAAGCCAGCAATACAATACGTGGATTCGCCCGTTAAAGGTTAACGAAGCTGACCGCGTGATTCAGTTATTGGCACCTAACCGGTTTGTACAAGATTGGGTTAAAGATAAGTATTTTTCTAGAATTCGCCAATTGGTCGCCGACTATGCGCCTGACGATACCCTTAATGTAGAGCTGCTCGTGGCACCACCCAAGGGCGTGTCTAGTGGAGCCATCGTTCCCAACACCAGGCCTACGCCTCGCTCTAATATCGATCGACAGCCACCCGCGAGCGCCACACCCACACCACCGTCTACTATCATCCAAACACCGTTCAACCTTGAGCCTGCCACAGAGAGGGTGGTTCAAGTAGAGGGCTCGGTAAGACATCAGAGTTACCTTAACCGCGCCTTTACCTTTTCTAGCTTCGTACAGGGCAAGTCTAATCAACTGGCTTTGGCGGCGGCTAGGCAAGTGGCGGAGAACCCTGGCAGTTCTTATAACCCCTTATTTCTATATGGTGGTGTTGGTTTAGGTAAGACTCACTTAATGCATGCCGTGGGCGCTGCTCTATTAGAGCGTAACCCTAATGCCAAGGTGGTTTACCTTCACTCTGAGCGGTTCGTAGCTGACATGGTTAAAGCCTTGCAGCTAAACGCGATTAACGACTTTAAGCGATTTTACCGTTCCGTTGATGCCTTATTGATCGATGACATACAGTTTTTTGCTGGTAAAGAGCGCTCGCAGGAAGAGTTCTTTCACACCTTTAATGCCTTGCTCGAAAGTGGCCAGCAAATGATCCTGACTTGTGATCGCTATCCTAAAGAGATTGCTGGCTTAGAGGATCGTTTGAAGTCGCGCTTTGGTTGGGGCTTAACGGTTGCGGTTGAGCCGCCTGAACTGGAGACGCGAGTCGCCATATTGATGAAGAAAGCCGCCGAGGGAGGCATTGCCCTACCGGAAGATGCAGCCTTCTTCTTGGCCAAAAAGATTCGTTCAAACGTCCGAGAGCTCGAAGGCGCCTTAAAGCGTGTGGTGGCCAATTCTCATTTTACCGGCGAAGCTATTTCTACACCCTTTATACAAGAGTCGCTGCGTGATTTATTGGCCCTGCAAGATCGGCAGGTAAGTATTGATAATATTCAAAAGACCGTTGCCAACTATTACAAAATTAAAATTGCTGATATCTTATCAAAACGCCGCTCGCGCTCTGTGGCAAGGCCTAGGCAAGCGGCTATGGCATTGGCAAAAGAATTAACTAACCATAGCTTGCCAGAGATTGGTGACGCTTTTGGCGGGCGTGATCACACCACAGTGTTGCATGCATGCCGAAAAATTAAAGAATTACGTGAAACCGACCGTGACATTCACGACGATTATGATAACTTATATCGCTCACTTACAGTTTAGTAGATCGTTTACCGAACCTAGGCCTTAACAGGATTGAAGTATGAAATTTACCATTAGCCGAGAAGCCTTTCTAAAACCCCTCGTTCTTGTTGCGGGTGTTGTTGAGCGACGTCAGACCTTGCCCGTACTTGCCAATATATTGGTGGTGATAGAGGGCGACCAATTGACACTCACAGGTACCGATTTAGAAGTCGAGCTAGTGGGTAGAGTAAGCCTTGATCAGGCTGGCGAAGACGGTAGTGTCACCATTCCTGCCCGTAAGTTGATGGATATCTGCAAGTCCTTGCCTGATCATGCCATGATCGAGGTGGCGCAAACCGATGAGCACGTACTGGTGCGGTCGGCTCGTAGTCGGTTTAAGTTATCCACATTGCCTGCAGCCGATTTTCCTAATGTGGAAGATAGTCCAGAATCATTTGAGTTTGAAGTGCCGCAAATGGCCCTTAAGCAGTTGGTTGACCAGACCGGTTTTGCCATGGCGCAGCAAGATGTGCGTTATTACCTCAATGGCATGTTATTTGAAATAAAAGACGCTCAGTTACGCACAGTGGCCACCGATGGCCATCGACTGGCCACTAGTTGCATGCCAGTAGGCTTGCCTGATCAGGCAGCTCAGCAACTCATCGTTCCGCGTAAGGGTGTGTTGGAGTTGGCGCGCTTGATGAGCGAAGAAGACGGCACTGTGAGATTGGTGATTGGTGCCAGCCACATCCGTGCGTTCACCAGTGAGTTCATCTTTACTTCTAAGCTTGTGGATGGAAAGTTTCCAGATTATGAGCGCGTTTTGCCGCGTAATGGCGACAAGATCGTTCTTGTAGACCGATTGGCCATGCGTGGTGTATTGAGCCGAGCAGCCATCCTTTCTAACGAAAAGTACCGTGGCGTACGGATGACCGTAAGCGATACTAACTTGCAAGTTGTGGCTAACAACCCAGAGCAAGAAGAAGCAGAAGAAAGTTTGATGGTTGACTATCAGGGCGCGCAAATTGAAATTGGTTTTAACGTTGGTTACGTGCTGGACGTTCTTAACGTACTGCACAGCGATCAGGTAAAAATGACCCTGAGTGACTCCAACTCAAGTGCTTTGTTAGCCGATGGCGGCAGCGGTGCAGCACAGTATGTCATCATGCCGATGCGTCTATAGACGGGTTTGTTTTGGGTGGTTAATGGGTCTTCAATTAGCCATATCATCATGAGTTATGCACAGCTTGTGCCTAATGTTATCCATAGGCCGGCCGGATTATGTCTGTTCAACATTTAAGCATCCAGCGCTTGCGAAATCTCGATCACGTTGATGTCAGCTTCGGTGCTGGCATCAATTTGTTATATGGCGCCAACGCCAGTGGCAAGACCAGCGTGTTGGAAGCGATCCACATGCTCAGCCTTGGGCGGTCTTTTCGTAGCCTTAAGTTAGCCTCTGTTATTACTCAAAATCAACCCGATTGTTTGTTGTTTGCAAAACTGCAAAACCAACAAGGCGTGCCTGTCGCGCTGGGAATGAATCGGCGTCTCGATGGAGATCATTCAATACGTCTTAATGGTGAAAGCCTAACCTCTACTGCTGAGCTTGCCAGCTTGCTGCCTATACAGTTAATTGACCCTTCTAGTGCGAGTTTAATCGAAGGCGGTCCAAGCCTTCGGCGGCAGTATCTGGATTGGGGTGTGTATCACCATAATGCCACGTTTTTTGGGCTCTGGAAGCAGGCCCAGAGGCTGCTAAAACAGCGTAATAGTGCTTTGAAATGTGGTACAATGAGCGCCTCTGTAAGGGCTAGTTTTGATCCTGGCTTGGCGCAGGTCGCGGAACAGATAAATCGCCTCCGAGAGGCCTATTTAAAGCTGCTTGAGCCCATGTTTTTTGAGCTCCTTGCTGGCTTGGTGGACTTGCCGGATTTGAAGTTAGGCTACTATTGCGGTTGGACCGCAAATCGAGCCTACGCCGATATACTAGATGAGGCCCTCGAGCGGGATCTGCATTTAGGTTACACGCAACGGGGACCTCAGCGCGCAGATATAAAGGTAACGCTCAATGGTGTCAATGCGGCAGAACGATTGTCCCGCGGCCACCAAAAATTGGTGGTGGTGGCGTTAAAGTTGGCTCAGGGTAAGTTGCTTAGCGAAACCCAGGGGCGCAAGTGTGTGTTCTTGGTAGACGACTTGGCGGCAGAATTGGACTGGGCCCACCGACGAGAGATATGCCGACAGTTGGCTGGATTGAATACGCAAGTGTTTGTTACCAGCGTTGGACCAGATGAGCTAACGGATTGTTGGCCAGAAGATATACAAGTTAAGATGTTTCACGTGAAACACGGACAGGTGTCACCAAATTAATACTAGTTTGGGACCCATTTTATGAAAATGATTTCGGAGTAATTGATGAGCGAAAACACCTATGATTCGTCCAGCATTAAAGTGCTTAAAGGGCTAGATGCTGTGCGTAAGCGCCCCGGTATGTACATTGGTGATACCGATGATGGCACTGGCTTGCACCATATGGTGTTTGAGATCGTAGATAACTGCATCGACGAAGCGCTAGCAGGCTACTGCAGTGAAATCAGTGTAACCATCCAAGCAGACGACACGGTGACCGTAGTCGACGATGGTCGAGGCATTCCTGTTGATATTCATCCGGAAGAAGGGGTTTCGGCAGCAGAAGTAATTATGACTATTTTGCATGCTGGTGGTAAGTTTGATGATAATACCTATAAAGTGTCCGGTGGTTTACATGGCGTGGGTGTTAGTGTTGTAAACGCCTTGTCGACAGAGTTAAAACTCACCATCCGCCGTAATGGCCAAGTACACGAACAGATATACAACCATGGTGTGCCGAAGGCGCCTTTAGCCGTGGTGGGTACCACCGAAGGAACCGGAACAACCTGTACCTTTACCGCATCACCGGATACCTTTACCAATATCATGTTCCATTTTGATATTTTGGCTAAGCGCCTACGGGAACTTTCGTTCCTTAACTCCGGTGTCGCCATAAGGCTCAAGGATGATCGCTCTGGGCGAGAAGAGCTCTTTTGTTACGAAGGCGGGGTGTCAGCCTTTGTTGAGTTTCTCAACACCAACAAAACCCCCATTAACAAGTGTATGCATTTTAACACTATGCATGCCGATGGCGTGGGTGTCGAAGTGGCATTACAATGGAACGATTCGTTTCAGGAAAGCATTCATTGCTTTACCAATAATATTCCACAGCGGGATGGCGGTACTCACTTAAGTGGTTTTCGAGCTGCATTGACCCGCACCCTCAATAACTACATAGAAGCAGAGTCGGCACAAAAGAAGTCAAAGGTGTCCACCTCTGGCGACGACGCCCGTGAGGGTTTAACGGCCATCATTTCCGTCAAAGTGCCGGACCCTAAGTTCTCATCTCAAACTAAAGATAAGCTGGTTTCTTCTGAAGTGAAGTCTGCCGTGGAGCAAGAGCTAGGTCGCTGTTTGTCCGACTTCTTGCAAGAAAACCCGCAAGAAGCGCGCACTATTATCGGCAAGATGATTGATGCGGCTCGTGCTCGCGAAGCGGCCAGAAAGGCCCGTGAGATGACGCGACGTAAAGGTGCGTTAGATATTGCTGGCCTACCCGGTAAGCTTGCAGACTGCCAAGAGAAGGACCCAGGGCTATCAGAGATTTACCTAGTGGAGGGCGATTCTGCCGGCGGTTCTGCTAAGCAGGGCCGTAATCGACGCACCCAAGCGATCTTGCCGTTAAAGGGTAAAATTCTTAACGTCGAGAAGGCTCGCTTTGATAAAATGTTGTCATCTGTAGAAGTAGGCACGCTCATTACCGCATTGGGTTGTGGTATAGGCCGAGACGAATTTGATATCGAAAAACTGCGTTACCACAGTGTCATTATCATGACCGACGCCGATGTTGACGGTGCGCACATTCGCACCCTGTTGCTCACATTCTTCTTCCGTCATCTACCTAAGGTGATTGAAAATGGTCATTTGTTTATCGCTCAACCACCTTTGTATAAAGTTAAGAAGGGCAAGCAAGAGCAGTATCTAAAGGATGACCCGGCGCTTGATGGCTTCTTATTGCAAGGAGCCATGGACAATGCGTCGCTTCATTCTAGCGCTTCTGCCCCAGCAATAACGGGTACTGGCCTAGAGGGTCTGGCAACACAATACCGTCAAGTAATGGCTACCATCAAGCGTGTTGAGCGCATCATACCTGCGGTTATCCTTGAACAGATGATCTATGCCCCGGTGCTTCATGTTGACGATCTTCATGATCAAGACAAGGTAGCCAACTGGCTTGATTTGTTACTTGAGAAACTCGAAGGTCAGGAAGTGGGTGCTGCCACCTACGACGGCCAGGTTAAAACCAACCCAGAGCGCGATGGTTACTTGCCCATGGTCACCATTACCACCCACGGTATTGATGCCGACTTCATGATCGGTTTCGATTTCCTAAGCTCTGGTGAGTATCGCTCAATTGCTGCTCTGAATGCTGCATTGACCGGGTTGTTCGAGCAAGACGGCTACGTTAAGCGCGGTGAAAAAACCTTTGCAACCCAAAGTTTTGCGGCAGGTCTGGAGTGGCTGTTGAAAGAAGCGCGCCGTGGATTGGCCGTACAGCGATATAAAGGCTTGGGCGAAATGAACCCCGAACAACTCTGGGAAACGACAATGGACCCTGATCAACGTCGCATGTTATGTGTGACCATTGACGATGCCATTGCGGCCGACCAGATGTTTACCACCTTGATGGGTGATGAAGTGGAGCCTCGTCGAAACTTCATCGAAGAAAATGCCTTGCGGGTAGCCAACCTAGATTTCTAGGCTACTAATGTCGAATACAAAAAAAGCCTCTAATGAGGCTTTTTTATTGGCTGTTGATTGAGCGAGCCAATGTTTCACGTGAAACATTGGCTCGACAGTGCAAGATTACTGGGCTGGGTTAGTGAGCCACTAGGCTGATATCAGCTACGCGGCTCAGCTCAACCTGTAATGCAGACAAGAGGGCAAGGCGGTTATTCTTAACGGCTTCATCGTCTGTCATCACCATGATGTCGGAAAAGAACACATCTAGGGGCTCAGCCAATTGGGCCAATTGCTCAAGTGCGTCTGCATAATTACCTTCTGCAATAACCCGTGCATTGGCTGCTTGCACAGTGGCGAGACATTTAGCCAGCACGGTTTCTGCTTCATCAGTCAGTAGTGTAGGATCCAGTTGTTCTGAACCACGGCCATTCTTAACCAAAATGTTGTTGACGCGTTTATTGTTGGCCGCTAGGGCCTGAGCACTATCTAGCTTAAGGAAGCGGCTTACAGCTTGTACACGACGATCAAAGTCTAGTGGCGAATTGGACTTGTTAGCCATTACCGCGAGATAGATGTCGACGGCAACGTGTTGGTCGTCGTAATAGGCGCGTAAGCGATCAAAAACAAAACTCAATAATTGCTGTTCTACGTCTGTTTGGCTAACGGATAAGTCAGGATGCAGGGCATAGGCCTGTTGAACCAAGGTAGCCAAGTCCAACTCGTAACCGCTTTCTATAATAATCCGTAGCAGTCCAACGGTAGCACGGCGTAAGGCATACGGGTCTTTACTGCCCGTAGGCGGCTGACCAATACCAAACAGACCCACTAAGGTGTCTAAACGGTCAGCGATGGCCACTGCACTAGCCACATCCGTCTGTGGCAAGCGGTCACCTGCAAACTTAGGCCAATAGTGTTGTTCAAGGGCTGCGGCAACGGTTTTATCTTCGCCATCGTTGATGGCGTATACATGGCCCATTAGGCCCTGTAAGTCGCTGAACTCCAATACCATTTCCGTATTGAGGTCGGCCTTACATAGGCTGGCGGCACGTTGAGCTAAGTCAACATCGGCTCCAATAGAAGCTGCGATGTGGCTCGCCAATTTGGCTACACGTTGAGTCTTATGCAATACTGATCCAAGTTTAGCCTGAAATACAACTTTGCCAAGGGCTTGGTTGCGGCTTTCTAGAGTGGTTTTCTTATCGGTATCAAAAAAGAACATGGCGTCGGCCAAGCGAGGCCTAATGACTCGTTCGTTGCCTTCAACGATTTTGCTAGGGTCTTTACTGACGATATTACTAACGGTCAAAAACAGCGGCAAAATGTCACCCGACTGGTCGACAAAATGGAAGTACTTTTGATGTTCCTTCATGGACGAAATGAGTGCCTGGGCAGGCACCTGCAAGAAGGCTTCATCAAACCGGCCGGTTAAACAAACGGGCCACTCGACTAATCCCGTGACTTCATCCAATAGTTTTTCATCGATCACAGCGGTTGCGTTGAGCGCAATAGCTTGTTCAGATATTTGTTGCCGAATCATGGCCTTGCGTTCGTCGAAGCAGGCAACAACATGACCTTCGCTGCGTAGCTGTTGGGCATAAGTGTCAGCAGATTGAATGGCAAACTCGCCGCTACTGTGGAAGCGATGACCACGAGTTAGGTGGCCGTTGGTTAAGCCAAACAACTGGGTGTCGATGAGTTCATTGCCCAAGCTTAAGATAAACCATTGAACTGGGCGCACAAACTCATTACGCGATGAGCCCCAACGCATACGTTTAGCCACGGGCAAACCTGCAAGGGCTTTGTTAATTACGTCGCCAAGCAAGTCTAAGGTGTTAGCGCCATTAATCTGGCGCTCAAATTGGTAATATTGACCCTTGTCAGTGTCAACCACGGCTAGGTCTTGGAGGTTCACCTTACAGGAGCGGGCAAAACCTTCAACCGCTTTTTCTGGGGCCTTTACAGAGGGTCCGCGGCGGCTTTCGTTACGGTCGGCCTGCTGGCTAGAAAGTTGGTTAATGGTTAGGGCCAAGCGGCGAGGTGTGGCGTAAGAGGTCACTTTGGCGTGGCTTAAACCTAGGTCCTTAAGTTGGCCAACAATGCTAGTTTCAAGGGCGCTAGATAAGGCTGACAATGATTTAGGTGGTAACTCTTCGGTCCCTAGCTCAAACAAAAAATCGGCATGGCTCATGAGCTTTGCTCCTCGTGCTTTAATAATTCATCCCTTAATGCGGGCGTCGCCAATGGAAAACCTAAAGCCTTACGCTTGGCGTAATATTCTAAGGCCACTTGGCGGGCAAGGGTACGTACCCTGAGAATGTAACGCTGCCGTTCGGTCACCGATATGGCATGGCGGGCATCTAGTAAGTTAAATACATGGGAGGCCTTAAGCACAAACTCATAGGCAGGTAGTGGTAGTTTGGCTTCGACCATACGGGCACATTCGGCTTCATAATGATCAAAATTGCTAAACAAGGTGTCCACTTCAGCGTGTTCAAAGTTGTAAGTAGACATTTCTACTTCTTGTTGATGGAAAATATCGCCATAGCTCACGGTGGAGCCATCGGCAGCGCGGCTCCATACCAAGTCATAAACGCTATCAACATTTTGCAAGTACATGGCAATACGTTCTAAACCAATAGTAATCTCACCCATCACTGGGTAGCACTCTATGCCACCTGCTTGCTGGAAATAGGTGAACTGAGACACTTCCATGCCATTGAGCCAGATCTCCCAGCCAAGGCCCCAAGCGCCCAATGTAGGCGACTCCCAGTTGTCTTCCACAAAACGGACATCGTGTACTTGGGTATCTATGCCTAGGTGATCTAAACACTCTAAATATAGCTCCTGAAAATTATCCGGTGAAGGCTTAATGACGACTTGAAACTGAAAGTAGTGTTGTAGGCGGTTTGGGTTATCACCATAACGGCCATCGGTAGGTCGACGGCTTGGTTGTACATACGCCGCGCGCCAGCTCTCGGGGCCAATGGCCTTTAAGAAAGTTGCAGGGTGGAAGGTGCCGGCGCCGACTTCCATATCGAGGGGTTGCATAATATTACAGCCTTGCGCAGACCAGTATTGTTGCAAGGCAAAAATGAGACCTTGGAAGGTGCTAGTATCGGTTGTTTTATCCACGACTGAGTCCACAGGTAAAGTAAAAAAGAGGGACGCTCGAGTGCATAGTGCACAAGGCGAGATTCAAGCGCCACATTATACACTAGCTGCCTCTGTGTGGCATGGGTCTATTCGGCATACGTGAGGGCAAGGCTCGTCTAGGCTGCCTATACAAGGTATCATGAAGGTCTGTAATCAATGCTCAGCTTGCCACCGTAACTATGTCTCAACGCCTTAAATCATCACTCGCCGTAGGCGTATTAACCCTACTAGGGAAACTCCCCCTTAGGTGGTTGCATAGAACAGCTAACGCGTTGATTTTTCTACTGTTAATTATACCAAACCAAAGTCATAGACAAACCAAAATCAATATCGATCGATGTTTTCCAGAGCTTAACCCCAGCCAAAGAGCAAACTTAGTACGCCAAAGTCTGCGGCATACGCTATATGCGGCGCTGGAAATGGGCATCAACTGGACCCAAACGAGCGATATCGGCTTACAATCTATTCAATCGGTGACAGGTGCCGAACAGTTAACCAGCGCCCAGGCCCAAGGGGGCGTGATATTGCTTACCCCTCATTTGGGAAACTGGGAGTTGTTTGCCATGTGGGCTGCGCACCATTATCCAGTTACTGCGCTATATAAACCTGCCAAGTTGGATGGTTTAGATGCGATCATACATGGAGCAAGGAGCCGAGCGGGTATGCAACTAGCTCCGGCCACCGCCAAAGGGGTGATGAAGCTAAAGCGAGCGCTCATTAAGGGCCAAGTCAACTTAATCCTGCCAGACCAAGAGCCGCCACCCAGTGCGGGCATAGTGAGTCAGTGGTTTAACCAACCGGCCTACACCATGACCTTAGCCAACCAACTGGCCAATACCAAAAACACGCGCATAATACTCGGCTTTGCGCGGCGTTTAGAGTCAAGCCAAGGCTTTGCGTTAGAGTTAAAAGACATCACTCAGCAATGCCAGTTGGCAACCATTGAAGACAGCGTGGCGGCCCTTAATCAGGCGCTAGAAGCATTAGTCAGGCGAGCCCCTGAGCAGTATCAGTGGGAATACCGCCGTTTTAAACACACCTTAGATCAAGCCTAACCAGGCTTTCTAGCAATGAGCAGGGCCTTGCCCGCCAATGGGTGCTCCGTGGACGCGAACTGCTGTTCATCGTGGTAAACCAATGGCGATAATTCAGCAAACAATTCTAGTAACTCACCTTTACCTAATAAAAGCTGCGGCCGCTTCGGTTTGGCCAAGGTTTTGCCTGCAATTTCAGTGACTTGGTTAAAGGTTTGATACACCAATATACCGCCGGGGTTAAGCTGGTCGACGATCTGTGGACAAAGTCTACGTTCAAGGTAGGCAGTGACACAAATCAAATCAAATGTCAGGTCTGGCCATGGTGCATTAGTAAGGTCTATACAACGTTGATTTACCTCGGCTTTTTGGTTGATACAATGACGTGACATCTGCTCCAAACCAACCCGAGAGTAGTCCCAGGCATGCATTATAAGTCCTTGTTTTGTAAGGAAAATAGAGTTTTGGCCAAGACCGCAAGCGAGGTCTAAACCAGTGCCGTTTGTGGGTAGCAAGTGTTGGTAATTCTCGAGGCCATAACTCACGGCAGGCATGTCCTGAGCAAGACTATAACGTTGATTCCAGCGCTTGGGCATGGTTTGATGTCCTGTGGATAAGTCTGTGAATAGGCTGGGAAAAACTAATAAATATAGTAAGCTAGTCGCGCCAAAACATCGGTGTAAAGAGCACCAATAAGGTAAATACTTCGAGCCGGCCTAAGAGCATTGAAAAACACAATATCCATTTTCCAACCGCGGTAACGTCACTGTAATTTTGTGACACATCGCCAAGGCCTGGGCCAAGGTTGTTAAGGGTTGCGCCTACGGCAGACCATGCGGTGACTTGATCCATACCGGTACCTAATAAGGCAATCATCATGATGATGAACACCAGGGTATAGACAGAGAAAAACCCCCATACCGCTTCCGCCACGCGGTCTGGAATAGGGCTGGAACCCAACTTAACGTGGATGATGGCGTTAGGGTGAATCAGCCTTCGTATTTCCCGCAGACCTTGCTTTAACACGATGAGTACACGTACCACCTTCATGCCACCACCCGTGGAGCCAGCACAACCACCGATAAACGCAGCACTAAATAGCAAGAACGCCAGCATTGCCGGCCATTGCGCAAAATCGGCGGTGGCAAAGCCAGTGGTAGTGGCAATCGACACCACTTCAAACACGCCTTGGCGGAAGCTGTCGTTAAAAGTCATACCGTTGGTGAGCCACAATGTGCCAACGGTAATAATGCAAATGCTGGCGATGACACTAAGGAAAAAGCGAAACTCTTCGTCGTGCCAATAATGGCTGAGACTAGCCTTGTAATGCTGATTACGAATGGTGCGCGCAGTCTGAAAGTGCAGGCTAAAATTAACCGCGGCCAAGAGCATAAAGATGATGGCAATGGTTTCTATGGCGGCACTATTAAAATAACCTAGGCTCGCATCGTGGGTGGAAAACCCGCCGATAGCCACGGTAGAAAAACTGTGGGTAATGGCATCAAAAGCACTCATGCCCGCTAGCCAATAGGCGGCCGCACAGGTGATGGTCAGGGTCAGGTAGATATACCACAGTTGTTTAGCCGTTTCCGTGATTCTCGGTGTCAGCTTGGAATCTTTCACAGGGCCTGGCGTTTCAGCACGATACAGCTGCATACCACCAATACCTAACATAGGTAAGATGGCTACTGCCAAAACGATAATGCCCATGCCACCAAACCATTGTAGAAACTGGCGATAAAACAACAATGACGTGGGTAGGTCGTCCAGGTGCACGATCACAGTGGCGCCGGTGGTGGTAAGGCCAGACAAGGACTCAAACAAGGAGTCTACATAGCTCCACGACGGATCGAGGACGGACAAAGGCGTGGAAAAATAGAAAGGTAAGGCCCCAAACAACCCCAAAATGGTCCAGAACATCACCACAATAACAAAGCCGTCGCGGGTCCGAAGTACCTTAGTGTGGGTAGAAAATGGGAGCCATATTAAAAAACCAGCAATGAAGGTAATACAAAACGCATACCCAAAAGACCAGTGTGCACCATCGTTTAAGCTCAATGAGATAAGCAATGACGGTATCATTGAGGCGCTAAAGGCCATCAATAACATGCCGATGATTTTTAAGGTGACTTTAAAGTGCATAGTGAGGCCTAAAAGAACCCTAGAGTAACGGCGAACAAACGTTCAACGTCATGAATCATGTGTCGGTCTGTTAAGAACAGGATGCAATGGTCGTCGTTTTTGATGACGGTGTCATGGTGGGCAATGATCACCTCATCACCGCGCACAATGGCGCCCACTGTGGTGCCCTCGGGCAAACCAATTTGGTCTATGCTGCGGCCGACTACCTTAGATGTTTTAGGGTCGCCATGGGCCACCACTTCAATGGCTTCTGCGGCACCGCGACGGAGTGAGTGAACGTTGACGATGTCACCACGACGTACATGGGTAAGCAGGCTACTAATGGTGGACTGCTGTGGCGAAATAGCAATGTCGATGGAACCGTCTTCGATCAAGTCGACATAGGCTGGGTTGCTGATGAGGGTCATCACCGTACGTACACCTAGCCGCTTGGCGAGCATGGAGGCCATAATATTGGCTTCGTCGTCGTTGGTTAAGGCGCAAAAAACGTCGGTGGACTCAATATTTTCTTCGATCAATAGGTCTTTATCTGAGGCACTTCCATGCAAAATGATGACGCCGTCTAAGGCATCTGCAAGTTGTTCGCAGCGCTCTAGTCCACGCTCGATGATTTTCACGCGGAAGTCTTTACGTAAGTTGCGCGCTAGCCGTGCACCAATGTTGCCACCACCGGCAATCATAATACGTTTATAAGGTTTTTCTAAGCGTCTAAGCTCACTCATAACCTTGCTGATGTCGGGTTTTGCGGCAATAAAAAATACTTCGTCGTCTACGTGTATGTGAGTTTGTCCGGTCGGCACAATGGCGCGGTCGTTGCGGAAAATAGCCGCCACGCGGGTGTCTACGTTAGGCATATGACGCCGCAGGTCCGACACGGGTTTGCCCACTAAAGGCCCACCATGGCAGGCACTTACGGCAACCAGTTGTACTTTGCCTTTGGCGAAATCGAGCACCTGAAGAGCCGTAGGGTTTTGAATTAAGCGCTGGACGTGGGCGGTGACTAATTTTTCTGGACTGATGATGACATCGATAGGAAACGCCCTTGGCTCCTGTTTAAATAACGTGTCTCTTTCGGCTAAGTATTGGTGCTCGCGGATACGGGCAATAATAGTTGGGGTTTGAAACATGGTTTTGGCAATTTGGCAGGCCACCATGTTGACCTCATCACTGTTGGTCACCGCCACTAGCATGTCGGCGTCTTCGGCACCGGCGCTGGCTAGGATGTTAGGTAATGAGGCACGGCCACGAACGGTACGGATGTCGAGACGATCTTGAAGGTCTTTGAGGTGACCGGGGTCTTGGTCCACCATGGTGACATCGTTGGCTTCATTGGCCAGGTTTTCAGCAAGGGTGCGGCCGACCTGACCGGCACCAAGAATGATGATTTTCATACTAGAGCGAAGTGCCTCAACAGCTGAATATTGCGCCTATCATAGCAGATGGTTAAGCAGAAGCTAAGCCTCAGCCTAGCTTAGCGACCAGCTGTGTCACGTTAGGCCGTGGGTTTATGTAATTTGGCATAATAGAAACCATCATGGCTGGCGGGATTAGGCAATAACTGGCGGCCTATTTCCATGTCGATACCCCAATCTGCCTCAATGGCACAGTGGGTTGCATCAGTTTGCTGCTTTAAAAAACGCCCCACAAGGCGATCATTTTCTTGGCGTAGCACCGAACACGTAGCGTATAGCAGATAACCGCCGGGTTTTACTAAGGGCCAGAGGTTAGTCAGCAGTTTTAGCTGTAATTGCGCTAACTCCAAAATGTCTTCGTTAGTGCGCAACATTTTGATATCTGGGTTGCGGCGAATAACACCGGTAGCGGAGCAAGGGGCATCCAATAAAATGCGATCAAACGCCTCACCGTCCCACCATTGGCTAGGTTCACTGGCGTCGGCGCATATGATTTGGGCCTGTAAATCCATACGGAACAGGTTATCTTGCATACGGCCTATGCGTCGTTCTTCTAGCTCTACAGCCACCACCGTAACCTCTTCGGCCTCCAATAAATGGCAGGTTTTGCCACCGGGCGCGGCACAGGCATCTAACACGCGGTGGCCCGCTTCTAGCTCTAGCAAGTCGGCACAAAGCTGTGGGGCTTCGTCTTGTACACTAAACCAGCCTTCATCAAAGCCGGGTAATTGGGTGATTTCGCAGGCTTTATCGAGTTGCACACCCACCGTGCTATAGGCACACGCACTAGCAGGGTGACCCGCCTCGGATAAGGCGATTAAATAGTCGCCACGGCTCACCTTGCGCGTATTCACCCGTAAGGTGAGGGCCCCTTGAGGATCATTAGCGGCTAAGATATCCTGCCAATGGTCTGGCCAATGATTACTCAGTTTAGAGATGAACCATTGGGGGTGATTATGGCGATAGGCCTCATGTTCATTGAGCACCTCTTCCAAGTCTGCGCCACCACGAATATAAGAGCGTAATACACCGTTGATGAGTTTATCAGCCCAGCGCTTACCACTGGCTTTAGCGGCCTGCACCGTGGCATCTACGGCGGCATAGTCTGGCGTGCGCATGGCCTTAATTTGGTACAACCCCATAAGTATGAGGGCATAAATGTCCTGATCCTGGGCCTTCATGGGTTTGTGGAGCAGCTGGTCGGCAATCAATTCTAGCTGCGGAAAGTGCCGGCAGGTGCCGTAGCACAGCTGTTGTATGAGTGCTCGGTCGCCATGTTCCGCAGCTTCAAGGGCTTTGGGCAGGCTAGAGGCTAATGACCCCTTGTGGCACAGCACGCTGGTGAGTGCTTGGGCGGCTAATAAACGTGGGTTTGCCATGGTTAAGATTCCACCTGGGGGCTAGTAAGGGGGCCAGCAAAGAGACTAGTGAAAGTTTGGCCGAGGGTCATTTTTTGTTTTAAGTTGACGAGCTGATTGTCGCTCAAGGCTTTGCCACCGGGCCACTGCATTTTGGTGATTTTAAGGCGCCCGGTACCACAAGCGACTTCTAGGCCGGTTTTATCTAAGGCCAATAAGGTGCCCGCGGGTTGGTCGCTTGGTGTGTCTAAGGCATGGGCCAGCCAAATGCGTAGGCGGTGATCTTGCCAGTCGCTGTAAGCCACGGGCCATGGGTTAAGGCCACGCACTTGACGACTTATTTGTTGCGCTGTTTGATGCCAGTCAATGGCGCCTTCAGCCTTAACGAGCTTGGCGGCGTAGTTAGCCAGAGCATCGTCTTGAGCCTCAGCGGTGAGGTGGTTAGTCTGTAGTTGATCTAGTGCATCTACCAGGCTGCTAGAGCCGAGGATTGCGAGTTTTGCATACAGGCTAGCGCTGGTGTCGGTGTCTGCAATGGGAACCTCAGCCTTGAGTAACATGGGACCAGTGTCTAAGCCCGCGGCCATTTGCATGACCGTCACCCCAGAGTGTTCATCACCTGCCAAAATCGCCCGTTGGATGGGCGCCGCCCCGCGCCAACGTGGCAATAAAGAACCATGTACATTAATACAGCCGAGACGAGGTGTGTCTAATGCCACTTGCGGTAACAATAAACCATAGGCCACGACCACCATAATATCGGCCTGGTAGTTGGCCAAGGTTACTTGGGCATCGCTATCCTTCAGGCTTAAGGGTTGCTCAATGGCAATGCCATGTTCTAGGGCCAGCTCTTTAACTGGGCTGGCAGTGAGCTTACGGCCTCGACCTGCAGGACGATCCGGTTGGCTATATACCGCAACCACTTGGTGTTGGCTGTTGAGCAGCGCCTGTAAATGTTGCGCGGCAAAATCGGGGGTGCCGGCAAAGATAACCCTTAGCCCAGTTTGGCTCACGCTTGGGCGTCCAATTTGGCCTTTTCTTGGGCCTTTAGTTTGGCTTCGTAAAGGGCATCTTTTATATCATCGCGATGCTTTTTTTCCAATTTCTTACGGATGCGCTCACGCTTTAAGCGTGACAGGTAATCCACAAACAACTTACCGTTTAAGTGGTCTAGTTCGTGCTGGATACACACGGCGAACAAGCCCTCCGCCACTTCCGATATAGGCTCACCGTGTTCATTGAGGGCGCTCAGCTGGATTTTGCTGTGGCGCTCTACGTCATCGTAAAACTCCGGCACCGACAAGCAACCTTCTTGGTACTTGTGCATTTCGTCGGACAAAGGTTCCCAAGTCGGGTTAATCAACACGCGAGGGTCGTCGCCTTCTTCACTCACATCAATGACCACAATGCGCTGGTGTACATTGATCTGCGATGCCGCTAAACCAATACCGGGTGCGGCATACATGGTTTCAAGCATGTCTTGGGCTAGGGTGCGAATGTCGTCTGTTACGGTATCCACTGCGACCGCAATTTTGCGTAAACGTGGATCGGGGAATTCTAAAATAGGGAGTAAAGCCATGGTGATATCAGTTCGATTGGGTAAAACGTTGCAAATTATAGTCCGCTAAGGCAAAAAGCGGATTCATTGACTAGAATTATACCACTAACTGCTCGGGGGGATGGAGTACCGTCGTCGGTTAGTTGTTAAATGACATGGCAAATAGTAGCGATAATGAAAGGCAATGATTATGGATGATCATCACTTAGCATGGTTGGCGTTAACCGAACTCAACTTAAGTTTTAAACAGAGCCGGCTGTTGGCACAGCAGTTAGGCCATGGGCCGACCATACTAGAACAGCAGCACACTGCTTTAGTGACGCAAATACTCAATCTAAAGCAACAACAAACACTGGCGACATTAACCCAAAAACCCTTACCGCAAAGTTTGGAAAAACAATTATTATGGTTACAACAACACCGAGCACAGTTGTTGTTGTTTGACGATTTAGACTACCCAGATAGCCTCAACTGTATGCATTACGCGCCCGCTTTCTTATGGCTTTGCGGGCGCCCACAATTGCTTAACGAACCTGCCATAGCCATGGTTGGGGCTCGTGCGGCAACGGCTGGCGCCATGGCCATGGCCAAGCAGTTTGCTGGCTACCTTGCCTGCAGCGGCCTCACTATAGTTAGTGGCTTAGCCCTAGGCATTGACGGCGCATGCCACCAAGGTACCCTAGATGTGCAGGGTGACACGGTGGCAGTGTTGGGTGCAGGCCTAGGTAACATTTACCCAGCTAGGCACCAAGCCTTAGCCCAACGCATTGTAGATGGCGGGGGATTATTGGTCTCACCGTGGCCGCTCATGGCTAAACCTTTGGCCTACCGGTTTCCGGCACGCAATGGCATCATTAGTGGTTTGAGTTTGGGTGTGTTAGTGGTTGAAGCAGCCTTAAGAAGTGGCTCGTTGATTACCGCCAAGGCGGCTATGGAGCAGGGCCGAGAGGTGTTTGCCATCCCATCTAGTGTACATAATACCCAGGCCCAAGGCTGCCATCAATTGATTCGAGAGGGGGCTATACTGGTCGATCAGCCGCAGCAAATAATCACCGAATTGGCGCTACAGCTGCGGCCGCTAGTAGAGCGCTATCAAGCGCCAGACAATCAACCAGCCGCGGCGGCTACCAGCAGCGCAGACCTAGCGGAAGAATTACAATTTTTGTTACGCCTTTTTAGCTATGACCCCGTGCCAGTTGATATACTTTGCGCTCAGCTGGCGCAGCCCTATAATATGGTGGCTGCTCAACTCATCGAATTAGAGTTGTTGGGCCTCGTGCGGGCGACCGGTGCGGGTTATGAAAAAGTATATTAACTAATGACAGGATACTCATGCAGCCGAGCTATTGGCATTTACAGTGTGCCACCCAAAACCTAACATTTGGCGGCGTCATTGCCTATCCCACAGAAGCCGTGTGGGGGTTTGGCTGTGACCCCTGGGACGACCAGGCCGTGGCTCGAATCCTCAATTTAAAACAACGGCCTATGCACAAAGGGCTGATATTGGTGGCGTCGCAGTGGAGCCAATTGCGGCCACTCATGCAACACCTGTCTAGCACACAGATAGAACAATTGCGCCAGACCTGGCCTGGCCCCACGACCTGGTTATTGCCGGACCCAGAGTCATGGGTACCACCGTGGATCAAAGGCCAACATACTAGTGTAGCGATACGGGTTTCTGCACACCCAGTGGTGCAGGCGTTGTGCGACAGCTTTGGAGGGCCTATTGTCTCTACTTCAGCGAATGTGGCGGGCCGCAACCCTGCCATGAGTCGATTGCATATCGAGCAACGGTTTGGTGGCGAGCTCGACTATGTGTTGAATGGCCCATTAGGCCAAAACAAACAGCCAAGCCAAGTTAAAGATTTAGTGTCAGGCCGAATCATTCGTCCTGCGTAACCGTAATAGTTAAGGAATACCCAGTGTCCAACGTCGACATCAATGCAGTCAAAACATACCTATTAGGCCTACAAGAAACTATTTGCGCCGCGCTGCAAGAGTTGGATGGCGGGGCTCAATTTATCGCCGATGAATGGCAGCGCGAGGCGGGAGGTGGTGGCATTAGCCGTGTGTTAGCAGGGGGCACGGTGATAGAAAAGGGCGGCGTCAACTTTTCCCATGTGATGGGCGACTCTATGCCGGCTTCTGCAACGGCTCATCGGCCAGAGTTGGCCGGTCGTAGCTTTCAAGCTATGGGTGTGTCTTTGGTTATACATCCCCGCAACCCTTATGCGCCTACTTCGCACGCTAATGTAAGGTTTTTTGTGGCTGAAAAAGAAGGCGAAGACCCGGTTTGGTGGTTTGGTGGCGGTTATGACCTGACGCCCTACTATGGCAACCAAGAAGACTGCCAGCATTGGCATGCCACGGCCAAAGCGGCATGTGATCCGTTTGGTGAAGCGTTGTATCCTCGGCTTAAAAAGTGGTGTGATGAATATTTCTATCTGCCACATCGTGAAGAAGCTCGAGGGGTGGGCGGGTTATTTTTTGACGATCTAAATGACCCAGATTTTGCAACCGCGTTTGCCATAATGCAAAGTGTGGGAGACAGCTATCTTAAGGCTTACGGTCCCATTATTGAGCGGCGTAAAGACACGCCCTATGGCGAACGTCAGCGTGACTTCCAATTACACCGCCGTGGACGCTATGTAGAATTTAATTTGGTGTATGATCGTGGCACTCTATTTGGCCTACAAACTGGAGGCCGTACCGAGTCTATTTTGATGTCATTGCCTAGCGAAGTACGTTGGAGTTACGACTACCAAATTGCCGGAGACTCAGAAGAAGCTGTTTTAGGTCGGGACTTTTTACCGGCTCAAGACTGGCTACCCGCTCAAGATGGGTTGGAGTGAGCCATGACCCCTGAAACCTCGATTGATCAATACCGAGTGTTTGGTAACCCCATTCAACAAAGCAAGTCGCCTAACATTCACGGGGCCTTTGCCGCTGCCACCAAACAGAACCTTAACTACCAAGCACAGCTGGTGGCCGAAGGTGTTTTTGAAGCCACGGTGACGGCATTTTTTGAGTCCGGTGGCAAAGGCCTCAATGTCACCGTGCCGTTTAAGCAACGGGCCTTTGCTATGGCACAAATTCTGAGCCCCGCCGCACAAAAGGCGGAGGCCGCCAACACGCTGTACCTCAACGAACAAGGCCAGCTAGTGGCCGACAATACCGATGGCATGGGTTTAGTGCGAGACATTTGCCACAACCTTGGTGGCGAGCTAAAGGCTCAGCGTATCTTAGTATTAGGCGCGGGCGGGGCGGTGAGGGGTGTATTACAACCCATTTTGGCGCAGCTGCCAGCGCAGATAGTCATTGCCAACCGCACCCACAGCAAAGCCTTAGATCTTGCCGCTTCGTTTACTGATTTAGGCTCGATAGAAGCGGTGCCCATGGCGCAACTACAGGGCCCATTCGACTGGATCATTAACGGTACCTCGGCCAGTCTAGCGGGCGACCTTCCACCGTTGCCCGAAGGCTTGCTCAATAGCACCAGCCGATGTTACGACATGATGTACAGCGCCCAAACCACCGTATTTAATGCATGGGCACTTAGCCAAGGCGCAAAGGCAGCGGACGACGGCTTAGGTATGTTGGTAGAACAAGCGGCCCAATCCTTTAACCTATGGCGCGGGGTGTTGCCGCCTACGGCAGAAGTGTTATTGGGGTTGAGACGTGAACTTAAGGGCTAATTGGTATGAAGGGTAAGTGTTTATGTGGGGCAGTTGAGTTTGATATTGCTGGTCAATTACCCAGTCTGTACCAGTGTTATTGCTCTTTGTGTCAGCAGCAAACGGGCGGGTCTCACAACACTGCAACCCTAGTTGATAAGGCGAATTTTAGCTGGCTCAAAGGCCAAGCATCCATTTCCACGTACCAAAAAGACACGGGGTTTAGTTCTCATTACTGCCAAGGCTGTGGCTGCTCGGTGCCCAATGCATTGGGAAGTACCGGAAAATACTGGATTCCAGCTGGGTTACTAGAAGGCCCGGTAACATCTAAAGTGGTATTACATCTACATTTAGCATCCAAAGCCCCATGGCAAGCAATGCCTTCGCAGGGGCATCAATTTGATAGCATGCCTGATCTCAGCGCCATCATTAATCTACTGGGGTCCTAGCTTATGAAAACCATTGGCCTTATTGGGGGCATGAGTTGGGAATCTACCAGCCTTTATTACAGCGCGATCAATCAAGGTATTAAGCAAGCCTTAGGCGGGCTGCACAGTGCAAAAATTTGCCTCTATAGCGTTGATTTTCATGACATAGAGCAACTGCAGCAGCAAGGCAAATGGGCTGAGACTGCGATGATTTTGGCCAAGGCCGCCCAAGCAGTGGAGGCCGGTGGCGCCGACCTGTTTTTGATTTGTACTAACACCATGCACAAGGTGGCGGCCGAGGTGCAAGCAGTGGTTAACATTCCCATGGTCCACATTGCAGACGCTACAGCTAAGCATTTGTTAGCCGATGGAGTCACCAAGGTCGGACTGCTAGGTACGGCGTTTACTATGCAGCAAGACTTTTACAAAGGTAGGCTGACCCAAGGGTTTGGTATAGACGTGCTGGTGCCCAATGTGGCACAACAACACATGGTGCATGAGGTGATATACCAAGAGCTGTGCCTTGGCCACATCAATCAAGAATCCAAACAAAAGTACCTAGCGGTGATCCAGGACCTATTTGACCAAGGCGCACAGGCGGTAATTTTAGGCTGTACAGAAATCACTTTACTGGTACAGCAGCAAGATACCACCGTGCCGCTGTATGACACCACCGCCATTCACGCTCAAAGCGCGGTGGTGGCAGCATTAGACCAGATTTAGGCGGTATTTAGCCTAGCTCGGCGTTGTGATACACGTTTTGCACGTCATCCAGGTCGGTCAGCATGTCTAAAAAGGTTTCAAACATTGCGGCGTCGTCACCGGTAACGGGGCTAGTGTTTTGCGGGATGAATTGAATTTCATCCACTTCAAACTCAAATTCACCTTTGTCGTTACCTAAGGCTTCAATTAGGGCTTGCTTTGTATTGCCGTACTCAGTATTGGGTGCGAAGACCGTAACCATACCCTCTTCACATTCAACGTCGGTCACATCGACGTCGGCTTCCATCAGTGCTTCTAGTACGGCATCTTCGTCATCACCTGCAAAGACGAAAATAGCACTGTGATCAAACATGTGGGCTACACTGCCGGAGGTGCCAATTTTGCTCTTGGTTTTAGTGAAGCACAGACGTACGTCACCAAAAGTACGGTTGGGGTTGTCCGTAAGGCAATCTACGATCACCATAGAACTGCCCGGGCCATAACCTTCATAGCGCGCTGTTGAGTAGTCTTCGCCACCACCACCTTTGGCTTTATCTAAGGCCTTTTCGATCACATGGCTTGGCACCTGATCTTTTTTAGCTTTATCTATCAGCGAACGCAGTGACAAGTTACCATCGGGTTCCACACCACCAGCTTTGGCCACAACGTAAATTTCACGGCCGTATTTGCTATACACCTTCGCTTTAGCGTCGGATGTTTTGGCGATGTCTAACTTTTTGTTTTGGTAGGCTCTGCCCATAGTATGTGTCCGCTGGAAAATGTCCAATCAATTTTACCTGTATATTTGATCAGGTGAAAGCGACAGTTGTAAACTTGCATGATAAGTCTAAGGTGAGCTAACAATAAACGAGGAATCAACTCAATGAATATCCGCGAAGCCGTTGCAGATGACCTTGATGCCATCTGGCCCATTTTTCACGCGATCGTTGCCGCAGGCGAGACCTATGGATATGCAGAAGACACCACTAAGGCACAAGCCCACATCACATGGCTTGAAGCCCCACGCAAAACCTTTGTGTTTGAAGAAGACGGGGTAATACTCGGCACCTATTACATAAAAACCAACCAACAAGGCCCAGGCCAGCATGTGTGTAATTGTGGTTATATGGTTGCGCCACAGGCAAGGGGGCGCGGACTCGCCACCATCATGTGCCAACATTCTCAACAAATGGCCGTGTCCCTTGGTTACCAAGCCATGCAGTTTAACTTTGTTGCCGTGAGCAACGACGGCGCAGTTAGGCTGTGGCATAAACTTGGGTTTGAGACTGTAGGTAGGTTACCCAAAGCCTTCAAACACCCGAACAAGGGTTATGTTGATGCTATAGTGATGTATAAGTGGCTGGAGGACCAAGAGGATACGTAAGCGGCCTCTTCTGCGGGGTCGTTACCCGCGGCATGCCTAAGCTTAAGCGCTGGCGGTGAAACCTTAATATAACTGAGTACAACGAATGTTTTCTCCCACTTCAAATAAGCCTACTTTAATACTTTGCCTTTTATGGTTGATAGGTTGGACACTAAGAGTGCCTATATTAGCGGCACCACCGTTAGCCACTCAAATTGCCGACGCATTCGGTTTGGGTGAGGCCGGTACTGGCGCTTTGACGACCTTGCCTATGATCGCCGTTGCTTTTGGTGCTATTCCAGCCGCATGGTTTATCTCTCGGTTTAGCCTAAAAACGGTGATTGTTAGTGGCCTATTAATTATGGCCATGGCATCAATAGCTCGGGGCATCGTTCCCTCCAGCCTCATGTTGTTTATCGTGTCGGTAATTATGGGCGCTGGTGTGGCGTTATTTCAGACCGCGCTTCCAAAAGCCACCACCGTGTGGACCCCCGCACATGTGGGCTTAGCGAGTGCGGTATATATCAATGGCATGATGATGGGCGAAATGATGGGTGCTGGTTTTACTCTGCCGATCATCATGCCATTAGCCGACCACAATTGGCGTGTGGCCTTGGGGCTGTGGTCGGTCCCCGTGATTGTGATCGCCGCGCTGGTAGCCGTCGTACGCATACCCACAACCGAAACTCAGTCTGATCAGGCATCAATGAAAAATTCGTCGTCTGCTCAAGCACTACCTAATTTGACCGACAAGCACATATGGCAACTCAGCCTGTTGTTAACGGCTTCCATCGTTGGCTTCGTCGTAACCAATGCCTACGCCGGCACTTTTTTGCGGGCTAGGGGCGAAGAATATGCCTTAAAATGGCTCATTTTGGGGTTCAATTCAATGCCCTTGCTAGCCTCCTTTATTGTGCTATCAGCCCCAGCATGGGTTGGGTTGAGGACTCCCGTAGCGGTGTCTGCACTAGTTTCTCTGCTGGGTATGCTTGGGTTTGTGTTTCTGCAAGGTTGGGCCTCGTGGGTGTCGGTTTTGTGTGTGGGCTGTGCCTCTACCGTGAAATTGATTTTGCTCATGAGTTTGCCGCCTAGCATTGCCAAAGGTAATGCCGTAACTCGCCTCACTGCAGGCATGACCTTGATCGGTTTTAGCTTCACCTTTGTGCTGATCTTGGTGGGTGGCTGGCTAGCAGACTTAAACCAGTGGATA
>DPHD01000055.1:6040-6565 GCA_003523085.1 Oceanospirillaceae bacterium | reverse complement strand
GCCTTGGGTGCGTTGGGTAGTAGCGCGCGTTTTCGCAATTACCAATAGCGGCTACGAGTGGTTATTGGTCTAAGTTCAACTATACTCAGCTAGCAACATCCAGTAAGTACAACTATTAAAGGACAGCATCATGAATATTATGGACAAACTCACTCTCGCAAATATAGTCAAAATCCTCTTCGGCCTGCTCCTACTGCTCGCCGTATTTAATTCATATTTTATTGTCATAGAGGGACACGTGGGTGTTGTAAAACGTTTTGGCGAAGCAAAAAACCAAGAGAATCCAGGACTGCACTTTAAAATACCTTTTATAGAAACCGTCGAGCTGATAGAGGTTAGAACCCGTAAAAATGCAGAAAAAATGGCCTCCAGCACCAAAGAACAAATGCCAGTAACCATAGAGGTGTCAGTCAACTGGACCGTCAATAAAGAAGCCGCGCTAGAGTTGTTTAAGCGCTACGGCGGCTTAACCCAGTTTGAACAACGCATATTAGACCCACGTTTCCGATCGGCCACTAAAGACAC
>DPHD01000055.1:3829-5801 GCA_003523085.1 Oceanospirillaceae bacterium | reverse complement strand
TTGGCCGAAGAAATGCAAGGTTTTCCGGTGGTGGTAGACAATATTCAAATTGAAAATATCGTATTGCCAAAAAAATATATCAATTCAATCGAAATCAAACAAACCGAAAAAAACCTCGCGGCAGCCGAAGAGCACAAGCTAGAACGCCAGCGCTTAGAAGCCCTAAGAGCGGTAAACACGGCAGATGCTAAAGCCAAGGGCATCTTAAAAATAGCCGAGGCAGAAGCACAATCGATTTTATTAAAAGGTAAAGCCGAAGCCCAAGCGATTGAAGCCAAGGGTAAAGCGCTAAAAGACAATCCTCTGATAGTGAAATTAACCGAAGCCCAAGCATGGGACGGACGATTGCCCACCACCATGATGGGTGATGGCGTGATGCCCATAATGGATATTCGGCCCATAAGCACGAAATAATCGGTTACCCATCTAGCTAATAAGGAACCTAATATGAACAAAAAACCCATCAACTACGCCACTGCGGGCATTAGCTTTGGCGCCGCATTGGCCATTACCATCTCATGGTCTGTGAATAAGTCGATTTTGTGGGCTATTATCCATGGCCTATTTTCTTGGGTTTATGTGGTGTATTACGCCATTACCTAGTCAATAGGGGGATGAATGCAGCTCACCAACCTGCCACAAGATCTGCCGGTGCCAGTAGATGATGGCCTCAGTGATCACTTACTTGGGATGCGATGGCCAAGCGATAGCTTGCCAGCCACTAACGAAAAAGCCGTTGATTTAGCCGAATTTGATGGCTTTGTGGTGGTGTATGTATACCCCATGACGGGGCGGCCAGACGTGCCGCTGCCGGATCAATGGGACGACATTCCCGGGGCAAGGGGCTGCACGCCTCAAGCGTGCAGTTTTAGGGATCATTACCAAGAGCTAAGGCAGCTCAATGCCCAAGTGTTTGGTTTGAGTGTGCAGTCCACTGAGTATCAAATAGAAGCCCAACAAAGGCTACATTTACCGTTTGAATTGTTGAGTGACAGCAACCTAACCCTAAAATCAACTTTGGACCTGCCTACTTTTGAGGTGGCAAACATGCAGTTGTATAAACGCATTACCCTGATTATTAAAGATGGGTGCATCTGTAAGGTGTTTTACCCAGTGTTTCCCCCAAATGAAAACCCTCAAGCGGTTGTAGACTGGTTGAGGAGTCCTTATTAAGTTTTATAGACCCAGCATTAGAGATCGCATCTATGAGTGGTAACAACACAGCCCTAATTACCGGCGCATCAAGTGGCATCGGTTTAGAATTAGCTAAGCTCCATGCGAGGCAGGGCGGCGACTTAATCCTCGTGGCACGCTCACAAGACAAGCTCGAAAGTTTGAAGCAAGAGCTAGAAGCTGAACACGCCGTTAGAGTGACTGTGATTACACAGGACCTTTCTCAATCCGACGCGGCAGACCGCGTGTTTTCTCAAACTCAGGCGATGGGGCTAGAGGTAGACATACTCATTAACAATGCGGGTTTTGGGGGCCACGGGTTATTTAATAGCAGAGATTTAACGGCTGAAAAAGCCATGATACAGGTGAATGTGGCTGCTTTAACTAGCCTAACGCACCTTTACCTGCAAGGTATGGTGGCGCGTAATCGCGGGCGTATTCTTAATGTGTCTTCTACCGCATCGTTTATGCCAGGGCCGTTACAAGCGGTTTATTATGCCACCAAGGCTTATGTTACTTCTTTTTCTCAAGCCATTGCAGAAGAAGTGGCTGGCAACAATGTCACCGTAACGGCATTGTGTCCTGGGCCAGTAGCGACGGGTTTTGTAGCCGCTGCAGACCTGCACGGCGTGGCTGTCTTTGAGCAATCAAAATCGGCAAAATCGGTGGCTGAGTGTGGTTATAAAGCCATGATACGTGGAGAGCTAGTGGCATTTAATGAAACTAAACTGAAGTTTTTATTAAACTGGGTGGTTCCGTTTTTACCACGCAAGTTAGTATTGAAGGTGTCGCGCAAAGC
>DPHD01000055.1:2593-3424 GCA_003523085.1 Oceanospirillaceae bacterium | reverse complement strand
ACAAGCCTTTTAGCAGCCGCTTTGTCACCAGCCAATAACTGGTTATATAGGGCAGGTCTATGTAGATTAGCGTATCGGCGGTGCCCAGCCGCTCATTGAACGAATCCATTGGGCCGAAGCCATCGATAATCCAACTATCGCTAGTGACTATTTCTGTGTGTGCTTTATCGTAGGTTTGCCGATCTACCTGAGTGCCATCTTTTTGATATAGAATTGAGTCTAGCTGATACAGTTCTATACCCGTTGCCAATGCTAGACTTTTGCTCAAAGTGGATTTGCCGCTACCTGGCTTGCCGAAAACTGCGATTTTTTTCATATGGTCCCTATCTATTTAGTGCGAGCAAAATACGGTAGTTTGATACCTAAAATCATACCATTGCCGAGCAACACAAGCGCTAAACCCGTCACGCTACTTAGGGTCCATATATATCCCTCAAACATGGTGGATAGCGCTAGTGCGACGATAGGGAACATGACCGTAGCATAAGCCGCTTTATTGGCGCCTATGCGCGCAACTAGTGTCAAGTAGGCAGCAAAGCCCGCAACCGTGCCAATAATCGCCAAATACAGTAGGCTGCCCAAGTACTGGGGCCTAGAATCCCATGCCAGTGGCGTGTTGGAGACGTACAACAAACCCGCCAAGGCGCAAGCGCCGTAGATCATGGCGTAGGCATTACTAGTGAGCGGTTTTAAGCCCTTTGTAGTGTGCCGTAGCGAAATCATATTGCCTAGTGAAAATAGATAAGTACCCATCGAAGCAAGGCCAATGGCCTTAAAATAATCTAGGTTAGTATCACTTGCTCTTAGTTCTGGCCAAAAAATAAACCCTAA
>DPHD01000055.1:0-2301 GCA_003523085.1 Oceanospirillaceae bacterium | reverse complement strand
GTGAGGGTGAGTCCTGCTGCGTAAAAACAAACGAAGTTCATGGACATAAGACAGATGCCTTGCAACACCATAAATCCATGATCACCAACGGTAGTGCTTTGCAATTTTTTGGTAATAATCATGAGCGGCAGCATAATGCTCGCTGCAAGGGCAAAGCGGTAGAACACCGATACAAATATAGACACATCACCCAATTGCCAGTGAATAGCAATCCAAGTGGTGCCCCAAATCAGCACGGTAGACAGGTAGAGAAATTGCGTCACGCCGGATCCTTATGGCTAACTTGGTTTAGTCTTTGATGTCTGCAATGGGTGTAGCAAAGCTTTGCGCCATATCCCATGGAAAACGGATCCACGTGTCTTGGCTGACTTCGGTAATGTAGAGGTCTACCGTGGGTTTGCCGGCTGGTTTGGCATATACGGTGGCGAAGGTGGCTTTAGGCACCATGGCGCGTACGGCGGCGGCGGTTCTGCCCGTATCCACTAGGTCGTCAATCAGTAAAAAGCCTTCGCCATCGCCGTCAAAACCCTTAAGTAATTTCAGTTCACCTTGTTTACTGGCTTCTACACCCTCTTCGAGTTGGCCGTAGCTAGAAATACAAATGGTGTCGATTAAGCGAATGTCGAGTTCGCGAGCAATAATGGCCGCAGGCACTAAACCACCACGGGTAATGGCAATGATGCCTTTCCAAGGACCTTGTTCAAGCAAGCGCCAAGCCAATGCGCGAGCGTTACGGTGTAGCTCTTCCCAAGAGATCGGATAGTCTTTGTTGTAGGGGTTGCTCATGTTAAGTCCTGTGCTAAGTACTGGTTTTTAAGATTGACGTAGTTGTCGGCCATATACGTGAGGCTCGACAACTCGGCTTCGGTGAGTGGACGCTTTTGCCTTGCCGGGCTACCAGCGTACAAGAAACCACTTACTAAACGCTTGCCTGGCGTCACTAGGCTGTTGGCGGCAATCATGACATCGTCTTCGATGACCACGTCATCCATGATGGTGCTGCCCATGCCCACCAATACCCGATTACCAATGATACAACCATGTAAAATGGTGCGATGGCCTACGGTCACTTGATTACCAATGATGAGGGGGTAGCCCGCTGGGTTGTTGGTGTTTTTGTGGCTGACATGGAGGATGGAGCCGTCTTGAATACTAGTGGAGTGACCGATACGGATATGATTTACATCACCACGTACTACGCTGTAGGGCCAGACCGAAGAATCGGCACCAATGTGAACGTCACCAATGATAATACATTGCTCATCAATAAAGGCATCGGCGTGAACTTGCGGTTGAACGTGTTTTAATGGGCGAAGGGCCATTGTTATTCCTAATTATTGCCAAACGAGGGCTTATTTTTAGCCAAAGCATTGGGTAATGCTAAAAGAGTCACTATTATAACCTCACTAACATACAAAACAATCGATGGAACACCATGGCTAGTCAATCTCTTGCACAGCAATTAAAGCTACCAGACTTTATCACCTTAAACCCTGCAGGACTGGCCGCCAAGTTAGACCAAAAACTGGCACAAAACCTACAGGCCATCGAGCAGTTGGTAGGCCACAAAGATACCTTGGACTACGCCAGCTTAGTGCCTGCTTTGGAAGTATTAGACGATGACATTGGTCAACTTTGGGGGCCGTTAAGTCATTTACACGGCGTGAGCAATACGGAGGAAATAAGGGCTGCATTCGACCAGTGTCTGCCTAAGCTTACCGAGTACGCTACTCAGCTGGGGCAAAACAAAGACCTCTACTTGGCTTTTCTAGCCTTAGCTGAAAGCCAGGAATGTGGTCAGCTTAGTCAATCACAGCAACAGTTTTTAGGCTTGCAAATTAGAGATTTTAAGCTTGCGGGTGTGGCCCTGAACCCACAGCAAAAAGTTGAATACGGTCAACTAAAGCAACAGATGGCGGAGTTGTCCACACAGTTTTCAAACAACCTTATGGATGCGACAGAGGCGTGGTCAAAGCATTTTGTTGATGGTGAGTGCTTACTCGGATTGCCGGAATCAGCCTTGCAGCAAGCCCAAGAGGCGGCCAAGGCTAAACAAAAAACTGGCTATCTACTGAAGCTAGATTTTGCCTGTTATCACGCGGTGATGACCTTTGCCGAACAGCGTGATTTGCGCCAAGAAATGTATCAAGCCTTTAATACACGAGCCTCGGACCAAGGCCCGCAAGGTGGGCAGTTTGATAATAGCCAGATTATGACCGACCTTGTAAGCTTGCGACACAAGGTGGCTCAATTGGTGGGGTTTGATAATTATGCGGAATACTCAGTGGCCACCAAAATGGC
>DPHD01000003.1 GCA_003523085.1 Oceanospirillaceae bacterium | reverse complement strand
CGTAAGTTTTCGGGTATCGCCTGGCTCACTGATGCTGTCATCATTTTCTCCTTACTTGCATGGTTTGCAGGTATGTGGCGTTTACCTGCCTAACTGCAAAGTACTCATCATCATTTTTTTGGTGGCGTTCATGACTTCGACGTTGGTTTGGTAAGAGCGTGATGCGTTGGTCATGTCCACCATTTCTTCAATTGAGTTCACATTGGACATGTATACGTAACCATCGTCGTTGGCTGCTGGATTTTGTGGGTCGTAACGTTTGCTATTGGCGCGTTGCGTAACGTGAATACCAGAAACCGAAACACTGGCTTGAAAATCATTGTTGGTGTAAGTTTCCATCACAGTTTTAAAAATGGGTTTTTTAGCTTTGTAGGCTTCCTCTTCAGAAGAACCCACCACGTCCATATTGGCCAAGTTACTGGCAGTGGTATTCATGCGTACCATCTGTGCGTTCATGGCAGAACTTGAAATTTGGAGGGTATTTAACATTGACATACTAGTATCCTTTTCTTAATGAGTTATCAAAACGCTGACTTATTCGCCACGCAAGGCGCTCATGATGCCTTTAATTCGGCTATTCAAAAAAGTAGTCGTGGCCTGATAACGCATGGAATTTTCTGTAAATAAGGCGTTTTCTGTGCTAATTTCTACTGTGTTACCGTCCACTGACGCGCTGTTGGGCATACGATATTTGACCATGCCCTCGCCCGCTAAGGCTTGGCCAGCGCCTACTGAAAAGTGTCGACTATTGCTAGTACGCATATTCTTACTTTCCGTGGCTGCCATGACCTTGCTAAAATCCAAGTCACGGGCTTTGAAGTTGGGTGTATCAACGTTGGCGATGTTAGACGCCAGTACCGCCGTACGTTGCTCACGTAACTGCAATGCGGTGCCATGGATACCTAGTGGATTTTGCAAAATACTCATAATCTACTGCCATTTAACTAAACTGTTTTGGGGCTAATAACACCCGTTATACAGTTACTAAAGCAAAGATTATGCCAACTATTAAATTTCTATATAAAACAATGAGTTATGATTTATTTGAAGACTATTATGGGCGCTTTTTAAACAAGCGGCAAAGCCTTGCCGCCGGCACAATCAGGCTCTTGATGTGCGCCTGCGTTATACTTCTGAGCCTCAACCTACGCCCGGTATTGGCAGATCAATGGCAAAGCCATGGGAGTATCTTCCAAGCCATTAATCAATATTCTGTAGATAACTTAGGCGGTTCAGCCACTAGCACACCATTAGATGAACGCAGCCGTTACCCCTTGTGCAAGTCGGGTCTGGTACTCACTCTGCCATTCAATAACCACAAAACCATTAAAGTGGAGTGCCCTAAGAGTGTGAGCAGCAAACAGCCCACTTGGTCGCTGTATCTTTCCATAAAAGTTAACACCTCGGTGCTGGCTTGGCGCTTAATCACGCCCATCCCCGAGCATGGCATTATTAGCTCGTCGCACGTACAACTACAAAAGCATGCGCCCAACAGCCTCAAATTTTTGGGCGTGGACAGCAGTCCCGTGGGCAAGCGTGTCAAACACGGCATAGCCGCAGGCCATTGGCTGAACAAGGATGACTTTACCGAATTACAAACCGTTTGGAAGGCCGCCAGTGATTTGGCTCAAGGCGTGGTGATCACCGAGCAGCATCTGCAGGCTAGCCCCATTGAGCTAAAAGCAACCACAGCCAACCTACTCACCGACAAAGGGCAGATTATTGGCCAGTTAGCCAAACGTTATATTAAAGCGGGAAAGCTCCTCAACACGGGCGACATTGAAGGCCAGCAACAGGTATTGGTGGCGACCCAAGCGCTTGCAGCAGGCCGCGTGTTGATTGCCGCCGACATGCAATTGCAATGGTTAGCTAACCACAAATTACGCCATCCAGGCTTTAACCAAACCAGTCAACTGCTTGGCTGGGTGACTAAACGTCACATTGCTGCAGGGGCAGCCATTACCAAAGACATGTTGCGCGAGGCTTATTTGGCGGTTAAAAACCAGCAAGTGAGTCTGCAAATCAACCGTTCCAACTATCAAATTACCAGCGCAGCTCAGGCCTTAGCCAACGGCAATTTGGGTGATAAAATTGACGTCAAAGTGCTGCAAAGCGGGCTCATTAAACAGGCGATTGTCACCGGTAAAGGGCAAGTTGAATTGTTACGTTAGCCACGCTTTAGAGGCTGGTTGTAAATAAACTGATTTATTTAAAAATAAATGCTATTTTAGACTCAAGTTTTCAGCCAACCTGCCGATAGCTACTGCGTAGTTGAAAAAAAGGCAAGAGGTGCCATATGAACGATATTAATAATCAATACCAACGTGTTGCTGGCAATAAAGCCAATAACGCCCAAGCTAAAGCTGCCAATCCATCGCAAGAAGTTCAGCAGCAAGCTAATGTAGCTAAAACTCAGCAAGCCACTGAGCAAGCCAAGGCGGCCCCCACTCAAGGTGCCGACCAAGCCAAATTTACGCCGGAGTCACAAACTTTGTTACGCATGACTCAAGCCAGTAAAGACGTGAGTGACATTAACCAAAAGAAAGTTGACCGCATCAAGCAGGCCTTAGAAGACGGTGAGTTTCCGATTGATGCCGCACGTGTTGCAGAAAAAATGACTAGCTTAGAAAAATTAATCCAAGGGTAAACAACCATTGCTGCCTCAACTACAACAACAATTTGATGGCCACCTCAATCAAGCCATCACCGACGCGCAGCAGCTGCACAGCACCCTAGAGCTGGAATTCAAGCACCTCAAAGAAAGCGACCTAGAGGCTTTTCAAGCCCTGCAAGTGCGCAAGCAACATGACGTACAGACCATTCAGCTGTTTGATGCTCTACGCACTCAATTTTGCCAAAATACCAACCTTGACCCCGATGACCAAGACTTTAGCCGCCATCTGGCCAGCGAACAACAAGCGAAGTGGCAACAATTGTTGGTTTTGCTAGAAGCCTGTGACACACTACATCGCACCAGCGATATGTTCATGCGTACCAAATTAGACTCAATCTCTAAAGCCTTGGAAACCCTCGAGCTCAATAGCCCGATAACCAGCACCAACCTTTATAACAATTTGGGCAACGCCTTTAGCAGCAATATCGGCAGAACCCTAATAAAGGCCTAGCGGTTAGTATTGACCCATTTAAACTGTTCCGAGCGCTATTATGACCTTTTTACAAACCCTTGCAAGCAACCCACAAAGCCTGATTGTGTTAAGCATTTTGGTGGTCGCCATATTGGGATTAGTCATTGGGTTGATCGCCCTATTGTTAGAACGCCAAGGTAATCAACAGCTACAACAAAGGCTAGCCGACCTGGGCTTGCAACTGTTAGAACAGCAAGAAGACTACAATAAATTGGAAAAACTGCAGTTTATTGGTGCCCAACGACAACAACGTATGGACCAAGTGCTGCAAGACATTTATGGCGTCATCGAAAACAACAGCCAGCAGCTAGATCAGCTTAAAGACCAGCCTAGTGGCCATACCAGCCTAGCCTCCGACGTGCCTAGCCAAAGCAACTACGAGCATGCTATTCGTATGGCAAAAGAAGGCTTAAGTGGCGAGCGTATTCAAGAAATTTGTGGCCTCACCGAGGGTGAGGTCAACCTTATATTAGACCTCCACCAATAACCTCTAGCTACTTTTCATCGCCCGGCTTCATACCCTTAAGCCAATAGGTATACACTAAGACTTCGGCCACCAAGGTATAAAGGGACCGTGGCACCTGTTCATCTATATCAAGCAAGCCTAACAAAGCCGCCAAATCTTCGTCTTTTTGAAT
>DPHD01000033.1:56242-56714 GCA_003523085.1 Oceanospirillaceae bacterium | reverse complement strand
CTTTATCGCCACCTGAAGCAGTCAGGTAGCCGTCTTGGAGGTATGAGTGGGCCACGTATGTTGCGCTCTATGGGCATGGATGCTTATTTACTAACTAGTGATGTGGTGGTGTGTTTGCAGGGTGCTGGCTTGGACATTGCCAGCCAGCCTTCTAATAAAAGTGATGTTGCTAAGGTGCAGAATTGTTTTAATCAATGGCAGGATGAAACGGGGTTTTCTTTCAATCGCTTGAGTCGCATTTGTGCCTGCTCTGTGGGCGAGAATTACACGCCTAAATAAATGCCCAAAAGCGGCCATAAAAAAGGCCTCAATAGAGGTCTTTTTTGGGAAAGCGATACAGCTATTAAGCCGCAGGTAGCTCAACATTGTTATGACGGCATGTAGCCACCATTGTGTTGTACAACAAACACGCGATAGTCATTGGACCAACACCACCGGGTACGGGAGTAATGGCACCGGCAACTTTTTCGGC
>DPHD01000033.1:48374-55922 GCA_003523085.1 Oceanospirillaceae bacterium | reverse complement strand
CGTACTACGGCTTCAATGTCTTTGGTGCGTGAGTGAGCTACGGTGACGGTGCAGCTTTGCTGTAACAACAAGTTGAACATGGGCTTACCCACGATGTTAGAACGGCCAACAACAACGGCGTTCATGCCAGTAAGGTCGCCATGGTAGTCTTGTAGCATCATTAAGCTGCCTAGTGGGGTGCAAGGAATCATGCCTTCGCCGCCGGTAGACAACATACCCACGTTAATCGGGTGAAAACCGTCTACGTCTTTAGCGGGGTCAATGGCTTCTAAAACCTTGGCAGAGTCGATGTGCTTAGGTAATGGCAATTGAACCAAGATGCCGTTGATGGCTGGGTCGTTGTTCATGTCATTAATTAAGTTAAGCAAGAACGCTTCACTAGTGGTGTCTTCGAGCTTGTGCTCAATAGAGGTGATGCCACACTCTTTGGCTTGTTTGCCTTTGCTGCGCACGTACACTTGGCTGGCAGGGTCTTCGCCCACCAGCACAACCGCTAGGCCGGGGACAATGTTGTGGTCTGCTTTAATTGAAGCGATTTGACCGGTCATTTTTTCACGTAATTTAGCAGCGAACTGCTTGCCGTCAATAAGGTGTGCCATGATGGGATAGCTCATGTTGGTGGGTAAAACAGCCGCTTTGACACTTGCTCAAATGCCGACTGACAAATTCGAGGTGCATTTTAGCCTAAATTTTATACGCTTGTTAGCGTGTATGCGCCAGATTAAAGGACAAAAGGGCCGCTTTGGTAAATTATTTACCTGAATTTGATTCAGGTGCCATGGGTAAAACTCAAGTAACACAAGGGTTTGCTCATGCTATCATGCCGTCCTCTCAAGCCGTTCACAAAATCGGCATGGGTCGCGTTTCGATAATGCTTTGTCGTAGTCGAGTTAGCTCAAAAAGGTCATCCTAGATAATCTAGCGGCCATTACATCGCCATGTGTTGAATCGTCAATACGAGGCTGTTATTTTCCTGCAGGAGTGGTACCTAATGTCCGATGATCAGTACGAAGAAGACCTCGACCTCAATAGCCTTAATGACGAAGAGCTTAGTGAGCAAATGCACGACGATCTTTATGACGGTATGGAAGAAGAGATTGCTGAAGGTACTAACATATTATTGAGCCGAGGTTGGTCGCCTAGCCGAGTGCTGAACGACGCTTTAGTTGCCGGTATGACCATTGTAGGCGTTGACTTCCGTGACGGTATTTTGTTTGTGCCAGAAGTGTTGATGGCCGCTAACGCAATGAAAGCGGGCATGGCAATTCTACGTCCATTACTGGCCGAAACGGGCGCAGAACCAGTGGGCAAAGCTGTGATCGGTACAGTGAAGGGTGATATCCACGACATTGGCAAAAACCTAGTGGCCATGATGTGGGAAGGTGCTGGTTTTGAAGTGATCGACCTCGGCATTAATTGCCCAGTAGAAAAATACCTCGAAGCGCTTGAAGAACACAAGCCTGATATTTTGGGTATGTCTGCGTTATTGACCACCACCATGCCTTACATGAAAGTCGTCATCGATACCCTTAAAGAGCAGGGTATTCGCGACGATTTCTTGGTATTGGTAGGCGGTGCACCACTGAACGAAGAGTTTGGTGAAGCCGTGGGCGCAGACGCCTATTGCCGCGATGCAGCTGTGGCGGTAGAAACAGCGAAGAAGTTGATCGCTGAACGACGGGCAGCCTAAGGCTCTGGTGGGGTAACCCATGCAGCCAGCCAGCCTGCTCATCATTACCTGCGGTGCTATTGCTCGTGAAGTCATGGCTGTGGCTAAGAGTAACGGCTGGCAACATTTAAAAGTCACTCAAATCCCAGCCGAGTTGCATAATCGGCCGGATCAGATTCCTGCGGCCGTTGAAAAACGACTACAGGCCTATGCTGCAGATTACGACCATGTGTTTGCAGCATTTGGGGATTGTGGTACCGGTGGCCGCTTGGACAAAGTACTGGATCAGTACGGTATTCAACGTTTGTCTGGCGCCCATTGTTACGAATTTTTTAGTGGTAGCGACAATTTCGCTGCCATGGCTGAGCAGGAGTTAGGTACCTTTTACCTAACCGATTACCTGGCCAAACATTTTGAACAGCTCATCATGGAAGGTATGGGCTTGAACAAACATCCAAAACTTATTGAGTTGATGTTTGCGCACTATAAAAAGCTGGTATACCTAGTACAAGACCCCGACCGACAGCTAGATCATTTTGCTGAAGCAGCGGCTGATAAGCTAGGTTTGGAATATGAACGTGTTGAAACAGGGTACGGCCAAATGGCCCAAGAACTGAGCGCGCATTATAGCAATTACACAGAGCAGGTAATTAAATGGCCAACCTAATCATCGTCATGTGGCGTGACATTCCCGCCCAAGTTATCGTTAAACAAGGGCGTAAAAGTGCCAAACGCCCCCTTGAAGAACGGTTTGAAAAGGCGGTAGACAAAGCTGCAATGCGAGCGGGTCTTTACGGTAGTGACGGATATTTGTCCGAATGGCGTCGTGATACCAGCAGTTGTGGAGATGATTTGGAGGCGGTGCTAGAAGCCACGGTTAGCCAAATACAAACAGACTACACCGATGAACGTTTGGCGGTACTCGTTGCTGCTGGCGGTATTGCTGAAAAATAGCTGATAAATAGCTCACTCATTGGTTGTAAAACCAGTGTTATTTCTTTTTTGGAGAAGGTCCCATGGCACTAAATGCCGTTGCAGAAAAACAAGCCATTATCGACTTGATGCAAAAAACCACTGTAGAAGTGACTCCAGGCGGTGCCGCTAAAGTCGCTGACTTTAGCGAGCTGTTGCGCCCGGGCTGTACCGTTTACGTGACTTTTTTACCAGGCTCAAATTTTGCAGATACTGTGGCTACTGTACGTCGCCTTAAAGAAGAAGGCTTTAACCCTGTGCCACACTTTGCCGCACGGTCGATCCCCTCTGCTAAATACTTAGAAGAGAACTTGGCTTCTCTGCAAGGCGAAACCGGTGTTACTGAAGGCTTGCTAATTGGTGGTGGCGTAACCACACCCGTAGGCGATTTTGGGTCTTCTATGGAAGTGTTACAAACCGGTTTGTTTGAAAAGTACGGCATTTTAAAAATGGGGTTAGCGGGGCACCCAGAAGGCAGCCCAGACATCAGCCCTGCGGACTGTGCACTAGCCATTAAACAAAAGAACGATTTTGCTAAACAAACCGATATGAGTTTGTATTTAGCCACCCAGTTTGTATTTGAGGCAGAGCCGATCTTTGCTTGGGAGCGCGAAATTCGTGCTGCTGGTAACGAGCTGCCGATTCATATTGGTGTGCCAGGCTTAGCCACCATTAAAACGCTGATGCGCCATGCGGCCCATTGTGGTGCGGGTGCATCGGTGCGCTTCTTAACCCGTAGCCCGATGAATATGGTAAAATTAGGCCTTAAAGACTCATTTTTAGGCAAATATGTTAACGCACCCTCATCGGAGCCGAGTCAGCTTATGCGCGACTTGGTAACCGGTATGCATAACGATCCCGATTGTTTGATTCATCAGTGCCACCTATATCCATTAGGCGGCTTAAAGAAGTCGGCCGCGTGGATGTATCAAGTGCAAGATGGCCAATTTGAGTTGAGTGGTAAAAGCTTCATCGTTAAGCCATAAACCAACCTATATTTTATGTTTTGGGCTAGGCAACTAGCCTTTATTAGACCTTAAAGCAGGAAACACCCATGACTGATACTATCATCAGCTCCGCTACCCAAGAAGTTGTCATTGGCTTTGATCGCCCGTTTGCCGTGATCGGCGAACGCATTAACCCTACCGGCCGTAAATTACTCGCCGAAGAAATGAAAAATGGCGACTTTAGCCGCGTAGAGGCAGATGCTTTAGCTCAGGTTGCAGCGGGCGCTACGATCTTGGACATCAACGCCGGTATACCGCTCGCTGACGAACCAGCCATTTTAGCCAAAACCATTCAGCTGGTACAAAAACTAGTTGACGTGCCGCTATGTATCGATTCATCTATCATCGAAGCACTAGAAGCTGGCCTTGCTGTATACAAGGGTAAGGCGCTTTTGAATTCGGTTACCGGCGAAGACGAGTCATTGGATCGCGTATTGCCTTTGGTTAAGAAATACGGCGCTGCTGTAGTTGCCATTTCTAACGATGAAACCGGTATCTCACAAGACATTAACGTACGCTTTGATGTGGCTAAGAAAATTGTTGAGCGGGCTGCAGATTACGGTATTCCAGCGTCAGACGTTGTGGTAGACCCACTGGTTATGCCGGTCGGCGCGATTAATACCTCGGGTCGTCAGGTGATGGAATTTGTACATCGCCTACGTACTGAACTTAAGGTCAATACCACCTGTGGGGCATCTAACTTTAGCTTCGGTTTACCTAACCGTAACGGTGTAAACTGTGCCTTTATCGCCTGTGCGATTGCCTCTGGCATGACCTCTGCTATTATCAACCCGATGCACGACGAAGTGATGCTCGGTGTGCGCGGTGGCAACCTAATGATGGGTCACGATCCAGAATGTAAAAACTGGATTAAAGCCTATCGTGACCCAGCTGCTGCCACTGGACGTGGTGGCCGTACTGGCGGTCGTCGTCGCAGCGCATAAGCTGCGCTGACGATGGTAAAATTATCTAAAAGGGGCCTCATGGCTCCTTTTTTATCTCACCCAACCAGCAAACAACATTGAGATGGCCCTATGAGTCAAACACATACTGATGATGCTTTAGTCGTTTTTACACCCTCAGGCAAGCGCGGTCGTTTCCCAGTAGGGACGCCGTTGTTACAAGCGGCACGTTATCTCAATGTGGATATCGATTCGGTGTGCGGTGCCCGTGGTATTTGTGGGCGCTGTCAAATATTAGTGAGTGAAGGCGAATTTGCCAAGTTTGGTATTACCTCCGGCAAGGACAGCTTAGAGCCCATTACTGCACCTGAGCTTAAGTTTGCCGAACGTCGTGAGCTGAAACCGGGGCGCCGTCTAAGCTGCCATACCAAGGTATTGAACGACATCGTTGTGGATGTGCCCGCAGAAAGCCAAGTGCATCATCAAATGGTGCGTAAGGATGCGGAACACCACGATATTGATATCAACCCCTTGGTGCGTTTGTATTATGTAGAAGTCCAAGAGCCCGACATGCACGACCCATCTGGCGATTTACGCCGTTTGCTCAACGCCCTCGAAGCTGACTGGCAATTGCTTGACCTTCGTTATGATGTGGCTCTGTTAGCGACTATTCAACCTATATTGCGCGAAGGCAAATGGGCAGTCACGGTTGCAGTGCGCCAAGGTGAGCAGATTGTTGCTATCTGGCCTGGCTTAAAAGAAACCATTTTTGGTGTGGCGGTAGACGTAGGCTCTACCACTATAGCAGCGCACTTATGCAACTTGTCTAGCGGTGCAGTGGTGGCCAGTGCCGGCGTCATGAACCCACAAATTCGTTTTGGTGAGGATCTCATGAGTCGGGTGTCTTACGTGATGATGAATCCGGGTGGCGAAGTTGACATGACCCATGCGGTGCGTGAAGCGCTCAACGGTCTGGTTAAAGACTTGGTTAAACAAGTGCAATGTAACACCACCGACATATTAGAAATCACCTTTGTGGCTAACCCCATCATGCATCATTTGTTATTGGGTATAAACCCAGTAGAGCTGGGTGGTGCACCCTTTGCCTTAGCCACAGACATGGCAGTTAACACCTTAGCCCGCGACCTAGATGTTGTACTAAACCCTCAAGCCAGAGCTTACTTATTGCCCTGTATTGCTGGCCATGTAGGCGCCGATACGGCGGGTATGATATTAGCTGAACAACCTTATAACCATGATGAAATGACGTTGTTGGTTGACGTAGGCACCAACGCCGAGATCGTATTAGGTAACCGTCATCGTTTAGTCGCCTGTTCTAGCCCCACGGGTCCAGCCTTTGAAGGCGCGCAAATTAGCTCGGGGCAACGTGCTGCAGCCGGTGCCATAGAACGCATTCGTATAGATCCGGTCACCTTAGAGCCACGGTTTCAGGTGATTGGTTGCGAGTTGTGGTCGGACCAAGCTGGCTTTGATGAAGCGACGGAAAAATCAGGCATTACCGGTATTTGTGGTTCTGGCATCATCGAGGTGGTGGCGGAAATGTACTTATCTGGGGTCATTAACCAAGACGGTGTGGTGGATGGTGCGATGGCTGACATTAACCCGCGCATTCAACCCGACGGGCGCACTTATTCGTACGAAATCATGCCCGCCACGGAAACTCGTGGCGCGGTTAAGATTATGCAAAATGACATCCGTGCTATTCAGCTGGCTAAGGCCGCTTTGTACGCGGGTGTGAAGCTGCTAATGCAATACCAGCAGGTCGACAAAGTAGATCGTATACGATTTGCCGGTGCCTTTGGTAGTCACATCGACGTAAAATACGCCATGGTATTAGGCTTAATCCCAGACTGTGCCTTGGGTGAGGTGTCTTCGGCCGGTAACGCGGCAGGTACGGGTGCACGTATCGCCTTACTTAACGAAGAGTCGCGGGCAGAAATTGAGCAAGTGGTACGCAGTGTAGAAAAAATAGAAACCGCAGTAGAGCCCGATTTCCAACAGCTGTTTATTGATGCTATGGCCTTTCCAAATAAGGTTGATGCCTTTCCAGAATTGGAGAAAGTGGTGACCTTACCTGCCACCAAAGAAGTTAAGGCAGAAACGGAAAGTGGCGAAAAGAAACGCCGTCGTCGTCGCGGTTAACCCACAAAGGACAAATAACATGCAGCAACAAGTGCCAGCACCCAAAGGCAGGGCCCGGTTAGCTATTATGTTGGGCATTGGCCTCAAGCTATTCAAAAGCATTAAAGTGGTTAAGGTGGCCTTGATTGGCATGGCCCTGTCGGGGTGGACTATTCTGCTGAGTTTTGAATTTGCTGCGACCTTGCTGGCAGTATTGATGTTCCACGAATATGGCCATATTCGGGCCATGAAGCATTTTGGCATTCCCACAAAAGGTATTTATATCATTCCTTTTGTGGGCGGTATTGCCGTGGGCGAGCAGCCTAAAACCCATTGGCAGGATTTATATATCGCCATGATGGGGCCGGTGTTTGGTTTAGTGATGACCCTGGGGTTTTTTGTAGCTTATAGCCTGACCGAAAGCCACTTTGTGGGGTTGGTGGCTTCTATCAGTGCGTTACTCAACTTGGTTAACTTGTTACCCGTGTTGCCGCTCGATGGTGGGCATGTGATTAAAGCTTTAGTCTACTCGGGTCGCAGCCGCTTTATCTACGTCGGCTTAGTGGTCATATCTGCTTTATTGATTTTCTACTGCTTTACCAACGGCTTTGCGCTCATCGGATTTTTTGGCATTATGGGGTTGGTTGATTTGTTATCTGATTGGCGCAGCTTTGATTACGATCCAAAACACAAGCTCGACACCTATGGCATAATTTTTAGCCTAGTGTGGTATCTACTTACGGCAGCGGCGTTGATTGGTATGATTGTTTGGCTTGCCGCCTTAGAAATCCCAGGCAGCGAGTTGGCCATGGCGATCCTAGGTGCGTAGGCCTACCTACTTCACCCTACCGGAACC
>DPHD01000033.1:13545-48031 GCA_003523085.1 Oceanospirillaceae bacterium | reverse complement strand
CATGGGGCCTGCGCCGGAATGACAATGCGCCTGTGCCACCGTCATCCTGGCGCAAGTCAGGACCTCAGCTGTGCTGAGGATGACAATTCTGAATCTGACGCAGTGTCCACTGATTCTTGAGCCACCTTAACGCTTTGACCAGGTGAGAAACGGCGGCGCTCTTCCCTCGGTGGAATACCAAAGAAGTCGCGATAACACTTAGAGAAATGCGGTGCCGATACAAAACCGCAAGCCAGTGATACGTCGATGATGGATAAGTTGGTCTGTAACAGCAATTGGCGCGCACGGTTAAGGCGCAGTTCTAAGTAATAACGTGAGGGCACGCACTTGAGGTGTTTCTGGAACAACCGCTCTAGCTGACGACGCGACACACCCACATACTGTGCTAAATCATCCAAACTAATGGTTTCTTCAAGGTTCGCTTCCATCAATGCCACAGCTTCAATGAGCTTGGGCTGGCTGTTGCCTAAGTGTAAGCGTAATGGAATACGCTGGGTGTCGTGATGGTCGCGTATACGTTCCATAATGAACATTTCAGACACCGCAGCCGCCAACTCTGGGCCATGATGGCTGCTCACAAACTGTAACATCATGTCTAACGACGAGTTGCCGCCAGAGCAAGTAAAGCGGTCACGGTCAATGGCAAACAAGTTAGAAGACATCAATACATTGGGGAACTCTTCGCGCATGCTGGCCAAGTTTTCCCAGTGAATAGTGGATTTGTAGCCGTCTAGTAGGCCTGCAGAGGCTAATAAATAGCTACCGGTACAGGTAGAGCCGACGGCAACTTTGGCGTTGGCAACTTTACGAAGAAAGGCGAGGGTGCCTTTGTCATAGGCGCGGTCGATGTAGGTGCCGCCACAGACGATTAGTGCCTCTAAGCCGTTAAGGTTGAGGTCGTTTATATGGATGGTGGGGGTTACTTCAAAACCAACACTGGCCGTTACCGGCGTGCCGTCCATTGACACGATTTCCCATTCATACAGCTCTTGTTTACTAATGTAGTTGGCGCCACGAAGGCTGGCTACGGCTGATGAAAAGGTCACCATGGAGTAGTTTGGAATTTGCAAAAATGCGTAGCGAATAGGTTTTTTATCGGACATAGTAGTCTCTTTATCTAACTCAAATAACACTTTCAAAAACTACGACCAAAAGACTATTGCAGCCAATGGGATTAGGTCGCATTCTAAACCAGCTTGGGCCGATTGGGAATAATTAAATGACTCAAATAGTCATTTAATTTGGCAACTACAAGGCTACTCTACGGGGCTAATATCTAACCCAAATTTCACCCGGCTTGCAATATATCCATCAATGCTTTGGCGGCGTTGGACAAGCTGCGCTGTTGGTGCCAAACGCAGCCTAAATGCCTAACGATGGGTTTCGATTGACTGGCAATGACTTTAAGGTCGCTGTTGATTAAGGTTTGCGGCAGTATGCTCCAACCCATTCCGATACTCACCATCATCCGAATCGTATCTAGGTTATTTGTGGACATGGCCACTTTGAGGTCAAGGCCTTGGCTGGCAAAGTCTTGCTCCACAATACCCCGGGTGAAGGTGTTACTTTTGCTCAGTAGCGCCGGATAGCTGCTTAGCTGCGATAACTCAACGGGCCCTTGTTGGCTCAAAGGGTGATCTGGCGCGGCTACAAACTGCATTTGATCCTGCCAAATCACCTGCTGCTCAATTTGTGGGTGAGGCTCGGGGTTAAGTGTGATAATGCCAAGCTGCCAGCGGCCGTGGAGCAAACCATCATAAATGACCTCCGACTCGGCAAACTGGATGTCTAGCTCGACCTGAGGGTAGAGGGCGATAAATTTACGCAGCGGTTCGGGTAAGCGGTGCAAACTAATATGGTGGCTGGTAGCAATGCGTAGTTGGCCACCTACACGCCCCGACAAGTTAGTTAACTCACCGGCGGCGTCGTCCATAGCCTGCAGTATGGCTGTTGCTTTGGGTAGCAAGTGTTGGCCTGCCACAGTGAGAGAAACAGTACGGCCAATACGGTCAAACAGTCTAGTGTTTAGCTGTTGTTCCAGCTTAACTATACGCTTGCTCACGGCGGGTTGGGTTAGGTACAGGAGTTCCGCGGCCCGTGAAAATGACTTGTGTTCGGCTACCACTAAAAAGGCTTTGAGTGCAATGCTATCCATGGTCTCAAGGGTACACTCATGTATAACTAAATGGAATCAACTTTCACATAAGCTGGCGGTTGGGTTATTCTGTATCGGCCGATATTGTTGCCGCACGGGAAGGTAAGTCTTTCACGCTTTTTAAGCGATTGAGTATCTCACTGCGTTGCCCATCAGTTAACATCTGTTCCGCAATTTTTTCGGCTAACTGCTCATCAACCCCTTGGGCTTCCATTAAATCTGCCAAGTAGTAAAGCACATCCGTGCGATTATCCATTTCTTTGGCTAATTTAAGGTCCATATATTCTCCAATCACTTGCTCATTTTTGCCGATAACTTGGTGCACCGTGCGGATGGCCATATTGTCTCCAGTGGTTTACTTTTACTGTATATATGAACAGTATACCCGACTTGTTATGAGTTACCAATAATAATGTGTTGTTTAGCTTGTTCGCTGCAAGAAAGCATTGTTGTTATTAAAACTAATAATTAGATTCACTAATAACTAAACGGAATGAAAATCATAATAAAATGGAATTAGAGTTATCGGTTTAGGCTAGGTATAATAGCTCCACATTAACCTGAGCTTAGGACATCGCATGGCCGGTAAAACACTCTATGACAAGTTATGGGACAGCCATCTTGTTAAACAACAAGACGACGGCAGTTGCCTGATTTATATTGATCGCCACTTGCTCCATGAGGTGACATCTCCCCAAGCCTTTGAAGGGTTGCGTATTGCAGGGCGTAAGCCTTGGCGCATCGACACTAACCTAGCCACACCTGATCACAATGTGCCCACCACGGCCGATGAGCGTGCTATTGGGGTAAATGGTATTGCTGACCCGGTGTCTAAGATTCAAGTGGTGACATTAGATGACAATTGCGATGAATTTGGTATTACCGAATTTAAAATGCAGGATGAACGTCAAGGCATAGTGCACGTGGTTGGCCCAGAGCAGGGTGCTACGCTGCCTGGCATGACAGTGGTATGTGGCGATTCCCATACCGCAACACACGGTGCTATGGGTGCGTTGGCCCACGGTATTGGCACCTCAGAAGTGGAGCACGTGTTAGCCACGCAATGCCTAATTCAAAAGAAATCGCAAAATATGTTGGTGCGGGTGGATGGCGTATTAGGCGCAGGTGTCACCTCTAAAGATGTTGTATTGGCGATCATTGGCGTCATCGGTACCGCAGGCGGTACGGGTTATGCCATTGAGTTTGGTGGTACGGTGTTTGAAGACATGAGCATGGAAGGCCGCATGACGGTGTGCAACATGGCCATTGAAGCCGGTGCACGGGTGGGCATGGTGGCGGTAGACCAAACGACTATCGATTATGTTGAAGGGCGACCATTTTCGCCTAAGGGTGAACACTGGGACTTGGCTGTGGCCGCATGGCAAGAGCTGCATTCCGATGATGATGCTGAGTTTGATCACGTGGTGGTGCTAGATGGCGCGTCTATTGCGCCACAGGTGACTTGGGGTACTTCGCCAGAGATGGTGTTGCCAGTATTTGCGCAAGTGCCTAATCCTGCCAAAGAAAAAGACGATGTAAAAGCTGCGGGTATCACTCGAGCCCTTGAATACATGGGTTTAACCGCCGAACAAGCCATTATCGATATTCAATTAGATCGTGTATTTATTGGCTCCTGTACCAATAGTCGAATTGAAGATTTACGTGCGGCTGCTGCCGTAGTTAAAGGTAAGACAGTAGCGGCTAGCCTCAAGCAAGCGTTGGTTGTGCCTGGTTCTGGATTGGTTAAGGCGCAAGCCGAAGCCGAAGGTCTACACACGGTGTTTACCGATGCAGGCTTGGAGTGGCGCGAGCCTGGTTGCTCTATGTGTTTAGCTATGAATGCTGATAAATTAGGTGCTGGTGAGCATTGTGCTTCTACGTCTAATCGTAACTTTGAAGGGCGTCAAGGTTTTGGCGGACGCACTCATTTGGTGAGTCCAGCGATGGCCGCCGCGGCTGCTATAGCCGGCCATTTTGTTGATGTACGAACGTTCGCTTAAGGCATAGGAGACACTCATGCAAGCATTTACCCAGTTGACCGGCCTCGCAGTTCCGTTGGACCGAGCCAATGTCGACACGGATATGATTATCCCCAAGCAGTTTTTGAAATCCATTAAGCGTTCAGGTTTTGGCCCCAATCTGTTTGATGAATTGCGTTACCTCGATGAAGGGCAGCCCGATCAAGACTCTAGTCAAAGGCCTATAAACCCTGACTTCGTACTCAACCTACCTCGCTACAAAGGTGCTAAGATACTCTTAGCGCGAGACAACTTTGGCTGTGGATCAAGTCGCGAGCACGCGCCATGGGCACTGTTGGATTTTGGTATTTCCTGCGTCATCGCCCCCAGTTTTGCTGATATTTTTTACAACAACTGCTTCAAGAACGGCATTTTGCCGATCACGCTTTTGGATGAGCAGGTTGACCAGTTGTTTGAAGACACCCTAGCCAAAGAGGGCTTTGAGCTGACAGTAGATCTAGAGGCTGGTGTGATTCGTGGTTCAAGTGCGGGTGACATCGAGTTTAATATTGATAGCTTTAGACGCCATTGTTTATTAAACGGGTTGGACGATATTGGCTTAACCCTAGAGCAATCAAGCAGCATCAAAAAATACGAACAACAACGCCAACAACAAGCGCCTTGGTTGTTTGCGTAATAAATAAGCGTCAAACCTAGAGATGAAGAACATGACACACAATGTATTAGTTTTACCGGGTGACGGTATTGGACCAGAAATCGTTGCCGAGGCAGAAAAAGTATTACACGCAGTAGACGCCAAATTTGGTTTAGGTTTAAACATCAGTACTGCATTGGTCGGCGGCAGCGCCATTGATGCGACAGGTGGGCCACTACCAGAAGCGACTTTAGACGCGGCTAAGGCCGCTGATGCTATCTTGCTTGGTGCGGTAGGCGGCCCTAAGTGGGATGGGCTAGATATGGCCATACGCCCAGAAAAAGGTTTGCTGGGTTTACGCTCAAATTTAAACCTATTTGGCAACTTGCGCCCAGCCATTTTGTACCCGCAATTAGCCGATGCGTCTAGCCTTAAGCCAGAAATTGTCTCTGGTTTAGATATTCTTATCGTGCGTGAGCTTACCGGAGGCATCTATTTTGGCCAGCCCCGGGGTATTCGAGTATTGGATAACGGCGAACGCCAAGGTTACAACACCTATGTCTACGCCGAGTCTGAAATTCGCCGCATCGGTAAGGTGGCATTTGAAGCAGCCCGCGCCCGTGGCGGTCGCTTGTGTTCGGTAGACAAGGCCAACGTACTGGAAGTGACTGTGTTGTGGCGTGAAATTATGGACGAAATGGCCAGCGACTACCCAGATGTAGAGCTGAGCCATATGTACGTAGATAATGCGGCGATGCAGCTGGTGCGAGCGCCTAAGCAGTTTGATGTGATGGTGACCGGTAACATGTTCGGCGATATTCTGTCTGATGCGGCCGCCATGCTAACGGGCTCCATTGGTATGCTGCCTTCGGCGTCGTTAGATGCGGATGGCAAGGGTATGTATGAACCGTGCCATGGTTCTGCCCCAGACATCGCTGGCCAGGGCAAGGCCAATCCATTAGCTACTATCCTTTCTGCGGCCATGATGTTGCGCTACACCTTGAATCAAGGGGTTGCTGCAGACGCCATAGAAGCCGCAGTAAGTGTGGTACTTGATCAAGGTTTACGAACCGCTGATATCGCCTCAGAAGGTTGCCAAACTGTGGCTACAAAAACCATGGGTGATGCAGTAGTTTCTGCGCTCAATAACGGTTAAAATTAGTTAATTATTTGGTTTGTGCCCTGGGGCACTGTTGAACATCTCAAAGTAAAAAAGGTTTAAAGATGAAGCGTGTAGGACTGGTAGGTTGGCGTGGCATGGTGGGTTCTGTGTTGATGCAGCGAATGCAAGAAGAGAAGGATTTGCAGCTGATTGAGCCGGTCTTTTTCACCACCTCTCAAGCCGGTCAAGCGGCCCCCGATTTTGGTGTTGACACTCCGGTGTTGCAAGATGCCCATGATATTGACGTGCTTAAAACCATGGATATCATTATTTCTTGCCAAGGTGGTGACTATACCGATCGTGTATTTGCACCTTTACGCAACGCCGGTTGGAAAGGCTATTGGATAGACGCAGCTTCTAGCTTACGCATGCAAGACGATAGTGTGATCATTCTTGATCCCGTCAACCGTGGGGTTATTGATCAAGCCTTAGCGCAGGGCAAAACCGACTTCATCGGTGGTAATTGCACGGTGAGCTTGATGATGTTGGCCTTGGGCGGTTTGTTTGCCGCTGATCAGATCCAATGGATGTCGGCCATGACCTACCAATCGGCGTCTGGTGGTGGTGCTCGCCACATGCGTGAATTACTCAACCAAATGGGATACATCAACCAAAGTGTGTCTGGTGAATTGGCCAATCCTGCTTCTGCGATACTAGAAATTGACCGAAAAGTGTCACTTGCCATCAATGGTAACGATAACGACGCGAGTCAGTTTGGTGCGCCGTTGGCTGGCAGCTTGATTCCTTGGATCGACTCTCAACTGCCTAACGGTCAAAGCCGTGAAGAATGGAAAGCTCAGGCAGAAACCAACAAGATTTTAGGCCGTACCGAGGCTGGCGGCAACATCATTCCTGTTGATGGCTTGTGTGTTCGGGTAGGCGCTATGCGCTGCCACAGTCAAGCGTTGACCATTAAGATGAAGCAAAACGTGCCTATGGACGAGATAGAAGACATGTTGGCTAAAGCTAATGACTGGGTTAAGGTGATTCCTAACGACCGCGACCTAACCATGTCGGAACTTACACCGGCTAAGATTACCGGCACTATGACTGTGCCTGTGGGACGTTTGCGTAAGCTTAATATGGGGCCTGAGTATTTGTCTGCCTTCACCGTAGGTGATCAATTGTTATGGGGTGCGGCTGAGCCGTTACGACGTATGTTGCGGATTTTGCTAGAGGCGTAACTGAGCTGGAGTAGTTGAGGTGATGAAAGCGATGAACTGGCAGCATGCATTGTGCGCTTTGGGTTTTGTTGGCCTCCTTTTGAGCAGCAATGCGCAGGCCATTGCCTTGGGCAATATCAAAGTCAACTCAACTCACTTGCAACCACTACAACTGCAGGTTGAGTTGGTGGAGTTGCATGGAGTGCTGGCTGATTCGATGACAGCAAAAGTAGCGGGTCCCGCTCAGTTTACAGCGGCGGATCTAGTTTATCACGCTTGGTACTCATCCTTGGCAGTTGACGTGGTTAGCGACGGTGCTGATATTGCGTTGCAGGTTGTAGGCACGCAACCCGTTCAGCAGCGCGAACTGGAGTTAATCTTTGAAGTGGATTACTTGGGTGGTCGCCTGTTGGCCGAGTACTCGGTAGCTTTGCCAGACTTTGTGGCGCAGGTAACCAAAGCTACGGTAGCGACTATAACACCAGTAGCGCAGCCGGAAGTGAAAGTGGCCGAACCTGTGCTACAGCCATCAGAACCAGTGGTGCAGGCACCAGAATCAGCACCAGAGCCAATAAAACCTCAATTAATAACGGTAGGTCCAGGCCAGACCTTGTGGCGTATTGCGGTCAACAATACTCCAGCTGGGCTCAGCCCTTGGCAGTCTTTGTTGGCATTTTATAGTATAAATCCCACCGCGTTTAAAGGTGGCGATATACGTAATGTGATGGCGGGTCGTCAACTTAACCTGCCTACTAATGAACAGTTTACGGTACTCACCGCGCGCCAGGCAAAAACCGCATACGACCTATTAGTCAAACCCAGAGCCAAATCTTCGCCTAAAACAGTGCCGGTGGCTAATGATCCTTTACAGGACCAGGTGCAACAGCAAAAGCAGGCGCAACAGCAACTTCAGCAACAAGTTGAAACGCAGCAACAGCAAGTAACTCAGCTGGCTTCGCAATCCCAGCAATTAGAGGCGCAACTGGCTGATTTACAAACTGACAATCAATCGGCGGCGTTAGCGCAGCAGGTATTGCAGCAGGAAAATCAGAATTTAGCGCAAGGCGTTGCAGCGCAACAACAAGACTTGGTGGGCCTTAATGAACAGCGCACTAGCTTAGAAAACAATATGCTCAGCCTAGACCAAAAGTTTGAAGCCACGCAAATGAGCCTCAATCAGGCGCAGGCCGAATTGCTACAGGTGCAACAGTCTTTGTTACAGACTCGACAAGCGACCGAATCAGCCCAGGCCACCCAAGTTAGCGGCTTTGGTCTACAAAATACTTACACCATAATGGCCCTGTTGTTAATGCCTGTACTGCTGATTATGGGTCTCGTTTGGTGGCTGGTTAGCCGTGGCCGTGGTGCAGCTAAGCCCCAACCCATAGAACCAGCTGTGGTTGACAAGGCACCGCTGTCGTTAGATCCGTTGGCCGAATATGATAGCAAGCCGAGCGCCAAAGTAGCCGATTTGCAAACCAGCGCTTTACAAATGCAAGGCATGCCCGAGCGCAGCTTTATTGAACAGTTGTTACAAGAGCAGGACCAGGCCGAACTTGATTCCGTGTCAAGGGAGCGCGCCCAACCAGCTACCTTGGAAGATGATCATGTACACCTATCCAAAGACATAGAAGCGCTGCTGAATCAGCGTCATCAACCACAGGAAGGGGCCGATGAACCGGTGGATTACCTATCGCTAGAAGAAGACATGAATACTAAATTAGACTTGGCGCGTAGTTATCGCGACATGGGCCAGATTAGCGATGCCCATGCGGTATTGGATCAAGTGCGTAAGTTCGGCAATACAGATCAGCAAGCCCAAGCGACCTTGCTCTTGTCGCGCCTCAAATGAGTGCCAAGTTTAGCCCAGACCCTTCGGAGTTTTTACCAGTGGGACATCATAGGGTGGCGTTAGGGGTGGCGTACAACGGGCGCCATTATCATGGCTGGCAGCGCCAGCCCCATGGCCATATAAGTGTGCAGGAAAAGCTTGAGGACGCCCTCAGTATGGTTGCTGATCAGCCCATTAAGGTAATTTGTGCTGGGCGTACTGATTCAGGTGTGCATGCTAGCGCCCAAGTGGTGCATTTTGATACTTGCGCCACTAGGCCTCTGCGAGCATGGACCCATGGTGGCAATATGAATTTGCCAGATGATATCGCCATTCAGTGGGCGCATCCGGTGTCGGTCGAGTTTCATGCCCGCTTTAGCGCAACGGCGCGGCGCTACCGGTATGTGATTTATAATCACCCCATGCGCCCGGCGTTGATGGATAAAGAAGTGAGTTGGAATTACCGCCCATTAGACGTAGAAGCCATGCAGCAAGCGGCCAACCATTTGCTGGGCAAGCATGACTTTAGTTCGTTTAGGGCAGCGGCGTGTCAGGCCAATACGCCAATTCGCACCATACACCACCTAGAGGTGATCAAGGCCGGTGACTATATCGTCTTAGATGTGCGAGCCAACGCCTTTTTACACCATATGATTCGCAATTTAGCGGGTTTGTTGATGAAGATAGGGGCCGGTGATGCACCCTCAGATTGGGCCTTAGAGGTGCTGGCTGCAAAAGACCGCAGGGCCAGTGCAGCTACCGCACCACCTTACGGTTTGTATTTCGTTAATGCCGAATACGATAACAAGTTTGGGCTGCCTGAGCAGTTGATGGGGCCGCATTTTTTATCGCCTTGGATGAATCCATAATGAGTCGCAAAATTGGCGCACAACTGGCCCCTTATCTGCTACCATTAGCCTCCTAAACTCAACTATTTATAGTCAGCGACTCACTGTGATTCTAACTAGAGTAAAAATATGTGGCCTACGCAATGCAGCAGACGCAGTTCATGCTGCTCGCTGTGGTGCCGATGCCATTGGGTTGGTGTTTTACGCGCCCAGTCCACGTTTTGTTACGTCCGAACAAGCCCTTCAGATCACCTCTAAGTTACCGCCATTTATTACTAGCGTTGGTTTATTCGTCAATGCCAGTGTCGCCGATATCGATCAAGTTTTGTCCGCTGTACCTTTAACTTTATTGCAATTTCACGGCGACGAGACACCTGAGTTTTGTAATCAATTTCAATTGCCGTGGATTAAAGCGGTGCGCATGCGTGATGATATCGACCTACACCAACAAAGAGCGCTTTATAGTGGGGCTCAAGGCCTGTTATTAGACGCCTACAAAAAAGGTGTTCCTGGTGGTACCGGTGATCAATTTGATTGGCATCGTATCCCGGCTGATTTGGCATCTGAGGTGGTGTTAGCTGGCGGTATTGACGCCACCAACGTACAGCGCGCTATCAATCAAGTAAATCCATGGGCAATTGATGTCAGCGGTGGTGTTGAAAGCCACAAAGGTGTTAAAGATCGTGCTAGAATCAGCGCCTTTATGCAGCACGCTAAACCCTATTTGTCCCAAAACCAATAATAAGGAATCTCTAGTGACTGAAGCAGTAGCATTGCCAGACTCCGAAGGCCATTTTGGCCCCTACGGTGGCCGTTTTGTATCCGAAACATTGTTCGCCGCCCTTGACGAGCTACGTGATACCTACGAGCAACTATGGCAAAGCCCCGAGTTCCAAGCTGAGTTTGATTTGGATATGGCGCACTATGTGGGCCGTCCTTCGCCTTTGTATCATGCCAAACGCCTGTCAGAAACCTACGGCGGTGCACAAATTTACTTAAAGCGTGAAGACTTAAATCACACGGGTGCGCACAAAATAAACAACACCATTGGTCAGGCATTGTTAGCTAAACACATGGGTAAGCCGCGTATCATTGCCGAAACTGGGGCCGGTCAGCACGGCGTTGCCAGTGCCACTGTGGCCGCACGTCTAGGCTTGGAATGTGTGGTTTACATGGGTGTCAAAGACATTCGTCGACAGGCACTTAACGTGTACCGTATGAAATTGCTCGGCGCCACGGTGATTGGTGTTGATTCCGGTACCAAAACCCTAAAAGACGCGATGAACGAAGCCATGCGTGATTGGGTTACCAACGTTGATACCACCTATTACATTATTGGCACTGCAGCGGGACCACACCCGTACCCCAAGTTAGTGCGAGACTTTCAAAGCATTATTGGCCGTGAAGCACGCCGCCAAAGCTTGGAGCAAGCTGGTAAGTTGCCTGATGCCATCGTCGCCTGTGTAGGTGGCGGTTCAAACGCTATAGGTATCTTTCATCCCTTCCTAGACGACAAAGATGTACGTCTAATTGGTGTAGAGGCAGGTGGCCGCGGTGTAGACTCAGGTCAGCATGCAGCACCTTTGTCAGTTGGTACCCCTGGTGTATTACATGGTAACCGCACTTACTTAATGAGTGACGAAAATGGCCAGATTCAGGATCCTTATTCTATCTCCGCGGGTTTAGATTACCCAGGCGTTGGTCCAGAACACTCCTATCTAAAAGACATTGGCCGTGCAGAGTACACTGCTGCAACGGATGAAGAAGCGCTACACTCGTTCCGCGAGTTAACTCTTCTAGAAGGGATTATGCCAGCGCTTGAATCAAGTCATGCCGTAGCCCACGGTTGCAAACTAGCCGCCACAATGCGCCCTGACCAAATGGTTATCATTAACCTCTCGGGTCGTGGCGATAAAGACATCCATACCGTCGCTGATATCGACGGTATCGAATTTTAAGGAAATAGATCATGAGTCGTATTGCAGCTTGCTTTGCAGCACTTAAGACCCAAGGTCGTCAAGCCTTGATCCCGTACGTTACCGCAGGTGACCCTAATCCAGACGTTACCGTTGGTTTAATGCATCAAATGGTCACAGCTGGCGCCGATGTGATTGAGCTTGGAATTCCATTCTCTGACCCCATGGCAGACGGTCCAGTAATCCAACTGGCCTGTGAGCGCGCGTTGGCCCATAACACGTCGTTAAGCATGATCTTAACCATGGTGGCGGAGTTTAGGCAACAAAATAAGACTACTCCAGTAGTCCTTATGGGTTATCTCAATACCGTAGAACGTATGGGTTATGACGTGTTTGTAGCTAAGGCTCAAGCCGCTGGGTTAGATGGCGTGTTAATGGTAGATTTGCCACCAGAAGAAGGCCATGACTTTACCCAATCATTGGCTCAAGCAGGTCTAGACGCGATATTTTTGATTGCCCCAACTACTACGGAGGAGCGCATAAAGAAAATCTGCGCAGTCGGTAGTGGTTACCTGTATTATGTGTCCTTAAAGGGCGTCACGGGTTCGGCCAAGATCGACACCAATGAAGTAGCGAAAAAGCTAGCCCTAGTGAAACAACATACCCAACTGCCATTAGGCGTTGGTTTTGGTATACGTGATGCTGACTCTGCAGCCCGGGTAGCCAAAGTAGCCGACGGGGTCGTGGTTGGTAGTGTTTTGGTTAATGCCTTGGGCGATAACCAAAATGTACCAGAAGACGGCTGCGCTGCGGTGGTAGCAACATTAACGGCCATGCGTCAGGCCATGGATGCATAGACCTAACAAAACATTGATCGTGACACAACCACGGTGGGAGAAACCATGAGTAGCTGGTTAGACAAAATTGTACCTGCAGGAATTTTAACCAATTTAGGCACTAAAGATCGACGTAGTAACGTCCCCGAAGGCGTTTGGAAAAAATGTCCTAAGTGTGCTGCGGCGTTATATAAGCCTGAACTGGAAAAGAATTTGGAAGTCTGCACCAAGTGTGAACACCACATGCGTGTACCCGCTCGAGACCGTTTAACCATGTTCCTTGATGCCAATAGCCAGACCGAAATTGCGGCCGAAGTAGAGCCCGTTGACAAACTTAAGTTTAAAGACATTAAAAAGTACAAGGACCGCCTTGCTGCTGCGCAAAAAGCCACAGAAGAAAAAGACGCACTAGTCGCCATGAAGGGCAAACTTATGGGCGTGGATGTGGTTGCCGTGGCTTTTGAATTTAACTTTTTAGGTGGTTCTATGGGCGCCGTGGTCGGCGAGCGTTTTGTACGTGCGGCCAAAGTGAGTATGGAGCAAGGCATACCATTTGTCTGTTTCTCTGCTTCCGGTGGTGCACGTATGCAAGAAGCCTTGACTTCATTATTTCAAATGGCCAAAACCAGCGCCGCATTGGAAAAACTTAAGCAACAAGGTGTACCTTACATTTCGGTGCTAACAGATCCAGTCTATGGTGGCGTGTCCGCCAGTTTGGCAATGTTGGGTGATGTGAATATTGCAGAACCTGGTGCGCGTATGGGTTTTGCTGGGCCTCGTGTTATCGAGCAAACGGTGCGTGAGACCTTACCCGAAGGTTTCCAAAAGAGTGAGTTTTTACTCGACCATGGTGCCATTGATATGATTGTAAATCGCCATCAACTACGGGCCACCGTGTGCCGTATATTGAGTGCCATGACGCAACAGCCTGCACCTGTTTCTGAAGCCTAAATTAGCCTAAGCGAAGCCTACTTTCGATGTCATACAAGTTAGCCTTTAACCAAGCCAGTGAATGGTTGGCCTGGTTAGAACAACAACATCCCAGTCACGAAATTGATATGGGGTTGGCGCGTATTGGCTTTGTCGCCAAGCGTTTGTTAGCCGACGCACCGATTGCTAAACAAGTGATTACGGTTGCTGGTACCAACGGCAAAGGCTCCAGTGTGGCCTTTTTAGCAGCCATCATGGAACAGGCTGGGTTAACTTACGCAACCCTTACATCACCTCATTTTGTGCGTTTTAATGAACGTATTCAGCTGCATGGCAAGCCCGTTTCTGATGACGCCTTATGTAGCAGTTTTGAACGCGTAAACCAAGCTCGCTACGATGCCCAAGGTGTTGCCACCTTACTCACCTATTTTGAATTTAATGCCTTATTAGCATTTGACCTAATGCAACGCGCAAACTTAGATGTTGCCATTTTGGAAATTGGTTTGGGTGGTCGCTTGGACGCCGTTAACCTGATCGACTCAGATGTCGCCATTGTTACCAGTATATCCGTAGACCATGTGGATTGGTTGGGTGATGACATCAGTCTTATCGGCCGCGAAAAAGCCGGCGTCTATAGGGCTGGTAAGCCCGCCATCGTTGGCGCTCTAGACTGCCCCCGTTCAGTGGCCGATTACGCCCATGAAATCGGTGCGCAGTGTTTACAAAATGGCATAGATTTTAAGCTCGAAGGCAACCACTGGAGTAACCAAGCTGGCTTAACCATGACCTTACCTAAGGTCAGTCTGCCGCCCATGAACGTGGCCGCTGTGGTGCAAGCCGTGGTGAGTCTGAGTTTCGAAATAGATGCCAAACACATTGCGCAAGGTTTGGCGGGTGCACGGCTCATGGGTCGTTTTCAGCGCTTACAGTGGCAGGGCAAGCAGGTTATTTTAGACGTAGCCCATAACCCTCAAGCGGCGCAAAACTTAGCGCTTGAACTGGCTAAGGAAAACTGTGAAGGTCAAACCATCGCCGTAGTGGCCATGTTAGGCGACAAAGATTATCCACAAGTAATTAACGCCTTAAGTGGTTGTTTTGGGCAGTGGATGCTCGCCAGCAGTGGCGGACCACGGGGGTTGTCGAGCAGTGAGTTGGGCCAACAGTTAAGCCTTAGTGGAGTGGCCGACGCTCAGTTCGATACCTTTAACAACCCAACCGACGCCTTTGTTGCAGCGATTGCAGCGGCTGGGCCTGCGGATCGGGTTATTGTTTTTGGTTCGTTTGTAACCGTGGGCGAAGTATTGGCATTGGTCGAAGGTTAATCAAGGAAGCACAAAATGGAGGCTCAAGTGAAACATCGTATTGTGGGCAGTTTAGTGTTAATCAGTTTGGCTGTGATTATCTTGCCGTTTTGGTTGGATGGTGCGGGCTTGCAAGAATACCAAAATCATAACGCCGTGACGCCAGAGCCACCGGTGATTGAGCTGGCCGTGATTGAGACAGTGGACCCAAGTGACACCAGTGTGATTGAGTTAAGCCCTATTGAAGTGGTGGTCGAGCCAATCGACACGCCCAAAGTTGAAGCCGTTGCTAAGCCTAGTAATAACAGCTTGCTTGATGCCCAAGGCCTGCCCAATGGTTGGTTAGTGCAACTGGGTAGCTTTGGTAACGAAGGCAACGCCACTAGGCTGACGGAAAAATTAATAAAAGCAGGTTTTAATACACATATGGTGCCCAAGGCCAACGTGTACAAAGTATTGGTTGGGCCTGAGTTGGATCGAAGTGATGCGCAAGCCTTGCAAGTGAAGCTCAAGAGCCAGTTTAAAATGACAGGCATAGTGATTCGTTATGAAATCAATAAACCTTAACTTGATTGCCGTGTAACCTAGGTTGTATATGGAAAGTCTTAATGTGTTTGACTGGATTTTGGTGGCTATTATTGCCATTTCCAGCGTCTTTGGTTTGTTACGCGGGTTCGTAAAAGAGCTACTGTCTTTGGCCAGCTGGGTGGCGGCGTTTTTTGTTGCACGTTTATTTTCTTTTAAATTGAGTAACCTTATGGTCGATTGGATCGACCAACCCCAGTTTCGCATCATTGCGGCCTTTGCCGTGCTATTTGCCGCCACCTTAGTGGTGGGTGCGTTGGTTAATAACGTCTTCTCCCGGTTGGTGTCTGCCACCGGCTTGTCGGGTACTGACCGTCTGTTCGGTATGGTGTTTGGCATTGTTCGCGGCGGCTTGTTAGCTATCGTTATTGTCTCCCTGTTATCATTAACGCCAGTGAGTAATGATCAGTGGTGGCAAAATTCTCTTATTATTCCTCACTTTATCTTAGTAGATGAGTGGTCCTATAAAGTGTCCAGCAGCGCAACCGAGGTGCTGGATATGTTACAACCAACACTGTTTTAGTGTTGTATTGAGGAGTTAGACATGTGTGGTATTGTTGGCATTGTAGCCAAGTCTTACGTTAATCAGGAAATCTATGATGCCCTGACATTTTTACAACACCGTGGCCAGGACGCCGCAGGTATGGTGACTTGCCATGATGGACGCTTTTTTCTACGCAAGGATAATGGATTAGTACGAGATGTGTTTCGCACGCGCCATATGCGCCGTTTGGTGGGCAATATGGGTATTGGCCATGTGCGTTACCCCACGGCTGGTAGCTCAAGTGCCGCCGAAGCACAGCCATTTTATGTTAACTCGCCTTATGGTATTGCCTTAGCCCACAACGGCAATCTTACCAATGCAGCAGAAATTGCAGAGAGCATATTTAAGTCTGATTTACGCCACATCAATACCAATTCAGATTCAGAAGTATTGCTCAACGTGTTTGCACATGAATTGCAGCGTTTGGGACAATTAGTACCCAGCGAAGAAGATATTTTCTATGCCGTTAGGCAAGTTCATCGCCGCTGTGTAGGTGGTTACGCGGTCATCGCCATGATTACCGGTAATGGCATCGTAGGCATGCGTGACCCGTTTGGTATTCGTCCACTGTGTTATGGTAAACGTGAGTCTGAACTCGGTACTGAATACATGGTGGCTTCCGAAAGCGTTGCCTTAGACTCAGCGGGTTACACGCTAGTGCGCGATTTAGCCCCTGGCGAGTGTATCTACATTACTGAACAAGGACAGGTTTTCACCCGTCAATGCTCAGATAATCCAAGTTATTCACCGTGTATTTTTGAATATGTGTACTTAGCTCGTCCAGACTCAGTAATGGATGGCATTTCGGTGTATAAGGCGCGTTTGAAAATGGGTGAATACCTAGCCGATAAGATTTTGCGCGAATGGCCTGATCATGACATTGATGTAGTGATCCCTATTCCGGACACCAGTCGTACCTCTGCCGTTGAGTTGGCCAGCAAGTTGGGGGTCAAGTTACGCGAGGGTTATATTAAGAATCGTTATATTGGCCGTACGTTTATTATGCCGGGTCAAGCCCAGCGTCAAAAATCAGTGCGCCAAAAACTTAATCCCATTGAACTCGAATTTCGGGGTAAAAATGTGTTGTTAATGGACGACTCTATCGTTCGCGGCACCACCTCCATGCAGATCATCGAAATGGCACGCGAAATGGGCGCCAAGAAGGTGTATTTTGCTTCGGCTGCCCCAGCAGTGCGTTTCCCCAACGTGTACGGTATAGATATGCCTTCGGTAGAGGAACTGGTTGCTCATGGTCGTACAAATGAGCAAGTGGGTGAAATCATTGGTGCTGACCGCATGATATACCAAGATCTTGATGACTTAGTTCGTTCGACCCAAGGTGGCGGTAGTAACATTACCCATTTTGATTGTTCTGTATTTGACGGTAACTATATTACTGGCGACGTGGACGAAGCCTATTTAGAGGCTTTAGAAGCGTCACGTAATGATGGTAATATGAATCAAGTTAACGTTATTGATGATGACGTTTCGTCTGCCACTAATATGGAAAGTAAGTTGTAATATGAACGATCTTCCCACCAGACAGAAGCGCCAACGCCAGCATTTAGCGACTACCGACATTACCACTCAGGCGATTAGGGCGGGCACTATGTCTGGGGTAGAGCAAGAACATAATGATGCCATCTATGCGACCTCAAGCTTTGTATATGGCAGTGCTGAAGAGGCTGCGGCCTGCTTTGGCGGGCAGCAAGAGGGCAATATTTATTCGCGTTTCACTAATCCAACGGTGAGGGCGTTTGAACAACGTATGGCCGCTATGGAAGGTGGCGAGTGTGCCGTGGCGGCAAGTTCTGGTATGGGCGCCTTAACCAGTATCTTTTTAGGGCACTTAAAGCAGGGCGATCACATTGTTTCTTCGTGCAGTATTTTTGGTTCTATCATTGGTTTATTTGACAATGTGTTGGCCAAGTTAGGTATTAGTACGACGTATGTGAGCCCAGCAGATGTGAATGCCTGGAGAGATGCACTTCAGGACAATACCAAAATGTTGTTTTTAGAGTCACCATCAAACCCGTTGGGTGAAGTGGGGGACATTAAAAAGCTAGCACAACTGGCGCACTCGTGTGGCGCCTTGTTAGTGGTGGACAATTGTTTTTGTACACCAATATTACAAAATCCCTTGTCAATGGGTGCTGATATTGTCATGCACTCGGCGACTAAATACATCGATGGTCAGGGGCGCTGTGTCGGCGGCGTGGCCATAGGTAGTCAGGTTTTAATGGAGCCTGTATTTACCTTTCTACGCACCGCCGGCACGACCATGAGCCCGTTTAACGCTTGGGTGTTTCTAAACGGTTTAGAAACCCTTAGCTTACGCATGCAGGCCCACTGCCAAAGCGCCCTACGATTAGCCACTTGGCTTGAAGCCCAGCCTCAGGTGGCACGGGTTTACTACACCGGTTTACCGAGTCATGCAGACCATGCCTTGGCTGAGCAACAGCAGCGTTGGTTTGGTGGGGTGGTGTCGTTCGAAGTGGTGGGTGATAAAGCCCTGGCGTGGCGTTGTATTGATAATACGCAACTGATGTCTATCACGGGTAATTTTGGTGATGCAAAGTCAACTATCACCCATCCGGCCACCACCACCCATGGTAAAATGACGCCAGAGGCCCGCAGCCTAGCGGGCATTAATGATAACCTAATTCGTGTGTCGGTTGGCTTAGAAGCCTATGAGGATATTGAAGCGGACTTGGCGCAGGCCTTGGCTTTGTTATAGGCGGGTCCCGGTTGTTAAAGTGGCTGCATTTCGATTCGATTGCGGCCATTTTTTTTGGCTCGGTATAAGCCCCGGTCGGCAGCATCAAGTAATGCAACAAAACTGCTGTTGGCTTGGGCCGGGTAATAGCTAGAAACACCGATACTCATCGACACGATGCTACTCGCATTAGAGAAGTGATGTGGTATTGCTAAGGTGTCCATGGCTTTGCGCATCTGTTCTGCTACCACCATAGCGCCAACGGTTGGCGTTGCAGGTAATATTATAGCAAACTCCTCACCGCCGTAACGTGCAGCTAAGTCGGTGGGCCTTTGCAATGTGTGCATGATGGTCTGACTGGTTCTCACTAAGGCATCATCACCCGCAACGTGACCATAGTTGTCGTTAAAGGCTTTAAAGTGGTCAATGTCGCACAAGATTAGAGATAAGGGCTCTTGGGTACGCTCGGCGCGGGACCATTCAAGCTCCAACACTTCATCAAAGTGGCGGCGGTTGTAAAGCTGAGTTAAACCATCAATAGACGACAACCGTTTTAAGCGTGCACTGGCCTCTTCGAGTTCTTTGCGCATGTCTGCAATACGTGACATGGCACGAAGTTTTGCGCTCAATACCCGTTGTGTGACTGGTTTGGGAAGGTAATCATCGCCACCCGAATCGATGCCCATAACGATGGCATCTTCGGTGATCTCTGCGCTCAAAAAAATGATTGGAATCCAAAGGTTGCCTTGCTGGCAATTTTTTCGGATACGCTGCGCACATTGGTAGCCATCCATATTAGGCATGTTAACGTCTAGTAGCACTAGGTCTGGGTTGTGGGCTAAAAATTGCTGGATACCTTGTTCACCATCACGGGCGGTGATCACCGTATGACCGGCCTCTTCAACAAATTTTTGTGTTACTTGTAATGAAGCAATAGAGTCTTCGACTAACAATACCTTCATAAAATCATCCAAAATTAGACGCCAACCAATAGTCTAGCTCAAACGGCTTCAAAGTGCTGATAAATTGGCATAAAAAAGCCCCTGGCCAGTGATGACTAGAGGCTTTTTGTTAGCGCTGAAGGTAGAGGTTAAGCGACTTCTACCGTAGGGATTACTTTATCGGCTGCAGATGTGTAATCGGCTAGCTGGTCAAAGTTTAAGTAGCGGTATACTTCACCTGCCATAGTGTCTAGCGTACTGGCGTATTCAAAATACTCAGCTGGCGTAGGTAACTTGCCATTTATACCGGCGACGGCCGCTAGTTCGGCGGATGCCAAGAACACGTTAGCGCCTGTGCCTAAACGGTTAGGGAAGTTACGTGTTGAGGTTGAAACTACCGTTGACTCGTCGGCCACTCGTGCTTGGTTACCCATACACAATGAGCAACCTGGCATTTCAATGCGCGCACCAGCTGTACCAAAGATGTTGTAATAACCTTCTTCGGTAAGTTGGGCGGCGTCCATCTTCGTCGGTGGGGCAATCCACATGCGGGTCGGAATGGGTCCATCTGCAGCTTCTAGCAACTTGCCAGCGGCACGGAAGTGACCAATGTTGGTCATACAAGAACCAATAAATACTTCGTCAATTTGTTGGCCAGCCACGCTCGACAATAAACGTGCGTCGTCTGGATCGTTGGGTGCACAAAGGATCGGTTCTTTAATTTCAGCTAGATCAATTTCGATTACTTCTGCGTACTCAGCATCAGTATCCGCACGCATAAGGTGTGGCTCGGCTAACCAAGCTTCCATAGCTAAAATACGGCGCGCGATAGTTCGCTTATCGCCATAACCTTCGGCAATCATCCACTTTAACATAACCACGTTAGAGCGTAAGTATTCGGCCACCGAGTCTTCGCTTAAGGTAATGCTACAGCCCGCAGCAGAGCGCTCTGCAGACGCGTCGGACAGCTCAAAGGCCTGTTCAACAGAAAGGTCTTCTAGGCCTTCGATTTCAAGAACACGACCAGAGAAAGCGTTAATTTTGCCCGCTTTTTCAACAGTAAGTAGGCCTTGCTTGATGCCGTAATAAGGAATGGCGTGTACCAAGTCGCGCAAGGTGATGCCTGGGTTACGTGTGCCCTTAAAGCGCACTAATACTGACTCAGGCATATCCAATGGCATGACGCCAGTGGCAGCCGCAAATGCCACTAAACCCGATCCTGCAGGAAAAGAAATGCCCAATGGGAAACGTGTATGGGAGTCGCCGCCTGTGCCGACCGTGTCTGGCAACAACATACGGTTAAGCCATGAGTGAATAACACCGTCACCAGGACGCAAAGAAACGCCGCCACGATTCATAATGAAATCAGGCAGTGTATGGTGTGTTTTAACGTCTACCGGCTTAGGGTAGGCCGCAGTATGGCAGAACGACTGCATGGTTAAGTCGGCTGAGAAACCAAGGCAAGCCAAATCTTTTAGCTCATCTCGCGTCATGGGGCCAGTGGTGTCCTGCGAGCCTACGGTGGTCATCTTAGGTTCACAGTATGTGCCCGGGCGGATACCTGTAGTACCACAAGCCTTACCAACCATCTTTTGAGCTAAGGTAAAGCCTTTACCTGTGTCTTGTGGTTGAACAGGTACTTGGAACAAGCTTGAGCTAGCTAGACCTAAGGCCGTACGTGCACGGTCCGTAAGGCCACGGCCAATGATGAGCGGAATACGGCCGCCGGCGCGTACTTCATCCAAAATGACATTGGTTTTAAGTTCAAAGCGGCTCAATTCTGCACCGGAGTCGTGGCTACGAACCACGCCTTCATAGGGGTAGATGTCAATCACATCGCCCATCTGCATGGCGGATACGTCGAGTTCAACGGGTAGGGCGCCAGCGTCTTCCATGGTGTTAAAGAAGATTGGAGCAATTTTAGAACCAAAGCAAAAACCACCCGCACGTTTGTTAGGTACCGATGGAATGTCGTCACCGAAGAACCAAAGTACAGAGTTAGTGGCGGACTTGCGAGAAGAGCCCGTGCCCACAACGTCACCCACATAAACCACTGGGTGGCCTTTGGCTTTAATGGCTGCGATCTGCTTTAACGGGCCTGTAGTGCCGTGTTCATCAGGCTCAATACCGTCACGCTCCATCTTTAACATGGCGTTGGCGTGTAGTGGGATATCTGGGCGAGTAAAGGCGTCGGGGGCAGGCGACAGGTCGTCGGTATTGGTTTCACCGGTGACTTTAAATACGGTGAGGGTGATTTTGTCTGCTAGTTTTGGACGCGAAGTAAACCATTCGCCGTCGGCCCATGATTGCATGACTTGTTGGGCGTACTTGTTGCCCGCTTTGGCCTTTTCGTCAACATCATGAAAAGCGTCAAACATTAGCAGAGTGTGAGACAGAGCAGTTACTGCAGTTGCAGCCAGGGCTTCATTGTCTAGGCAGGAAATTAATGCCTCAATGTTGTAACCGCCTAGCATGGTGCCAAGGATCTGTGTGGCTTGCACCGGGCTAACTAAAGGCGATGTCACATCACCAGTGGTGACTGCGGATAAGAAGCTGGCTTTTACATAAGCGGCTTGGTCTACGCCAGCGGGTACGCGATTACGTAACAAGTCCACTAAAGTGGCTTCCTCACCGGCAGGTGGGTTTTTTAACAATTCAACCAAAGCAGCAGTTTGCTCGGCATCTAAAGGCTCAGGTGGAATGCCTTGGGTGGCACGCTCGGCAATATGGGTACGGTAAGCTTCTAACACGGTATAGCCTCATAATCGTTTATTACTGCGGTTTGCAGACAAAAACTAGTTCGATAAGTGACGCTAGAATAGCACAAATGGCTCATAATCTCTAGTTGGGTAGCTAGTCGATTAGTCTAAGTACTTTATCTAACTAGTTGATTTAATGGATAATAAATTATATAGATACAGTGTATTAATTGGCTCTAGACGCCTCACTATAGGCTGGGTACAATGCGGCTTGATTTTAATCATTAAAACCCTCGAGAATCCCTGTGCCACTATCGTCACTAAAACAGTTTTTGGGTTCCAGTACACCTAAGGCCTGGGTCAATGAAGCCTTACAGCAGCAAGATATTTTGCTTATTGACCACGCCCACTGTGAAAAAAAGGCCGCTCAAACTGCCATGCAGCTTATGTTTCGCCACCCAACACGGTCGAACTTGCTCACCAAAATGTCGCGTTTAGCCAAAGAAGAATTGATTCATTTTGAGCAGGTTTGTCGTATTATGCGCAAGCGCGGTATCGTTTACGATCATTTAGACGCCTCGCGTTATGTGTCGGGGTTGCGCCAACTGGTACGTACCCATGAGCCCGCTAAGCTCATGGACACCCTGATCATTGGTGCCTTTGTAGAAGCGAGGTCGTGCGAGCGATTTGACGCCTTGGTACCATTTTTAGACGATGAGTTAGCTAAATTTTATAGCTCCTTGCTCAAATCCGAAGCAAGGCATTATCAAGATTACTTGAACTTAGCCAAGGACGTTGCGCAAGAGACTGGAGCTAAGGGTTTAGCCGATTTTGAACAACGCATTGTCTTGGTCCGTGAACTAGAAACACAATTAATTACCAGTGAAGATGCGCAATTCTGTTTTCACAGCGGGGTGCCCATTTTGGACCCGCAACTTGACCAATGACGCGCCTACAACCGGCTCACTAATAAGGATGTTAACCATGCAAAATAAAGCTATTCAGGCCAATATACTAATGCTTATCGCAGCCGCCATTTGGGGCTTTGCTTTTGTGGCACAAAGGGTCGGCATGGAGACCATGGGGCCCCATTGGTTTAACAGCTTACGTTTTTTTATTGGTGGCGTGGTACTGATCCCCGTGGTGATGTGGATCAGTAATAATCGCTCAAAGCGCGGTGAGAAAGTGCTTCAAGCGCCTACTAAGACCCTTTTTCTGGGTGGTTTTGCTGCTGGTGTGCTGCTTTTTCTAGGCGCCACCTTTCAGCAAGTGGGGTTGCAATACACCACCGCCGGTAAGGCTGGGTTTATCACTGGCATGTACATCTTTTTTGTGCCGCTAATCGGTCTGTGCTTTCGTATGAAAACTGGGGTGGGTACTTGGGTGGGTGCTGTTGTTGCTTTGTGGGGTTTGTACTTATTAAGCATTAATGAAGACTTTACCTTAAGTAAAGGTGACACCTTACAATTAATTTGCGCAGTAGCCTTTGCTGGCCACGTATTAATGATTGGCTACCTCGCATCGCGCATGGACACGGTAAAGTTATCTCTCATTCAGTTTTTTGTGGCGGGTTTTTTAGCCATGCTACTGGCCTTGTATTTTGAGCAGCTGTCTTGGGCCATGATCGTGTCGACCGCCGTGCCATTATTGTTTGCTGGTGTCATGTCTACCGGTATTGGCTATACCTTGCAAACGGTTGCCCAGCAGCATGCCCATGCTTCACACGCCGCGATTATTTTAAGTTCTGAGGGCGTGTTTGCTGTCATCGGAGGCTTTTTGTTGCTTAATGAAGTCTTGCCTACCAAGGGCGTGCTGGGGTGTGCCTTGATTCTTGCAGGTATGTTAATGTCTCAGCTTATGCCACGGTTACGCTGGCCTAAACGTTCTTTAGCTAACTAACATAAGGATCCGTCCGTGCTCAGTCAATTAACTCCCGAGTGCCCTGAATATTTACTGCGCAAAGCCCAGGCATTGCCAGCCATGACCACGGCCGTGGTTAACGCAGGGTCCGTACTTGCGCTTGAAAGCGCGCAATTGGCCCATGACGCGGGCATCATGGTGCCTGTGTTAGTGGGCAATCCAGCGTTAATTGTTGAGGCGGCACAAAGCTTGTCTTGGGATATTTCCGAGTTTGAGTTGGTGCCGGCCCACGGCGAAGCCGATGCGGCGGCCAAGGCCGTTGCTTGCGTGCATCAAGGCAAGGCGCAGTTATTAATGAAAGGTGACTTACATACGGATGTGCTTATCAGGGCTTTGTTGAACCGCGACACCGGCTTACGTACGGGTGAACGTTTAAGTCACTTGTTTCATATGACCGTGCCCAATAGTGAGCGTGTTTTGTGTATTAGCGATGCCGTAGTCAACGTGCAACCAGATACTAAAACGCAACTCAGTATCCTACGTGGTGCAACTTCAGTTATGCATGCCTTGGGTAATGAAAGCCCCCGTATAGCTTTGCTTTCAGCAACTGAAGTGCCATCTGCCGCCATGCCATCCAGCCTGGCTGCTAAGGATCTCTTAGAGGCAATGTCGCCTCATGATCATGCGCTTGCAAGGGTATTTGGTCCCCTAGCTTTTGACGGTGCCGTGTCTCCAGAAGCTGCTGCAATTAAAGGTATTAATGACCCTGTGGCCGGCCAAGCTGACGTATTGCTGGTGCCTAATATCGAAACTGGAAATGCCATTTTTAAACAGCTGGTTTATTTTAACGCGGCAACGGCGGCCGGCATTTTGTTAGGTGCTAAGGTGCCCGTGATACTCACTTCTCGCGCAGATCCAGCGGCAGCACGACTTGCCTCAGCGGCGTTGGCGGTTGTCTACGCCCACCACCGCCATGCCGGTTGAGGTCTTTTTTGCGGTCCTGCTCGCTGCAGCCTTGCACGCGGGCTGGAACGCGTTAGTAAAAATTAATGCTGAGCCTATTATTGCGATGGGTCTCATCATGGCCTGCACCAGTTTAGTCTCGCTATTTTTTCTGCCCTTTGTCCCTTTTCCCCCCGGCGTAATGTGGCCTTGGTTAATGCTTACCTTGGTGTTGCATTTTGGTTATAAGGTGTTTTTGGTTAAGGCCTACGCACAGGGCGATTTTGGTCAAGTTTATCCGATAGCTCGGGGTAGTGCGCCTGTGTGGGTGTTATTGGTGAGTGTGGTATTTTTTGCTGCAGCCTTTAGCCAAATACAAATTTTAGCGGTGTTGTTAATTGCCGGCGGTGTGGCAGCTTTGTCTCGCTTTAAGCGCGGCCACCCATTGGGTGCAGGGTTTTATTATGCCCTCATTACCGGCCTGTGGATCGCCAGTTATACCATGGTCGATGGTTACGCTGTCAGCCATGTGGGGCATGTACACAGTTTTGTGGTGTGGTTGTTTTTACTGGACGGCATGATTGCAACCGTGTGGGCGTATCGTTACAGCCCGAACGTCTTTGTTGCCAGCTTAACTCAACATTGGCGGGTGGCCGTCGGTGGCGGCGTTATGTCGATGGCGGCCTATTGGATCTGTTTATGGGCCATGACCCAAGTGCCAGTGGCTATCGTTGCCGCATTGCGAGAGACGTCAGTGTTATTTGGGGCCTTGTTAAGCAGCTATATGTTTAAAGAAAGCCTTGGCCGCAGCCGTTTTGTCGCGGCCGGGCTGATTTTCTCAGGTTTGATCGCCATTAAGCTGGCGTAGTTGAAAGCTGGTTCATAAGGTGAGCAAGCTTAGCAATACCAGGTTCGATGAGTTTGGGGTTAATGGACGAGTAGCCTAGGCGGAAATAGTTGAGCGGTGCGTCTTCGGCCAAAAAGTGGATGTCACCGGCTTCAATCAAGATGCCTTGTTCTGCAGCCAGCGCTTTTAACTCCCTTGCGTCAAGGTTTTTTGGACCTTTCACCCAATAGCAGGAGCCCCCAAAGGTCGGTTGTTCGGCTAGTCCTGGCATGTGCTTTTGTAACGCTTCAGCCATGATTTTATGGCGCTGTTGATAAGCCTTTACCAAAGTCGTAGATAAGGCGTCGTAATAACCGCGGGCAATAAACAAACCAATGCTGCGTTGGTTGTTGGCCGGTGGATGACGCAACATCAAACGGCGCAGGGATCGGGCTTCCGCGATTAGTTCTTTACTAGCTACTAGATAACCGATACGAAGGCCTGGTGCCAAGGTCTTGGAAAAACTGCCGATGTAAATAACCCGGCCATGTTTATCTAGGCTTTTAAGTGCAGGTGAAGGCGCCTGGTGGAAGTTAGCCTCGCACTCGTAATCATCTTCTATAATCAGAAAGTCTTCTTGGCTCGCCATTTCGAGCAGCTTACGCCGTCGATCGAGGGGCATGGTGACGGTAGTAGGGTATTGATGACTGGGGGTGACATACACACAGTCACATTCAGCTAAGGCTTGATCAACAATGAGGCCTTCTTCGTCTACCGGCAAGGCTTTGAGCTTAGATGGGTTAATGCTGGCAATGTTGCGCATGTCCACAAACCCAGGATCTTCTAGGCCCATGACGGTGTTTTTATCGAGCAACAACTGTGCCAGCATATACAGGCCCTGCTGGCAGCCAATAGTAATCAAAATCTCTTCAGGGTCTGCCCACACGCCACGACGCGGCAGGATACGAGTATGGATCTGCTCAATCAGCATCGGATCATCGGCCACAAAGTGATCGGCGGCCCAACTACGTATCGCTGGAACGCTAACGTTGTCGCGACAGCACTCACGCCAATGGTTGGTGGGGAACAGGTCGGGGTCAAACTGTCCGTAAATAAACGGATATTGGTAATTTTGCCAATCGAACGGTTTGGTAATGTTGGTTTGTTGCGTCGGGTTGAGCTTAAAGCGGCCTTGCCAATCGGGTTGGGTGCCAGAGGTATGGCGTGCGTCAGAAATAACCTCTAACTTAACGCTATTTTCCAAGATGTCGGGGTTAACAAAATAACCGCTGCGTTCTTTAGCAATCAGGTAACCATCATCAAGTAGGTGCTCGTAGGCCAGCACCACGGTATTACGCGCTACGTTAAGCTGTTTTGCCAGCTTACGGCTAGAAGGTAAGGGTGCATCTAAGGGAATGTGGTGATCTAAAATTGCTTTGGCTATCTGCTGGCGCAATTGTTGTTGCAGGCTGGCATTTAATCCAGCATCCAATATAAACAAAGGATGGCTCATGGTGGATAACTCAAAAGTTTAGTTTTAATTATCCGCCCATTCTAAAGTGTGAGGTGAGTAAATACCTAGACTTTTCTTTGCTGTTGGATTGCCGAGGGTCATTTTGTTATCAAGTCCCCTTACTAATCTATGTTAGCTACTCGCGTGAATGCGATAACCACAGCGCATACCAGCCCAGTGGCGGCCGTTTACATAAATGGGCATCGACAAATCAAACATCAGTTCACCGGTGTCGCGGCGGTAGGTTTGTAAGGAATATTTTTCTTCATGGGCTCCCGCGCTACGACCTACACGATCTTCAAACAAACGCTTGGTGCGGTTACCAATAAAGTCTTTGTCGTAATTACCGGTTAAGGCCTGGCAAAACTGGTTATTGTGAGTGGGTACATAACCGTTGGGGGCTGCGCAGATCATAAATGCAGCAAAGTCACAGTCAACTAACAACTGCTCTTGAATAGGTGGTAATAGGCGATCGCACAGCCCATCGTAAGGGGTTGATTAACTGACTCATTTTTTGTACGGCAGGGTTGCTGCTTGGTGGCTCAAAGGCGGTATCAAACTGACCATCCTCAAACTGCTGCAGTTGTGTGTGTAGTGCCTGACTTAACGTCAGTGGTGCACTAATGTTGTGCCAGTTTAATACCGTAAAACTGCCGCTAAGTACACTGCTCACCATGTAAGTTTGTTGGTTAATCTCTATTTTAACCGGTGTGCTAAGAGGCAGGTGGACTAGCTCGCTGCCGACATTAGCAATGGGTTGATCTAAATCTGGTTTATGCTGCCCCAGTTGTTGGGTCAATGTTGGGCTGATGTAATTGATATATTGGTGCTCATCAAGCAACATCAGGGTGGCGTTAGAACAATCTAAAATCTGCTTGGCAGGAGGGTGCGACGGCAAAGGGTGCTCCTAGGGTGTGCTGAAAATGGCAAGTCATCCATGATCAGCATTGCTAGTGATTCTCTTGGAGCAAGGCCGTAGAGTGTACCTAAAATGAGCTCTATTGCATATAGTGCGCTAACCGGCTTTAAGTTGGAGGTTGATAACTGATAGACAAACCCTGAAATTATTGAGTCAAGGTATTGGCGCGTGGTTTTGGTATCAAGGGCAGGTTTTATCTGGATCTAGAGACCCATAGAGGATTCCACGTAAGCTGTGGTTAATCTTGGGCCGCAGCCCGTCACCTTCAGCATGTCGATTTTTTGGGGATAAGAATAATGAAATATGATGTTAATGCATACGATACTAGCGAAGCCTTGGCTGATGACCGTAACCATGTATGGCACCACCTTACACAACATAAACCCTTAGAAGATAACGATCCATTAATGATTGTTGAAGGTAAAGGCATGCGGGTGATTGATGCTAAAGGTAAGGAGTACCTCGATGGGGTATCTGGCGCCGTTTGGACCGTTAACGTGGGTTATGGCCGCGAATCCATCGCTAATGCAGTACGCGACCAGTTGGTTAAGTTGAACTACTTTGCCAACAGTGCCGGCACCTTGCCAGGGGCCTTGTTTGCCAAACACTTAATCGACAAAATGCCTGGCATGAGCCGCGTCTATTACTCTAACTCAGGTTCTGAAGCCAACGAAAAAGCCTATAAAATCGTACGCCAAATTGCCGCTAAAAAGTACGGTGGCAAAAAACATAAAATCCTTTACCGTGATCGTGACTACCACGGCACCACCATTACCGCATTGAGCTCTACGGGTCAGCACGAGCGTAAAAACCAATATGGGCCGTTTACCCCAGGTTTTGTTGAGTTTCCCCATTGCTCGGCTTACCATGCCGAAAACGGCGACCATGCAGATTATGGTATACAAGCTGCCCGCGCCATGGAAGATGTGATTTTGCGTGAAGGCGCAGATACAGTAGGCGCGGTAGTGGTAGAACCTATTACCGCAGGTGGTGGCGTGATTGTGCCGCCACAAGGTTACTTTGAAGAAATTCGCCGTATTTGTGATAAGTACGATATCTTGCTCCACGTTGACGAAGTGGTCTGTGGTTTAGGCCGTACCGGTACTTGGTTTGGTTATCAGCACTTTAATATTGTGCCAGACATTGTGACGATGGCTAAAGGCGTAGCCAGCGGTTATGCAGCTATCTCGTGCACGGTAACAACAGAGGCAGTATTTGACGCCTTTAAGGAAGATGCTGCCGATCCGATGGGCTACTTCCGCGACATTTCTACTTTTGGTGGCTGTACTGCGGGCCCTGCGGCGGCGTTGGAAAACATGCGTATCATAGAAGACGAGAATCTATTACAAAACGTAGTAGCGATGGGCGACTACCTAAACGAGCGTTTGCAAGGCCTTATGGCCAAGCATCCTATGATTGGTGATGTGCGTGGCAAAGGTTTGTTTCAAGGCCTTGAATTAGTTACCAATCGTGAGACCCGCGAACCCGTGCATGAGAGCGTTGCTATTCGTATCGCCGGTGACTGTATGGCCAACGGGGTGATCATTGGTCGTACCAACCGTAGCTTTACCAGCCACAACAATACCCTATGCCTAAGCCCTGCATTAATTTGCACCCGTGTCGAGCTTGATGAAATTGTGGACGCCATTGATGCAGCAATTACGCGGGTAAGTGCTTCGCTCTAGATGTAACCGTTGCTAGCTTTTTACAGAGCCCAAATATGCCCATGTGAGTGGGTGTGTTTGGGCTTTTTGGTTTTGGTAACATTACCCAGCGGCTGTATATGTTAGAGTGTGTTGGATAAGTTGACTGTAGCATTACATAGTTAACTTTCTAACTTTGGTTTTTTGGGAGCATTAAGGCAGTATGCGTAAGACGGAGAATACTACCGCTAGTTGGACTATCTGTTTGGAGTGCAATGGCCGTGGTAAAAAAAGCCAAAGGTTACGTAAAAAAGTACGCCTCACCTACCAATTGGCAGTCGCGCTATTCGAAAAATCGAATGGCTTAGGTGCTGCGCCTGTGCGTCCAAAAGCGCATTTAACCCTATGCAAAATCTGTAGTGGTTCTGGTTTGATTGCTGCAAATTATCCACCAAAAGCTGATGCAGAGAACTTACCACACGTGGCTATTGTTGGAGCAGGTATTGGAGGTGCGGCATTAGCGGTTGCTTGTTTACATCGGGGTATTCCTTTTACATTGTATGAGCGAGACAGTGGCTTTAATGAACGTTCACAAGGTTATGGTCTTACCCTACAACAAGCCAGTAAAGCCATAGAGGGTTTCGGGATTTTCTCGTTAGAGGCTGGATTAATTTCTACACGCCATGTGGTCCACACGACGGACGGCAACATTATAGGTGAATGGGGAATTAGAAAATGGGTAGCACTAGATAAAAGGAAACCGCCCACAAAAACCAACGTACATGTAGCGCGACAAGCTTTACGCCTAGCGTTATTGGAGCAACTTGTTGGCGCAAATACAGTCCAGTGGAACCATCAATTTCTCAATTATAAAGCCATAGATCAAAATACTATCGCCTTAAACTTCACCGTAAACGGTACGCCAAAAAGCGCCACTGCCAATTTGGTTGTGGGTGCAGACGGTATACGTAGTCCCGTGCGGCAACAATTAATTGGTGATGAGGCTAGCCCATTACGTTACCTCGATTGTATTGTCATCTTGGGTATTTGCCCGTTGAGTGCGCTCCACGGTGTTAGCAGTGAGTTACTGGATTCTGCCACGGTTTTTCAAACGGCCAACGGTAACGAGCGGATTTACATCATGCCGTTTAATAAAGAGTCGGTGATGTGGCAGCTGAGTTTCCCTATGTTAGAAAACGATGCCAAAGCATTAAGTGTCCAAGGCGCAAAAGCTTTAAAGGCAGAAGCCATTTGTAGAACACCATGGCATCATCCTATTCCGCAAATTGTTGCCGCAACCCTAGAGGCTCAGGTTTCTGGCTACCCCGTGTACGATAGGCCTTCACTGGGCACAGATTTGTTACGCCAATCGGATCAGGTGACATTAATTGGAGATGCAGCTCACCCCATGAGCCCTTTTAAAGGACAAGGAGCAAACCAGGCGTTGCTAGATGCACTTGCGCTTGCCCGCGGTATATCCAGAGGTTGTAGGCCACAATCTAATTGGCAAGCAACAGGCATACGCAAAAGCGTGTTAACGGATTTTGAAACTGAAATGTTAGATCGCAGTGCTTCTAAAGTAAAAGATTCTGCCGATGCTGCACAGTTCCTCCATTCTGATGTTGTACTTCATGAGGGTAATGAGCCTAGGGGCAGGTGTTTGAAGGAGGGGGCATAATAATACCTACGGCAAGAAAGTTTTGAACACAGCTATTGTTTATTAGAAAATATTAATATATAGTTTCCAACTTAAATATGAGGAAGTAAAGCCCATGAACATCACCAAAGTAAGCGACACCTTTGCAGTAGCACCACAGATTTTGGAAGCCGACATGCCTGCCATTAAGGCTCAAGGAATTACCACCATCATCAACAACCGTCCAGACGGTGAAGCAGAACACCCCTCTACTAGCGCAAAATTACAGGCAGCCGCGGAGGCATTGGGCCTTACGTATCACTTTTTGCCTGTAATTGGTATGAACTTCCCTGAGGAAACCGTAGTAAAAATGGGCAGCATTTTGAACCAGTCATCCGGTAAAGTGTTGGCTTTTTGCCGTACAGGCAATCGCTCTATCAATACATGGGCTAGGGCAAATCAGTCTGCTAACACGGGTGTAGACGTGCATGCCTTGGTGGAAAAAACCAGCTTTAAGCTGGCGTAGCTGGTGGCAAACAGGGAAGGCGTAGAGGCCTCTCCCTTTTTATAACCTAAGGTTATAAAAATATCGCTTTATATTCCATTACATTTAAGATAGCTGGTGCTATAGTGGATTTGTTGGAGCCAAAAGAGAAAATGTCTTAGGGCCAACCACAGAAACAAATCTCTATAGGAGGTCGTTATGGCCATTGCACAAGCTCAACCAATGACAAGTCACTTGGCAGCACGCCACGCAGCATCTGTGGCCGCAAAAGCCTGCAGTGACGCCTTAAAAACGAAGTCGTTACGCGTTGTACCTAGGCCTTCTACCCCAACTCGCGTAGAGATTACCCCAGTTTTTGTAGGCATTGCCGGCTAGCTGTCATGCCTTTTAATTATACTAATAGTCCCTTTAAAGGCCGCTGATTGCGGCCTTTTTTATGGACCTGTTTTTTGGACCAATGGCTAAATTAAGGTTGGCTGTTGGCCAAATGTGTTTCATACTTTATGCTTTATAGAACTATTCTCATAAGCATTTGTTCCTATGACTCAACGCCAAGACCTGCCTCAGTTTGAAGATCACTCGAAACAAGAGCATCGTTATACCACCTGTTATATGTGCGCCTGTCGTTGCGGCATTAAGGTGACGGTAGAAGACGAAAAAATTCGCTTTGTCCAAGGTAACCCAGATCATCCAGTCAATAAAGGTGTGCTGTGTGCCAAAGGCAACTCTGCAATTATGAAGCAGCTATCGCCTGCCAAACTCACACAGCCCATGCTACGCAAAGCGGGTACAGAGCGTGGCGCAGGTGAATTTGAACCTATTTCTTGGGACGCCGCGCTAGACATGTTGACGGCACGTTTAGCCAATATCCGGGCTACAGACCCTAAAAAGTTGGCCTACTTTACCGGCCGCGATCAAATGCAGGCCTTAACCGGCCTTTGGGCCAGCCAGTTTGGCACCATTAACTGGGCCGCTCACGGTGGCTTTTGTTCGGTTAATATGGCGGCTGCTGGTTTGTATACCATGGGCCACTCGTTTTGGGAATTTGGTGACCCGGACTGGGAAAATACCAAATACTTTATGATGTGGGGCGTGGCAGAAGATCACGCTTCTAATCCAATTAAATTGGGCCTTAAACGCATTAAAGAGCGCGGCGCTAAATTTGTTGCCGTTAACCCTGTGCGTACGGGCTATCAAGCCATTGCCGATGAATGGGTGTCTATCACACCAGGCACAGACGGCATGTTCGCCTTATCGATGTTGCAGGTATTGCTACGCGAAGGGTTGGTGGATGATGAATTTTTAATTCGTTACACCAATGCCCCGCAATTGGTGATTAACAACCCGGGCAAACAGGGCGACGGATTATTGTTGCGCGATGCAGAGGGTAACCCTCAGGTATGGGACCAACATACGCATGGCGTTCAGTCGGCCTTAAGCCCTGACGTTGCTCCGGCCTTGTTGGGTACCTATGATGCGCCTTGTGGTACTCCAGTGCGTACCGCATTTTCTATCTTGATGGAAAAGTACATGGTACCAGAATATGCGCCAGAGGCAGCGGCCAAGGTGTGTGGCATTAAGGCAGACGACATTGAGCGTATTGCCCTTGAAATGGCTCATGTGGCCTTTAAAGAAACCATTACTATCGATACCCAATGGACCGATTGGGCAGGGCGTAAACAGAGTCAGTTTATTGGTAGGCCAGTGTCGATGCACGCTATGCGTGGTATTTCAGCGCACTCTAACGGTTTTCAAACCTGCCGCGCAATACACCTGTTACAAGTGGTATTGGGCACCGTTGACTGCCCGGGTGGGCACTTGGCTAAACCGCCATTCCCAAAACACATCGTGCCGCCCATTAAACCGGCTAAGGGTAATGCACCTAATACACCGTTGGAATCTGCACCTTTGGGTTTTCCTACCCAGCCTGAAGACTTGGTGATCGATGAACATGGCAAGCCGCGGCGTATAGACAAAGCCTACTCTTGGGATGCGCCCATTGCTAACCATGGTTTAATGCACATGGTGATTAGTAACGCCGTAGCAGGCGACCCGTACCCTATTGATACGTTAATGTTGTTTATGGCCAACATGGCTTGGAACTCCAGCATGAATACGGCCCAGACTATGGACATGCTGCGGGCCAAAGACGATAACGGCGATTATAAAATCCCGTTTATTGTCACCTGTGACGCATTCCATTCAGAAACCGTTAACTTTTCTGATTTGGTGCTACCAGACACCACCTTCCTAGAGCGTTATGACACCATTTCTATGTTGGATCGACCCATCTCCGAAGTCGATGCGGCCTGCGATTCCATTCGCCAGCCTATTCTAGCCACTGATCGAGATGTGCGTAGCTGGCAAGAAGTAATGGTGGACATTGCTGGGCGCTTGAAATT
>DPHD01000033.1:2728-13315 GCA_003523085.1 Oceanospirillaceae bacterium | reverse complement strand
TTAACTTTGAACGCGCACCAGGCATTGGCTTTTTAGCCGGTTGGCGCGGCAAAGACGGTGAAAAGTCGTTACGAGGCGAGCCTAACCCTAATCAGTGGCAAGCCTATAAAGACAATCAATGTTTCTTTAAGTTTGAGCTAGAACCAAACCAAAGATACATGCGTCATGCCAATAAAGATTACATGGAATTGGCCAAAGAAGCGGGCTGGGTGGGCACCACAGACCAGATCGTCATTGAGATATATTCAGAAACTATGCAAAAGTTCCGCTTGGCAGGGCAAGGGCTGTACGACGGTCCTCAACCTACAGAAGAACACCATAAAGAACGCCTTAAAACCTATTTTGACCCACTGCCGTTTTACTATGCGCCGCTAGAGCAACAGCGTACGGATGCCACCGAATACCCGTTTTATGCGGTGAATCAACGGCCCATGTTCATGTATCACTCATGGGATTCGCAAAACTCGTGGTTGCGCCAAATTATGTCGCAAAACTACCTGTATATGCACCGTAGCAAAGGCGAAGCGCTGGGTATTAAAGACTTTGGCTGGGCTTGGGTTGAGTCCCATAACGGCCGTATAAGGGCGCAAGTTAAGTTGATGGAAGGTGTTAATCCAGACACAGTGTGGACATGGAATGCCATTGGTAAACAGCAGGGAGCATGGGGTTTAAGCGATGATGCCAATGAGTCTCAGCAGGGTTTCTTGATGAATCACTTAATCAATGAATTACTGCCGGGCGAAAGCGAAGCCGCCGGACAGCGCATGACCAACTCAGACCCCATTACCGGCCAAGCGGCCTGGTATGACTTGCGGGTGAAGATTACCCCCGTGAGTGATGACGACAATGAACTGGCCGGGCAAAACTTGTCATGGCCCCGTTTTGATAAGGTACAACCTTTGCCCAATTATACCCCAGCGAGCAAGATGAGCAGCTACAGCAGCCATCCTAATGTAAACCTACGACGCGGTTGGCGCGATATTTTTAGCCGAGGTGACAAATGAAACTAGGTTTAGTGGTTGATTTAGATACCTGCGTAGGCTGCCATGCCTGTGGCACCGCCTGCAAGCAATGGAATACATCGGGCACCATTGGGCCGTTAAGTGACGAACGTCCCTACGAAAAAGACCCCAGTGGCAGCTGGCTTAACCGTATCCGTACCTATGAAGTGGGCGATAGCCCCCACAGTAAAACGGTGAATATGCCCATGTCCTGTATGCATTGTGAAGATGCTGCTTGCGTGACGGTGTGCCCAACGGGCGCCTCTTACAAACGCGAAGAAGACGGCATTGTACTGATTGATCAAGACAAGTGTATGGGTTGTAACCTGTGTTCTTGGGCCTGCCCATACGGTGCTCGTGAATTAGACCCGAGTTCCGGCACCATGAAGAAGTGTACCTTGTGTGTGGATCGTATTTATGACGAACAATTGCCCGAGGCCGAACGTCAGCCCGCGTGTGTGCTAACTTGTCCTACGTCTTCCCGTGTATTTGGCGATTTTGATGACCCAGACTCAGAAGTGTCTAAGTTAACCCGTGAGCGTGCGGGCCAACAGTTAATGCCAGAATTGGGTTACAACCCAGTCAATACCTATTTGCCGCCTAGAAACCCGAAGCAGCAAGACCAAATAAAGGTGTCGGCTATGCAGGGTGTTAAACAACTGGTTAATCGCATCATTAACCGCTAATTATTGCTTCATAGCTCAGTTCATGTAGGTATTTATTATGCATCCGGCGTTTTCAGTTCTTATTTTTACCGTTACCTCAGGTGCTGGCTATGGTTTGCTGGCATGGTTAGGAGCAGGGCAGTTGTTGGGCTACACCCAGGCCCAGACCATAGATCAGCAAATCTTACTCGGTGTGATTGCTATGGTGCTGGTGAGCATCGGTTTATTATCTTCGACTATGCACTTGGCCAACCCCAAGAATGCGTGGCGCTCGTTTAGTCGTTTTCGTACCTCGTGGTTATCCCGCGAAGCGGTATTCGCCATTGCTCTATACCCGGTTGCTGCGCTTTATGCCGCCGCCATCTTTTGGCAATGGTGGTGTATAAATTGGTTGGCGGGCCTAAGCATTGTATTGGCTTTGATCACCTTGTTTAGCACCAGTATGATCTATGCCAGTTTAAAAACCATTCGTCAGTGGAACACGCCTATGGTGCCTGCTCTGTTTATGGCTTATGCACTTAGTAGTGGCGGTTTGTTATTTTTGGCCGTGAGTGGTCTTTTTGGTGTCTTTAGTGCGCCCTTGCTGTCGACAGTGTTAGGCTTGGTGTTCACTACCTTCGCCCTAAAGATGGTGTACTTCTTTTGGCAAGGTAAACCGCAGGGTGCCACCATTCAAACCGCAACCGGGTTTTCTCAAGCCAGTGTGCGCCTGTTAGATGCGGGCCATAGTGCACCGACCTTTCTAAATCGTGAATTTGGTTATCAAATCGCAGCCGATAAGTTACTTCGACTACGCGTTGTCATGACCATTGTGGCATTTGTTATGCCCTTGGTTATTTTCTACTGTGTGTTACAGGGTTCAGCGGTTGAGCTATTGTCTGTGGCTTGGTTGATGATGATGGCAGGGTTGTTAATAGAGCGGTGGTTGTTCTTCGCAGAAGCACGTCATGTGGTGCGCTTGTACCATGGCGACCAGCGTACCTAAGTGCAAGGCATCAGCTTAGACTGGTTTTACCTACCGTTATCGAGCCTAGAACTGGTTTATGCCCTGAGCATCGTTTTTATTGCTGGAGTGGTGCGAGGTTTGGCGGGGTTTGGTTTTTCTGCCCTGTGTTTCTTTTCTTTAGCGCCTGTATTTAGTGCCCAAACCATTGTGCCGTTAATGTTTGTGATGGAAGTCATGGCAAGTTTGCACCTGCTACCTAAGGTGTGGCGTCAGATACCCTGGCGCTGGGTCGGTGTGCTTTTTGTAGGTACCTCAGTGGGCATGCCCCTAGGCGTTATGGCGTTGCAGCATTGGCAGTCTGATTGGGTGCGTGGTTTAGCCGGTGCTGGCGTGTTAATTGCCTGTTTGGCCTTGTGGCGCAAGTGGCATTTTAAGTCGGCAGAATCCCTCATTTGGCTGATTTTTGCGGGACTGGTGTCTGGTTTTGTTAACGGCCTTGCTAGCATTGGTGGCTTAGTGGTGGCAGTGTATATGTTATCTTCAAATATGCCCTTAACAGCCATGCGAGCTGGGCTTATCCTGTTCTTTTTGATCGCTGATCTTTATGGCCTATTTTGGCTTAATGGGCACGGCTTAGTGTCTCCTCATCTACCCAGCCTGCTACTCGTGATGATGCCCGTCATGCTGCTAGGCAACCAACTTGGTTATAGTCTGTTCAGTCGCATCAATATAGGCGTGATGCGTAAGTTCACCTTGGCCTTGTTGTCTGGTCTTGCATCTATTGCCTTGTTTAGCGCATTATCTAGCTAGGTTAGTATAAAAACTATACCCCTCTCACAATTATTAAGGTAGAAGCATGAAAGTAGCAAGTAAAAAAGCCATTGTCTTTGGCGGCACATCAGGTATTGGTCTAGCCACTGTAAAAAAGCTAGCGTCTCTAGGTGCTAGCGTTATCGCAGTGAGTCGCAATCCGAATAAGGCTGGGGATTTACCTGCCGGAGTCACTCTAAAACAATGTGACGTGACTGATCGCCAGGCATTAGCCGAACTATTTCAAGACTGTGCGCCGTTTGACATTCTGGTGAGCTCTGCCACCGGTGGCACGCGCACCCTTGGCCCCTTAACCACCATGGACATGGATGGTTATCAAGCTTCGTTCGATAAACTGTGGGGTTATGCCAACGTGGTACGTTATGGTACTGAGCATATGAGTGAAGATGGCACCATCGTATTGGTGAGTGGTGCACCTGCGCGTAGAGCTAAGCCGGGCCAGGTTTCTTTAGCCTCAGTCGGTGGTGCTGTAGAAGCCATGGTTAAAACCGTGGCACCAGAGATAGCACCACGGCGGATCAATGTGGTATCACCAGGTATTATCGACACACCGATGATCCCCATTGAAGGCCAAGCGCGGCAAGATTTGTTGGCAACTAACACGGCTAACCACCTTATTCCTAGAGCGGGCACGGCCGAGGAAGTGGCGCAGGCCATTTTGTTTATGATTGAGAACGATTTTGTCACCGGTACCACCGTTGATGTGGATGGCGGTTGGCTGCTTGGCTAACAGCCAGTTCCTAAGATGATGGGCACATACATTTTAATTATTGGCCCCAAGGTTGGTAATAATTTGGCTATGGCATATTTAGCGAAGGGGAGTATATTGAATTTACTGCTTACTCATAACAGCAGATATACTGATAAAAACGTGTTTTACTTTTGGTTCTTTCCAATTATAAAAATCATAATACTAGGAGCAATTAAATGAAATTAAAATCAATCGCTAGCAGCGTCGTCGCCGCTACAGCACTAATGGCTGGTGCGTCGTCTGCAACAGCTGCCGAAGAAATTACCGTTGCTTATTTCCTTGAGTGGCCAATGCCATTCCAAGCCGCTAAGGTTTCCGGTGCTTATGATGAAGCATTGGGTATGAAAGTAAATTGGGTTGCTTTTGATACCGGTACGGCCATGTCAGCTGCGATGGCATCTGGCGACGTTCAAATTTCCGTATCGCAAGGTCTGCCACCATTCGTAGTAGCCACATCTGCTGGCCAAGATCTACAAATTGTTGATGTTGCTGTTTCATACTCCGACAACGACAACTGTGTAGTTCGTTCTGAACTTGAAATTGACAAACATTCCGCTGGCGAACTGGCTGGTAAGAAAGTAGCTGTGCCTCTTGGTACTGCTGCACACTACGGCTTCTTGAAGCAAATGGAACACTTTGGTGTGGCTCTAGACAGCATGGAAATTGTTGACATGGCGCCTGCCGAAGGCTCGGTTGCATTAGCACAAGGTGCAATCGACATGGCTTGTGGTTGGGGCGGTGGTCTACGTCGTATGAAGGACAGTGGCAACGTCTTGCTAACTGGCGCAGAAAAAGAAGCATTGGGCATTTTGGTACTTGACGTAACCACTGCACCTGCTGACTTTATTGCTGAAAATAGCGATATTGTATCTAAGTTCTTAGCTGTAACTGCCGATGCAAACGCTGCATGGAACGCCACTCAGCCTGAATTTATGTTGAACATGATTGCTAAAGACGCTGGCATGAGCAGTGCTGATGCGGCTAGCTCTTTGTCTACCTTCATCTTCCCAAGCACGCAAGAGCAGTTGTCTTCTAAGTGGTTAGGTGGTGGCGTTCAAGACTTTATGGGCGGCGTAGCTGCAGTATTTGTTAACGCGGGTTCTATCCCATCTGCTAATGCTAGCTATGACGGCAACGTTGAAGCAGGCCCTCTAGCCGCTACTGTTAAGTAAGCAGACTAGAATTGCCAGATGTAGAGCTCAGGTCTAGCTGTTTTTAGACGTCAGTTTTACATCTGGTTTTACACGTACCAGTAACCAAACTTGCCAGTGGCAAGTTTGCAAGTACCTAGCAATTTCGTACTTAACTAGGCTCGTGTAGTTTGATAAAAACCCCTTAGATTATTGTATGTGTGTGCGTCTATCGAGTATCACACTGCAGGGGTGTATCTCACTTATAATTGACCGTTAGGTTGAAAAATAAGTTTGTAATTTTTTATAACCAACAATATTTAGAAGGAATGAGACGTGGCTGATTTACATATAGACAATGTATCAATGCGTTTTGACTTGCCCGGTGGTGGATCTGTACAAGCGCTTAAAAATATTAACTTAGATATTAAATCTGGTCAGTTGCTTAGTGTGCTAGGCCCATCAGGTTGTGGCAAAACCACACTATTAAATATCGTAGCCGGTTTCTTGGCGCAGACTGAGGGTGATATTCGCTTAGAGGGTGATGTTATCAGTGGCCCAGGCCCAGAGCGCGGTATGGTATTTCAGCAAGGGGCTTTGTTTGAGTGGATGAGTGTGCGTAAGAACGTATCCTTTGGCCCTGACATGAAAGGTGTTCCAAGCGCCAAAAGCAAACCAGAAGTAGACCGTTTGTTAGAGTTAGTAGGTCTGCAAGAATTTAAAGACAAGGCTGTTTATGAGCTTTCTGGTGGTATGCAACAGCGCGTGGCGTTAGCCCGTTGTTTAGCGAACGACCCAGACGTGATCTTGATGGATGAGCCGTTAGGTGCGTTAGACGCGTTAACCCGTGAAAAGATGCAGTCTTTGGTATTGGACCTGTGGAAAGAAACAGGCAAAACCATTATTTTGATTACTCACTCGGTAGAAGAAGCCTTGCTGCTCGGCGAACGGCTATTGGTTATGGCGCCACGTCCAGGGCGGGTACACAAAGAGTATTATTTACCATTTGCCGAACTCGGTGTGGGTGCCGATTTGCGTGAAGTTAAAAAACACCCAGACTACAATTCTACACGAGAAGAAATTTTATCCATGATTTGGGAAATGGAAGAAGAAATCATGGGTCGAACTGAGGGAGAAGGCTAATGAACGATTCAAATGTATTTGCTGATTTGGCCGCCGAGACGCTCAATATAGTTATTTCAATTGGTTCAATATTACCCTACCTTGCTGGCTTTATTGCCATCATTATTGCTAGCCAAACCATATGGCACAGGGTACGTAAAAGCGTGGACGCTGGTGATAGTTTCAACTCCTTAAAAACAGTGACTTTTGGCGACGAAAGCACCGTGGTGTCGAATAAGTCTGCCTCTGTACTATCTGTATTGTTGATTTTTGTACTGTGGGGGGCGTTTACTGGCTCACAACTACTACCTGGTTTTTTACACGTACCTGGCCCATTTTTGGGTGATGGTCAATTTACCTACACGGCCGATGACGGTGCAGGTCAAGTTGATACGGCCAGCGTAAATGTTGTTGTATTTGCTGCCGGTGAAAAAGCAGGTAAGCCCAAGATAGAAGCTGGCGACGGCTTTGCTGCGAACGATGCAATCGCTATTCAAGTTTATCGTTCTAAGTTGCTGTTATGGGACAAAAATGACGACCATAAACGTAAAACGGGTGCCTCAATAGTCAAGGTTGATGGCCAGGCGATTAGTAAAGGCAACGCCGTTGATGTGGGATTTGCTAGAGTTGCGCTGACCGATAAAGGTACCTTGAACATTGTGCCCCATAAGGGTGTGCAGATGGAGAGCATTTACTTGCCTTCTCCAGAGAAAGTATGGAACAGCTTAGTGAACATCTCTAAAGACGGTTACCAAAACGTCACCTTGGGTGAGCATTTAGGCTTTAGTCTGTGGCGCGTAGTCATGGGCTTCCTCATCGGTGCGCTCGTGGGTATTCCCCTGGGTTACGCCATGGGCCTGTCTAATTGGTTCCGTGGTTGGTTTGACCCGGTTGTGGAATTTATGCGTCCTGTACCGCCATTGGCGTTGATTCCTTTGGTTATTATTTGGGCTGGTATTGGTGAGGAAGGCAAGGTGGTGCTGTTGTTCCTCGCGGCTTTATGGATCATGGCTATTGCGGCCCGTTCTGGTGTATCAGGCGTTCGTATTACCAAAATCCATGCTGCCTACAGCCTGGGTGCTAGCAAAACGCAAATATTACGCCATGTAATCATCCCTAATTCACTGCCGGAAATATTCACCGGGGCAAGGGTGGCCATGGGCGTTTGTTGGGGTACCGTAGTGGCGGCTGAATTAGTTGCTGCAGAAAAAGGCATTGGTAAGATGATTGTTGCCGCGTCTAAGTTCCAGAACACAGACATCGTCATCATGGGCATCATCTTGATCGGTCTGATTGGATTTGCTATTGATGTTGGTATTCGTTTGTTGGAAAAATACCTAGTGCCATGGAAGGGTAAGGGTTAAGCCTTGCTGAAGCCGCCTAGCTTATAGGTAATAAAAAACCAGCTTGTATTTCACTCGCTGGTTTTTTTTGATCTATTTAAAATCAACAATCTAAATAGGTTCGCGAATCAAGTGCCAGGGTTGACCTTGCGGCCAGTTAAGGTAGTCGAAGTGCCCACCCCAATCGCCTAATACTATGCGCTCGCCGTGGGCCAAATGATGCACTTGAGGGCGATGGGTATGGCCATGGATGAGTAGCTTAACGCCGTGTTCGGCCATTGCTTGGCTTACGGAATCAACATTGACGTCCATGATCTCGTCGGTCTTCATGGCAGTCATAGACTGACTTTGTTGACGATATTGCGCTGCTCTTTGCATCCGCTGCGCCGGTGTCATAGCCAAAAACTCTTGTTGCCAGAGAAGGTCTCGGGTTAACGTACGGAAGGCTTGGTAGTCTAAGTCGTCGGTGCATAAGGTATCACCGTGCATTAACAGCACATCTTGATTGTCTATGCTGACGAGGCTGGGGTCGGCTAGTGGCTGAATGCCAGTGGCTTGGTAAAATGCTTGGCCGATTAAAAAGTCTCGATTGCCAACCATAAAAAATATTTGGGTACCGGATTGTGTCAATTGTTTAAAACAAGCGATAACGTCGGCATAGGTGACTAAACCCACGTCATCACCAATCCAAGCTTCAAACAGGTCGCCTAAAATATAGAGGTGGTCAGCGTGCGTAATGCGTTGCTGGCAAAAATCTATCAGTGCACGACTGTGCTCCGGCCGAGCCGGATGCAAGTGTAAGTCGGCAATGAATAGGCGACGCATCGACTTAGCCTTCAATCATCGTGGCTGAGTCGATTACCACAGGCTCGGCAGGAACGTCCTGATGGCCAGATTTTGAAGTGGTTGGTACTTTTTTGATTTGGTTGACGATGTCCATGCCGTCTACAACTTTACCAAATACGCAGTAACCCCAACCTTGAGAGTTTTTGCCAGAATGGTTCAAAAAGGCGTTATCACCAACGTTAATGAAGAACTGCGCAGACGCCGAATGTGGATCCATGGTGCGCGCCATAGCTAAGGTGCCTTCGTCATTAGCAAGGCCGTTGTCAGCTTCGTTTTCGATGTTAGCGCGGGTTTCTTTTTGATCCATGCTGACGTCAAAACCGCCGCCCTGTACCATAAAACCATCGATTACACGGTGAAAGATAACACCGTCGTAAAAGCCGTCACGTACATACTGCTCAAAGTTGGCAGCAGTAATGGGCGCTTTTTCGTGGTTAAGTTCGATGGTGATGTCACCAAAATTGGTTTGCATTAATACGTTAGACATGAAATAGCCTTAAAGAATGTGGGTTAAAAATGTGGCTTGCCAGCAAGGCAACCCAGTAACGGCGTATTATGAGGCTCTAGGGCCAAGGATGCAATCTTGAGTAGCTGCTATTGCTAGGTTTTTCTCGGCTAATTTAGGTGGCACTAAGGGGCTTAAAAGGCATATAATTATTGGTTTTTCAAGGCAGCACTCAAGGAGACCCATTCGTGGCCGAAAAAACCGTCGTACAGGCATCAAATTTTGTTCGTAACATCATCGCTAAAGATGTGAGAAAGGGCAATAATGATGGCCAAGTCGTGACCCGTTTTCCACCGGAGCCTAATGGCTATTTACACGTGGGTCACGCCACTTCGATTTGTTTGAATTTCGGTATGGCGCAAGAGTTTGACGGCCAATGTAACTTGCGGTTTGACGATACCAACCCCGAAAAAGAAAGCGATGAGTACATTCAATCCATTAAGCGTGATATTGAGTGGCTGGGTTTTGAGTGGGGTGAACAAGAGTGCTATGCCTCCAACTATTTTGACCAGTTGCATACCTTTGCCTTGGAGCTCATCAACAAAGGCTTGGCTTATGTGTGCGACTTAAGCCCAGACCAAGCCCGAGAATATCGCGGCAACTTAACCGAGCCTGGTAAAAACAGCCCCTTTCGTGAGCGCACCGTAGCAGAAAGCTTGGACCTGTTTGCGCGTATGCGAGCAGGCGATTTTGCCGACGGTGAGCGGGTATTACGCGCTAAAATAGACATGACGTCGCCTAACATGAATTTGCGCGATCCCATTATCTACCGCATTCGCCATATTGAACACCATCAAACCGGGAATACATGGTGCATTTACCCCATGTATGACTTTACCCACGGCTTATCCGATGCCCTAGAGCAAGTGACTCACTCGATTTGTACCTTGGAGTTCGAAGACCATAGGCCACTGTATGATTGGTTTATTGATAACGTCACCTTGCCTAGCGGCAAGCGTCGCCCTCGGCAGTACGAATTTGCTCGCTTGGAATTGAACTACACTATTACCAGCAAGCGTAAACTCAAACAATTGGTCGATAACAATACCGTAACGGCATGGGATGACCCACGTATGCCCACTATTTCTGGCATGCGCCGTCGTGGCTATACCCCAGCCTCGTTGCGCAATTTCTGTACCGCAACCCCCGTTGCCCGCAGCAAAGGCATTACCGACTTTAGCCGTTTAGAGTCTAGTGTACGTGATGACCTGGATTCCTCTGCGTCACGTGCTATGTGTGTATTGCGTCCACTTAAAGTGACTATTGCTAACTGGCCCGCAGGCCATACGGAAACCCTAACCGTGCCAAAACATCCCAAAGACGACACCATGGGCGAACGCCAGTTAGTCATGTCTAAGCAGGTGTTTATCGATCAGCAAGACTTTGCAGAGCAACCAGAAGGTAAGTGGAAGCGCCTCGCACCAGAACAGTCCGTACGCTTACGAGG
>DPHD01000033.1:1575-2501 GCA_003523085.1 Oceanospirillaceae bacterium | reverse complement strand
GAGCTCGTGTGCCGTTATGACGAAAACACGCTGGGTACTAAACCAGACGGGTATAAGCCCAATGGCGTAGTACATTGGGTAAGCGCTGAAGCGCATCAAGTGGTTAACGTACGTTTATACGATCGTCTATTTAATCATGCCAATCCTGATGGCGATAAAGATGTTGATTTCATGACCCACGTCAACCCTGATAACCTGCTGCTTATCGAAGGCGCTCTTGCTGAGCCGTCGTTGGCGGCCGCGCAAGAAGGTGATCGTTTCCAATTTGAACGAGAAGGGTACTTTTGTGTCGATAGAGAGTCCACCAACCAACGTTTAGTATTTAACCGTACCGTCACTTTGCGTGACTCATGGGCCAACAAAGGTTAATCAAGCCGTATGTTACAACTACATAACACCCTTACAAACAGTAAAGTGCCTTTCACTCCCATAGAGCCTGGTAAAATACGTTTATACGTCTGCGGCATGACCGTGTATGACTACTGCCATATTGGCCACGCTCGAGTGATGGTGTCATTTGACGTCATTACACGTTACTTACGCCATGCCGGCTACGAAGTAGAATACGTGCGCAATATTACCGACGTGGACGACAAGATTATTAAGCGGGCCGCCGAAAATGGCGAAGCCTGTGATCAACTCACGCAGCGTTTTATTACTGCTATGCACGAAGATGAACGCGCCCTTAACGTCTTAAAGCCGGACCAAGAGCCCCGAGCTACGGCCCACATGGGCGCGATTATCGATATGGTACAAACCTTAATTGATAAAGGCTTTGCTTATGCCGCCAGCAATGGCGATGTATATTATCGCGTAGACAAGTTTGCAACCTACGGTCAACTGACAAACCGTAAGCTTGAAGACATGCGTGCGGGTGCCCGTGTTGATGTCAATGATGTTAAAGAAAATCCGTTTGATTTCGTGCT
>DPHD01000033.1:0-1261 GCA_003523085.1 Oceanospirillaceae bacterium | reverse complement strand
TTCCCTCATCATGAGAACGAGATAGCACAGTCCGAAGCCGCCAACGGCGAAACCTTCGTCAACTACTGGTTGCATGCGGGTGCAGTGCGGGTGAACAAAGAAAAAATGTCTAAGTCCTTAGGCAACTTCTTTACCATTCGCGAAGTGCTAGCAAAGTACCCTGCAGAAATCGTGCGTTACCTGCTCACAGCCAGCCACTACCGTAGCCAGATCGATTATGCAGAAGAAGCATTAGTTGAGGCTCAAAGTGCCTTAGATCGCCTGTATACGGCCATGGATCAGCTTAGCCTTACTAACAATGTCAGCCTTGCTGGGCCATATCTAGAGCGTTTTAACGCTGCCATGGATGACGACTTTAATACCCGCGAAGCCATTGCTGTATTGTTTGATATGGCCCGAGAAGTGAATCGCCTAAAACGTGACGCTGATACGAACGCAGCTCAATTAGCCAGTCAAATGCGTGGTTTAGGTAATATTCTAGGTTTGTTAGAAATGGACCCACAAACTTACCTCAAAGGCGAGGCTGGTGAAGGTGACTTATCCGACGCTGCAATCGACACCTTAGTTGCGCAACGTAATGAAGCAAAAACCAACCGTGACTTTGCCTTGTCTGACCAAATTCGTGATCAGTTAAAAGACGCGGGCGTGGTATTAGAAGACAGCAAAGACGGTGTGCGCTGGAAGCGAGAGTCGTAATTATTAAGAGTTTGGTTTTATTAAGAAAAAAACCAAAAAATAAGCTTGACGAAGTGGGGGAGCAGCTATATTATACGCACCTCTTCAACGGCATAGCCGCAAGGCAGTAGTGTTGTAGAGGATGTCGGGGTATAGCGCAGTCTGGTAGCGCGCCTGCTTTGGGAGCAGGATGTCGGGAGTTCGAATCTCTCTACCCCGACCATTATTTACCGCAGTGACATGCGCCCTTAGCTCAGTTGGATAGAGCAGTGGCTTTCTAAGCCATAGGTCGCGGGTTCGAATCCTGCAGGGCGTGCCAACGTCATGAAGGTTAGACACCCGGTAAATAATAAATGTAATGTTGTAGTGGTGGGCGTAGCTCAGTTGGTAGAGCCCCGGATTGTGATTCCGGTGGTCGTGGGTTCGAACCCCATCGTCCACCCCATTACATAGTAGTAAAGAAGTACGATGAACTCAGGCTAGTCCTGTTGTTGATTAAGCGGACGTGGTGAAATTGGTAGACACGCTGGATTTAGGTTCCAGTGCCGCAAGGTGTGAGAGTTCGAGTCTCTCCGTCCGCACCATT
>DPHD01000004.1:3640-6030 GCA_003523085.1 Oceanospirillaceae bacterium | reverse complement strand
GGTGTGCGTACCGATTCTAGCGACGCCGACGGCAAGGTGGTGGAAACCAAAGCCTGTGATCATGTGACTTTGGCCGACGTAGAAGCGCAGTTGCCGCAATTTCGGGGTTTGATTAGCCAAGTACCCTCCATGTTTTCGGCCCTTAAGCATCAAGGTCAGCCGTTGTATAAGTTGGCTCGAGCGGGTAAAACGGTTGAGGTTAAAGCGCGCCAGGTGACTATTCACAAGCTTGAGCTTATGAGCTTTGAGAATAGCCAAGTGCGTATGGATATTACCTGCACGAAAGGCACTTATATTCGCAGTATTGTTGAAGACTTAGGTCTAGCACTCGATTGCGGTGCTCATGTAGCGCAGTTGAGGCGCCTGCAGGCGGGCCCCTTTGTGGCCGATCAAATGGTGACCTTAGAAGACTTGCAGGCCATTATCGACGAGGCAACCAAAGATCAAGTCGTAGAAGAGGGCCAGTGGCCAGATATCAGCCCTGCGTTTGAAACCTTGGATAAGCTATTAATGCCAGCGGACACTGCCGTTTTAACATTAAATGCTGTACAATTAGCCGCCCATCAAATAGAGGCGTTGCAGCAAGGCAAGGTTGTAGACCATGCCACTGACTTCGCTGAATTGGATGTGGTACGAGCCTATGGCTCAACTGCTACGGATGCTAATGCCTTTATAGGCTTAGTGGAAGTGCAGGCAGAAGGTCGCTTAAAAGCTAAACGCTTAATGAGCACTTAGGCCTTCATTTACGTTCCGCTGTAAATATGCACGGTGTGAACACTAACGATCCCCTAGTGGCCTTTATGGTCAGTCTAGAGGGCATATTAATTATTGGAGAATTACCATGGCTCTATCTGCCGTTGAAAAAGCTGCTATCGTAGCTGATTACCAAACTGCGCAAGGCGACACCGGTTCACCAGAAGTTCAGGTTGCATTGTTAACTGCGAACATTTTGGCACTACAAGGTCACTTCAAAGAGCATAACCATGATCACCACTCTCGTCGTGGTTTGATCCGTATGGTTAACCAGCGTCGTAAGTTATTGGACTACTTAAACCGTAAAGATGCATCACGTTATGCAACTTTGATCGGACGTCTAGGCCTACGTCGTTAATCGCTACTAATTAGCGATACTATATAGAGGCTGGGTAATCTGTGATTACTTGGCCTTTATTGTTTTTCCTGTAAGCAATGTCAGAGGGTCGGCCCGTACTCTTATTGGCTTGGTGGTTTAGGTAGTATTGAGCCTATACCGAGTTAATAAGTGTACTGGTGGATTAGATCGCTCGATTGATTGCAGTTCATTCAATTATGGAGATACATATGTCTATCATTACCAAAAAATTTCAGTACGGTGAGCAAACCGTAACCCTAGAAACTGGCCGTATTGCACGTCAAGCTTCTGGTGCTGTATTAGTCACTATCGACGACGCAATCCAAGTATTGGTTGCGGTTGTTGGTGCTAAAACGGCTAAGCCTGATCAAGGTTTTTTTCCGCTTTCTGTACACTACCAAGAAAAGACCTACGCCGTAGGTAAAATCCCTGGTGGATTCTTTAAGCGTGAAGCGCGTCCTTCGGAAAAAGAAACCCTAACTAGCCGTTTGATCGACCGTCCTATTCGTCCATTGTTCCCTAAGGGTTTCATGAACGAAGTACAGGTTATTTGTACTGTTGTTTCTGCTGACAAAGCGAACGATCCAGACATCGCTGCGTTGATCGGTACCTCTGCTGCCTTGGCCATCTCTGGTATTCCTTTTGCTGGCCCCATTGGTGCCGCTCGTGTTGCTTACACAGACGCAGCCGGTTATACCCTTAACCCCAGCTTTGAAGCACAAGCCACTTCCGACCTAGACATGGTTGTAGCGGGTACTGCTGACGCCGTATTGATGGTTGAATCAGAAGCTAAAGAGCTTAGCGAAGACGTCATGTTGGGTGCGGTTCTTTTTGCCCATGACGAAATGCAAGCTGTTGTTAAAGCTATTGGCGAGTTTGCTGCAGAAGCAGCCAAGCCGACTTGGGACTTAGCTCCTGTGGAAGAAGACACTGTGCTTAAGGCGGCTGTTGCTGCTGAAGTAGGCGCTGCTGTTGGCGACGCGTACCAGATTAGCGACAAGCTAGACCGTCAAGCACGTTTAGGCGAAGTGAAGGCTCAAGCCGTTGCTGCCTTATGCAACGACGATGCTGATGCGCCGTCTAAGTCAGACGTATTAGGCATGGTTAGCAAGCTAGAAAAGCACACCGTACGTTCGCGGGTAGTCGCAGGCGAGCCACGTATCGACGGCCGTGACACTAAGACGGTTCGTGGTATCAATGTAGAAATTGGTGCTTTAGCTAAGGCTCACGGTTCTTCTTTGTTCACCCGTGGTGAAACTCAGTCAATCGTTGTGGCTAC
>DPHD01000004.1:0-3409 GCA_003523085.1 Oceanospirillaceae bacterium | reverse complement strand
ATGTTGCACTACAACTTCCCTAGCTACTCGGTAGGCGAAACGGGTCGTTTCATGGGCCCAGGCCGTCGTGAGATTGGTCATGGTCGTTTGGCTCGTCGTGGTATTCAAGCCATGTTGCCAAGCCAAGAAGAATTCCCATACACCATTCGTGTGGTATCAGAAATCACAGAATCTAACGGTTCAAGCTCTATGGCTTCCGTATGTGGTGCTTCGTTAGCATTGATGGACGCTGGTGTACCACTTAAGGCACCGGTTGCCGGTATCGCTATGGGTCTGATCAAGGAAGACGAAGGTTTTGCTATCTTGACCGACATCTTGGGTGATGAAGATCACTTGGGCGACATGGACTTTAAGGTTGCAGGTTCTGCTGCGGGTATCACTGCCCTACAAATGGACATCAAAATCCAAGGTATTACCGAAGAGATTATGGAAATTGCGCTAGAGCAAGCGCACGAAGCACGACTCCACATTATTGACGAAATGAACAAGGTTATTGCTACTCCACGTACTGAGTTGAACGACAACGCCCCCACCATGAAGACCATCAAGATCGACCAAGACAAGATCCGTGATGTGATTGGTAAAGGCGGCGCAACCATCCGTGGCTTGTGTGAAGAAACTGGCGCCTCTATCGACATCGAAGATGACGGTACTGTACGTGTATACGCAGACGACAAAGCAGCAGCTGAATTGGCCGAAGCTAAGATTCTAGAAATCACTGCAGAAGCCGAAGTTGGCGCAATCTACGAAGGTAAGGTTGAACGTATTGTAGACTTTGGTGCTTTCATCAACATCTTGCCTGGCAAAGATGGCTTGTTGCACATTTCTCAAATCTCTAGCGAACGTGTTGAGAAAGTTACCGACTACCTAGAAGAAGGTCAGACGGTTAAGGTTAAGGTATTAGACGTTGATGCCCGTGGCCGTATCAAGCTGTCTATGAAGGACATGGAAGCTTAATAAGGACGCCCGTCTCTGCCAGGGCCGAAGGCCTGTGGCAGTCTATACGCGGTGTTAACAATAGCCTCTGCTTAGCAATAAGTAGGGGCTTTTTTATGCCAGATGCGCTATTTTAATGTCGTTAATAGCTATATAATAGTCGCCTTTAGATTTATTGATTTATTCTTTAATCTCACTTATAAAGGCTCTACATTGACCCAAACGCAGCACATCTCCCTCGTTAAGAAAAAGATCAAAATTGTTTTGTTAGAAGGCGTCCATCAAACTGCGGTAGCCGCTTTACATGCCGATGGTTTTGATAATATTCACTTCTATACGACAGCCTTACCTCAAGATGAATTGGTGTCCGTATTGGCAGATGCTCATTTTGTAGGCATTCGATCGCGCACGCAGCTTACCCGTGAAGTGCTAGAACAAGCCCCTAAGCTTATGGCGGTAGGCTGTTTTTGTATTGGCACTAACCAGGTTGATCTGGGTGCCGCGCTAGAGCTAGGCATTCCGGTGTTTAACGCACCTTACAGCAACACCCGTAGTGTGGCTGAATTGGTAATTGCTCAAGCGGTATTGTTGTTGCGTGGTATTCCCGAGAAAAATGCCAAGGCTCATCGTGGTCAATGGCTTAAGTCGGCCCACCAATCCTACGAAGCAAGGGGCAAAAAACTGGGTGTGGTCGGTTATGGCTCCATTGGTTCTCAGTTAGGTATCATGGCCGAAGCCATGGGTATGGAGGTTATCTACTACGACCAAATCACTAAGCTGAGTATGGGCAACGCAAGGCCATGTGCCAGTTTAGCCGAGTTGTTGGGTCAAGCTGACGTAGTTACGCTACATGTGCCAGAAACACCGGCCACCCACTGTTTAATGGGGCCAAAACAATTTGCCCAAATGAAAGAAGGCTCGATTCTTATCAATGCCTCTCGGGGTACCGTGGTCGATATTGATGCCTTGGCTAGCTGTTTGGGCAACGGCAAGTTGCTTGGTGCTGCTATTGACGTATTCCCGCTTGAGCCACGTTCCAATAATGACGAGTTCATTTCGCCATTACGCGGCTTAGATAACGTTTTGCTCACCCCGCACATCGGTGGTTCTACCGTAGAGGCGCAAGCTAACATCGGTGTTGAAGTGGCTGATAAACTCATCCGTTATTGTGATAATGGCACCAGCCTTTCAGCGGTTAACTTCCCTGAAGTATCGTTGCCTAGCCACGAAAACACCCACCGGTTGTTGCATATCCATACCAACATACCAGGTGTTTTGTCGCAGATTAACAATGTTTTTTCAGAAAACAGCATCAACATATCTGGCCAGTACCTCAATACCAATGAGAAGGTCGGCTACGTGGTGATCGATGTTGATGCCAGCTGTTCAGAACTGGCCCTGTCTAAGCTAAAGCAGGTTAACGGTACTATTAGCTGTCGCGTACTGTTTTAAGCAGTAAGGCGCTTAACGCCTTCGCTAGTGCCTAGTAACAATAGGTCGGCTGGGCGTTGAGCAAACAAACCGTTAGTCACCACCCCAGTGATTTGATTGATTTGTTGTTCTAGGCCTTTAGGGTCAACAATATCCATGCCGTAAACGTCTAAAATCAAGTTGCCGTTGTCGGTAATGAAGTCCTGGCGCCATACGGGCTCACCCCCTAACCCCACCAGCTTGCGAGCCACATAGCTACGCGCCATAGGTATCACTTCTACCGGTAGTGGGAAGTCGCCCAGCACATCGACCAGTTTAGACTCATCGGCAATACAAACAAAAGTTTCGGCCACCGCTGCCACAATCTTCTCCCGCGTGAGTGCGCCGCCACCGCCTTTAATGAGGTTTAAGTGGGTATCACTTTCGTCTGCACCGTCCACGTAAAAGCTCATGTGGGGTACGGCATTGAGTTCCAGAACATTGATGTCGTGGCTTTTAAGTCGTTCTGCGGTGGCTTCTGAACTGGCTACGGCAGCATCAAAGGTATGTTTGATGTTGGCTAGCGCATCAATAAAACAGTTTGCAGTGGAGCCAGTACCTACACCAACAATAGAATCCTTATTAAGGTGTGGTGCAATGTGGTCTACCGCCGCTTGGGCTACGGCTTGCTTTAGCTGGTCTTGATTCATAATGATGGCATCGTTGGGCAGGAAAAACGTGATTATACAGGATTTAGGCGCACATCATGTAGACGCTAGTGGCTAGAGCCATTAATATAATCAGTTCTTTCTAATGCTTCGCCCAAGCGCGACAAATTACAGCAGATAACCTCCATGCCCCATCGTTATATTAAAAAAATACTCGCCGCCAACGTGTACGACGTGGCCGTGGAAACACCGGTAGAATCCGCCCGTGGATTGTCTACCCGTTTGGGTAATAACATCTTGATTAAGCGAGAGGATTTGCAGCCGGTATTTTCTTTCAAAATTCGTGGCGCTTATAACTGTATCTCACAATTAACCCAGGCTCAGCGGGCTTGTGG
>DPHD01000057.1:92068-97260 GCA_003523085.1 Oceanospirillaceae bacterium | reverse complement strand
AATGACAGGAAGCCTAGGCCGCAATGACACAATGCCTTTATCCTGGTTTGAGAGGATTAAGAAATCTCTGCCAAGTTATCTGTCATCCACAGCACCATCTTGGCATGCATCTCTTTAGTAGGCACATCCGCCTCGATCAGCGGTCCAATCTTGACCTCCACCACACCTGCGTGTTTTACCCAACTATGGGCGGGTGATAAGCGGCCACTATTTTGCACAATCGGCAAGATAGGTACGGCGGCTTTATGGGCCAGCATCGCTGCACCTTTAGTACAAGGCCCCAACTGACCAGGTGGATTACGCGTACCCTCAGGGAAAATAACCACCGAAATACCTGCACCTAAACGCTCGCAACCTTGTTGTGACAATTGCTTTAAGGCATTAGTTTTACGTTTTCGATTGATCGCAATCGGGTTAAGCATGGCTAGCGCCCAGCCAAAAAACGGAATATACAAAAGCTCTTGTTTGAGCACCGTACTCACAGGCAAACCCATGGTGAGCAAATAAAAAGTTTCCCAATCACCTTGGTGGTTACAGGCAACCACCACCGGACGGTCCTTGGGAAGGTTGTCTAGGCCGCTAATTTTGAAACTCACACCACAAGTTATCCGCATCCACTGCAACACAGCACGGTTGCAATAACCCACAAATTTAAACCGCAGTCGGCGCTTTACCAGCGGCGCAGTCACCACTAACAAGGTAGACGCTAAGATGGAAATAACAGCTAAACCAATATAAAAAACTAGGGCCCTAACAAATAAGATAATACTAGCCTCCGGTAACGGGTGGAAAAAAAGCCACTTCAGCAGTCACAGGCACCAAGGTATCTGGCTTAGCCATCACTTGATCTACCGCCACCAATAGCTTGTCATCATTCAAGTCATGGGCCCATTCAGGCCGACCCTCGATGAGGTGGGCTGACAGTTGAGCCACCGTTTGCGGGGCCTCAATTTTCACTTCAAGGGTATCCGTTTGCAGCTGATCTTTGAGCTGACCAAAAAACAAAACCTTAATCACACGGCACCGCCATGTTGGCCATCAATCAGCCAATGGCCACTTTTACCGCCTTGCTTTTCGGTGACACGCAAGCCCCCGATGATCATGCCTCGATCCACCGCTTTACACATGTCATACAAGGTGAGCGCGGCTGTTGAGGCTGCGCACAAGGCTTCCATTTCTACCCCTGTTCGACCATTAAGCTTACACATGGTGCTCACATTAATGCGATTAGCCGCCACATCTGGCACCAGCTCCACACTCACCTTAGACAACATCAAGGGGTGGCACAGGGGGATTAAGTCACTGCATTTTTTTGCCGCTTGAATGCCAGCAATACGCGCCACAGCGAGCACATCACCTTTCTTGTGCTTGCCATCGGTTATTAACGCCAAGGTGGCAGGCAACATTTCTACGTAGGCCTCGGCACGGGCCACACGCGTGGTAATGTCCTTTTCTGACACGTCCACCATGTGGGCATGGCCTTGCGTATCCAAGTGAGTCAATTGCGACATGAATCAGCAGTCCTCAATAATATTAGCTGGCATCAGCCAAGTTAAAGTCGTTTTGCCTAATCACTGGATTGGCATACATGGCCAACGCGTGCTGTTTTTGGGCGTCATTTAAGCCAGCAAAGCGCTGCTCTAAAGCAGCTTGCGCTGCATGTGGCTCACCGGCTTGTAATGCTAGTGCAGCCAAATTAGTATCCTGCAAACAATAATTTTGCGCAATACTCGCATCAATAGCTCGAGCGATATCCTCGGGTGCTGAAAACTCACCGTCTAAGGGCCTGCCAAAGGCGACATGCACTTTGCCTTTGTGGCCGGTAATGCCTTTAACGATACTCTTCATGTCTTCAAACTTGGCTTTGACGTACTCACCGTTATTGGCTAAGGCCGCCAACTCTTGCGCCTTTGCAACATCGCAGGGATCAAATTCATAGGCAATTGACACCGGTACGATATGCAAGCTGTTAATATAATCGGCGTAGCTTTGACCGGATTTTTTCTTACACATATATAACATTTTCATTACCGCTACATCAGTCGCATCAATACCATCTTTGGCACGACCTTCTCGTTGAGCAATCCAAATATTGTGGCCCGTGTGGACCGACTGATCAATGTAACTAGACAAGTCCATATAGGCCTTCATTTTCTCCCGAATGCCCGTTGCCGAACGTTTCACTACAAAACTTTTGTTGAGGCGCATAATGTCACTGACATAGGGCTTTTGTAGCAAATTGTCGCCAATCGCCACCCGCGCCGTTTCCAAACCGTTTTGCTCAAGCCCGTAACTAACAAGAGCTGGATCCATGGTGATATCGCGGTGATTAGAAATAAACAAATAACCTTGGTCTGGCTGCAAGTATTCTAAACCGCTGTAGGTGAGTTGCGAAACCGTGCGCTTGAGGGTTTTGCCCATATACTTGGCGATGATTTTTTGCCAAGCAAAAACAGTGTCTACGCCCTCAAACTCACGCTTTAATGCCCATCGAACCAGTGGATTCATGGCCGGGCCTAACAGTGACTTGATACGCGGAAACTTAAACCGCCCGAGCACATCCAGCAGTTCTTTATTATGTATTAGGGCGTCGATCACGGGCCTTACTTCGTCATCGTTGTAAGGGCGTATATCGTGAAAGGGATCAATATTATTGGTCATTTTTATGGTTCTTATTATCCGCCTGTGGCGTTCATAAATCGGAGAATCTGCGGCTTTTCATGCAAATCAAAATGGTGCTTTTCTGGCTTTAGCGACATGGCATTTACAATCGCCTCTTTAATGGGCTCTACTTGTCCAGGATGAGCCCTAAGCAGAGGCATTAGGCTTACGCTGTGCTCATTGCCTAGGCACAACAATAAGCGTCCCTCTACCGTTACCCGCACGCGATTACAATCGCCACAAAAATTATGACTGTGGGGCGAGATAAAGCCAATACGAGAGCTATGGCCCGGCATAGCGTAATAGCGCGATGGCCCGGCTGTCTTTTGCGGCACATGGGTTAACCTATAGCGCTGCTCAATAATTTCACGCACATCGTCGCTCGAGCAAAAAGTGAGCGCTCGATCGTGGCTTTCGATAGCGCCCAGAGGCATTTCTTCAATAAACGCAATATCAATACCTTTAGCACGCACAAACTCAACCAGGTCTAACACTTCGTCATCGTTGCTGCCACGCATGATCACCGCATTAATTTTTATACGCTCAAAGCCTTCTTCAATAGCGGCATTAAGCCCCTCTAGCACTTGAGGTAATTTACCAATACGCGTCATGGCCTTAAACTTTGCTTCGTCTAAGGAATCTAAACTCACGTTGAGACGCTTCACACCCGCCGCCTTGAGAGCCTTAGCATGGCGCACAAGTTGCGACCCATTGGTGGTAATGAGCAACTCATCCAAACCTTCCAACTGGCCAATTTTGTGAAGGTTCTCAACTAAGCCACGGCGCACCAACGGCTCGCCACCGGTTAGACGTATACGGCTGACCCCCAGCTCAACAAACGCAAGGGCCACCAGTTGAATTTCCTCAATGCTCATTATGCTATCGCGGGGCAAAAAGGTCATTTCTTCTGCCATACAATACACACAGCGGAAATCGCATCGATCGGTGACCGAGATTCGCACATAATCTACTCGACGCCCGAAGTCATCGATCAGCTGTTTTTGCATAAATTAACCCACGGCCTATCTAACGGGCCGACTTCAAATTTATTAAGCGCGTATTATACGCTTCCTTCACTTAGACTGCTTAAACACTTGCGCAATCACCTTAACTAACCCAGAGCGCCAAGGCCGCTGCCTAATACCAAAGGTGGCCAATAATTTACTACAATCTAGCACGCTATAGGCAGGCCGAGGGGCTGTGGTGGGCCACGCTTCGCTATTAACCGACTCAATCATGTCGGCTTGGGTCGCCCCATGGGTTTTAGCGGCGGCTAAAATGGCCTCAGCAAAGCCTTTCCAGGTGGCAACTTCGGCGCCGCTATAGTGATAGGTGCCCCACACCTCGATACCGCAACTGAGCTGTTTGATAATGGCAATCAGTACCCGTGCAACATCATTGGCATAAGTAGGGCAGCCGTACTGGTCAGCCACGGCTTTAACATCACTTTGATGCTGCAGTTGCCGCAAGGTACGCAATACAAAATTATTACCTTGGGCGCTAAAAATCCAGCCCACCCGTAATATAATATGGGCGGCGCATTGATCCCTAATCACATTTTCGGCCGCCAACTTAGCGCTGCCGAAATGGTTTACAGGATTGGTTTTAGCATCTTCTTTGTAGGGTTGCTGCTGATCACCTGAAAACACATAATCGGTGGATAAGTGCAGCAATGGCAGCGACAAGGCATGGCAAGACTGCGCCAACACTTGTGCCACATCATGGTTGTCACGGTAGCAGTCTTGTGGGTTTGTTTGCGCTTTGTCTACCACCGAATAACTGGCGGTATTGATGACGTAACTCGGCTGATGCCTACTGATTGCTGTTTCAATTACGCGAGCGTCTAAACCATTAAGAATATCATCGTCAAACCAAACCACCGACATGCCTTCGGTGAGTGCACGCGCACATAACGCCGAACCTACCTGGCTAGAAGCGCCGGTCACGAGGAGTTTAATCAAGCGCCTGCCTCCGCCTGCTCTACATAGGCCAACACCAGCGCGTATAATTGCTGTTTTCGATGCTGCGAACAAAAGCTTGCCGCAATGGCATTATGTGTAAATTGTGCCAATTCTTTCTGCGTCACAGGTATAGCCTCTGCAACCGCGTTAAAGTTGTCGTTCATATAGCCACCAAAATAAGCCGGATCATCGGCATTGATGCCCACACTTACGCCGTGGCGCAATAGCTCAACAATATTGTGCTGATGCATATGTGCAAATACTTTTAACTTGGTATTGGATAAGGGACACACGGTTAAATGCACTTGATCGCGGACCAAACGATCCACTAACGCCGGGTCTTCGACACAACGCACGCCGTGGTCGATGCGATCCACGTTTAGTATATCTAGTGAGTCGACAATATTGCTTGCAGGGCCTTCTTCACCCGCATGGGCAACGGCTAAATAGCCTTGTTGGCGGGCTTGGGCAAACACTCTGGCAAACTTTTGAGGTGGGTGCCCCACTTCTGACGAGTCTAGACCCACAGCCACTATTTTATGCTTCCACGGTTCGGCTTGACGCAGGGTT
>DPHD01000057.1:89662-91846 GCA_003523085.1 Oceanospirillaceae bacterium | reverse complement strand
CTAGTAATACCTAACTCATGTTCGGCTTGTTCTAGGGCCTGGATTATTCCGGCCATCACAACATCAAACTCAACACCTCGCTCGGTGTGGGTTTGTGGGTCAAAAAAGATTTCTGTGTGAACCACATTGTCGGCTTTACAGCGCAACAAGTAAGCCCAAGTCAGGTCGTAAAAATCGGCTTGCGTCAGTAATACTTGTGCACCTTGATAATAAATATCTAAAAATGACTGCAAGTTAGAAAAGTCGTAGGCTGCTTTAACTGCGGCAGGTGAATCGTAAGGTATAGCAATGCCATTACGTTTAGCCAAACTAAACATTAGCTCAGGCTCAAGGCTGCCTTCGATATGTAAGTGCAGCTCTACTTTAGGTAAATTGGCAATAAATTGATGCAAGGGGGGCGTCCGCACAGTGGTTGTAACTAAAAGCGTATTCTAACATCTTTTGCCACCCTCAAGGCGACACATGTGAGACCAAACACTTTTCACCCGAGGGGTATGTAGTTAAACTAGGCAAGGTCACAACCATCGTCTAAAACATAAGAAAAAAATCATGAACAAACCACCATCACACCCCACCAGTTATCCAAAAAATGGGGGCTGGACGCGCATGTACACCGCCGCTATCTTTTCCCTAAAAGGCATGGTGTATTGCTTTAAACACGAAGCCGGTATGCGTGAATATAGTGTTATATTCCTCGCTAGCATTCCCTGCGCCATCTACTTGGGAGAATCCCCAGTTGAGCGCATTTTGATGCTCGGCGCGGGTATATTAGTGATTTTAATGGAGTACTTGAATTCCGCCATAGAAGCCACCTTAGACCGCATCAGCACCGAACATCACGACCTCACAGGCGCCGCCAAAGACATGGGTTCGGCGGCTGTGTTTGTAGCCGCCTTATTGTTTGTTTACGTATGGGGCGAGTTTGTGTATCGGGCTTTGGCGACCTAAAACATAAAGTGCTCTTCATGCAAGCCTTGTAGCGTATCGGCGCCAGCTAACATGGTGGTAGCATGGGTTTGGGTACGTGGTAATAGGCGACTATAGAAGAAGCGTGCAGTAAACAGCTTAGCCTCGTAGAAGTCTGCTTCAGAGGTCTCGCCTGCCAACGCCTCTTGAGCAACCTTGGCGGCGCGAGCAAACAAATATGCTTGGGTGACATAGCCTGAATACATGAGGTAATCCACTGACGCCGCTCCCACTTCGTTACGGTCTTTCATAGCGGCCATACCAACCTTTAAGGTCAGTTCACCCCACTCCTTATTGGCAGCCATAAGGGGCGTAATAAACTCCGCCATGGCGTCATTATCGGCTTCGGCTTTACAGAACTTATGGATTTCTTTGGTAAAGGCCTTAAGGCTTTCACCTTGCGTCATCAGCACCTTGCGGCCCAATAAGTCCAATGCTTGTATCCCCGTGGTGCCTTCGTAAATGGTTGAGATACGGGCATCGCGTACGATCTGCTCCATACCCTGCTCACGGATATAGCCATGACCACCAAAACACTGCATACCTAGGTTGGCCGATTCGAGGCCCGTTTCAGTCATAAAGGCTTTGGCAATGGGTGTAAGCAAAGACAAACGCACTTCCGCCTCTTTAGCTTTATCCGTATCAGTGCTGCCTTTTACCGTGTCATTTAATTGCGATAAGTAGTAGGCCAACATGCGCCCGCCTTCGGCAAAGGCTTTGGCCGTAAGTAACATGCGACGTACGTCTGGGTGAACAATAATGGGATCGGCGGCTTTTTCTGGGGCCACTGGTCCGGTGAGTGAGCGCATTTGCAAGCGTTCTTTGGTGTACTCTAATGCACCTTGGAATGCACCTTCAGCTGAGCACAAACCTTGTACTGCAGTGCCAATACGGGCCGTGTTCATAAAGGTAAACATACAGTTTAAGCCTTTATTAGCGGGACCAATAAGATAACCTTTGGCCTGGTCAAAGTTCATGACACAGGTGGCGTTACCATGGATGCCCATTTTATGTTCAATGGAACCACAAACCACCTGATTGCGTTCGGCAAGGTTGCCGTCTTCATGCAAGTTGAATTTAGGCACTATAAACAGCGAAATACCTTTGGTGCCTTGGGGGGCATCTGGCAGGCGGGCTAGGACAATGTGAACGATGTTATCCACCATGTCGTGTTCACCGGCCGAGATAAAGATTTTAGTGCCACTAATGGCATAGCTA
>DPHD01000057.1:86439-89334 GCA_003523085.1 Oceanospirillaceae bacterium | reverse complement strand
CCGTGGCTCAAACCTGGGTACATACTCCAAGACCAGTTGGCGGTACCATTAATTTCACTGATCATAGTGCCCAAAGATTCAGGCAGGCCTTGACCTCCTAGTTCTGGATCAAGCGATAATGATGGCCAGCCGCCGTCCACATATTGCGAGTAAGCTTGTTTAAAACCATCGGGTGTAGTGACTACACCATCATTCCAGCTACAGCCTTGTTCATCACCCGAAGCATTGATTGGTGCCAGCACATTTTCAGAAAATTTTGCCGCTTCTTCAAGTATGGCGTCAATCATTTCTGCGTCCATGTCTTCACCACCAGGCAGGGTTTTATAGTGCTCTGCCATCGCCAAAACTTCGTGCATAACAAATTGAATGTCTCGACGGGGGGCGCGATATGTAGGCATGGTGACTCCAGAAAAGTAAAATTATTTCAAACAACCGTTTGAATCTATGTCGACAATGTACCCAGCAATAGCACTCAGGTCAAATGCGAGACTTTAGAGTCATGCCAACAAGCAGTTTGTTGAGTTAGTTGACGAGCGCGTCTAGGCAAAGGTATGTTTGCGCAGCGTCGATTCGCTCTGCACTGTTGGCACAGGCTGATAAATGTGGCACCACACCCAATAAGGGCGCCTGAATACGCTGTTCTAGGGTGGCCAAATTCTGCTCGAACACCGCCATATTGGGGTCAATACGATTAGCGACCCAGCCAGCTAATTGCACGCCGTCCTTAATAATAGCTTCTATGGTCAATAAAGCGTGGTTGATGCAGCCCAAGCGCATACCCACGACCAAGATCACCGGCACACTAAGCACCTTGGCTAGGTCTGCCAGAGTTTCGGTTTGGTTTAGCGGTACGCGCCAGCCACCGGCACCTTCAATGAGGGTTAAATCGGCCCCCTGCATGGAGACACCACGACAAAAACCAGCCAAACGGTCTACCTGCAAACGTTGACCCAATGCTTGTGCCGCAAGGTGTGGGGCAATCGGTGGTTCAAAGGCCACGGGGTTAATTTGTTCATAATAGAGCGGCAAGCTGCATTGAGCCATGAGTTGTAGTGCGTCGTCATTACGAAGACCTTCACTCGTTTGCTCGCAACCGGCGGCCACGGGTTTTACTGCCGCCGTGGTTAAACCTTGACCACGAGCTTTAGCCAGCAAGGTACAAGCCACTAAGGTTTTGCCTGCGTCGGTATCGGTACCGGCAATAAAATATGTTTTTTTCATGAACCTACACTACCTTTGCTTACATTGCCCTTGGGCTGGGTTGCGGTGATAAAATACACTTCATAGGTGATCGGTAACTGACCACTTTCATCACGCAAACTTTCGTAGGCTTGTTTCATGCGTCGTACACGACCCACGCCGGTTAAGCCCGGCGCAGCTTGAGCATTGTGATTACTCGCCCCCAAATCTTTTAAATCGCGGCTTAGCTGCTGTACCGTGTCATAACCAAGCACCACTTCTTTTGCCACCAGCTCAACCTCGTCAAACTGTTGATTTAAGGCCGCCAGCAGCGTCTGCTTGTCAACAAAGTCGTTAACATGTTGATAGTCATCGGCCTGAGCCCAAGCCCACTTTAGCTGATGCAAGGTATTGGGTCCCAAGGTGGCTGCATGAAATACGCCCGTTGGGGTTAGACTTTTAGCCACTCCGGAGAACAGAGCGGATAAATTGCTACACCATTGAATAGCCAAGGACGAAACCACGGTATCAAAAGAGCCAAGCTGCGTGCCTAAGGCACTAGACAAGTTCTGTGCATCGCCTAACAGCCACGACAGTTTGTCGTTGGTATGCTGACTGCTAGCAAAATCGAGCATGCCTTGTGCTATATCGATACCGGTCACCGACACCACATCCACTGTATTGGCAAGGTGAGCACTCACATACCCCGTACCGCTACCAATGTCTAACATCTTACCTGCATGTAGTGTTTGGCCACGAGCCAACAAGTCGTCGGCCACCAAACGCTGCAGACCCGCAACCTGGTCGTAGGTTTGTGCTGCTTGGCTAAACGCTTGGGCAATTTGCTGCACACTAGGAAGCGCGTTATGGATAGGGCTAAGAGTGGTCATTGGGTCACCATAACGGGCGTTGCTGGGGGGCTTAAAAAAGCAATGACACGAGACGCCAAGGTTGCATTTTGCAACACATAAGCATGACCACCTGCCACCAAATTAACTTTGCATGTCGGCGCTAACAAGCAATGCTCTACCCAGGCTTTGGGCACCAGCTGATCATCAGCGGCCAGCTCTATAAAGCAAGGTATAGTAAGCGCTGTTAAATGCGCGCGTTCGTCTAACGTGTGTAACAATTTCAACCCCAATAACTTACTTGATTCCGGCACCATCTGCGCCACCACCTGTGCTGCAAGGGTTTTACTTTGCTCACACCCTAAGGCCTGCAAACTGGCAAAGCGGCGCATGGTTTTGCCTGGCTGTGCCTGATAATTTTTTACAAACTGTTTTAACAATTTCATGTCCATAGCATGTTGCCAATCATGGTCGCGCACGAACTTGGCATTGGTGGCCAATAAAATAAGGCGATCAACCTGACTATTGTTATGGGCTAAACGGATGGCAACCTGACCACCCAACGACCAACCTAACACATGGTAGCGATTTGGAAGTTGTACTTTAGTGGCATCCAGCCAAGTATCTAACTGATCGATACAGTCATCGCCGTTGGCAGAGCCCACAATAGGATCTAATACACTGCTGTGGCCTGGAAGAGACAATAATATGACATTAAAGTGGCGCTCCAGTTGCGCCACCAGCTCATCTGGCCAACACGAGTTATCGTATCCCCAGCCATGAATCAAAACCAAATTTACTTGCTCTAGACACGACTCCTGGCCCGCCATTAATGCTCTACCTTACTGATTAGCCCCTGATTTTGTAA
>DPHD01000057.1:0-86081 GCA_003523085.1 Oceanospirillaceae bacterium | reverse complement strand
GGCTGAATAGCCGTTTGACTGTACATTAAGGGCAGCCCCATGGACTGTGCTTGATGCGTGAAATAATCAATGAGCCGGTTTAAATGTTGCTGACGCCATGTTTCTTCTGTCAACAAAGCCACTGCGGCGAGGCTTGCCGCCGCCACCGATGGTGGTAAGGCCGTGGTATAAATGTAGTTACGAGAAAATTGAATCAAACTTTCAATGAGTTCTTCGCTACCCGCCACAAAAGCACCATAACTGCCTAGGGCTTTACCTAGTGTGGCCATGTATATGGGGCAGTCGTTGACACTGAGCCCTTGCGCTAACGCACTACCACCACCAGCCTCTCCGAGCACACCAAAACCGTGGGCGTCATCAATCATGAGCCAGGCCTGATGATCACTCGCCACTTGGCTTAAGCCTTTAAGCGGCGCTATGTCGCCGTCCATACTAAACACGGCATCAGTGGCAACTACCTGTCTACGGGCTTGGGTTGTTGCTAATTTGTCAGCTAAATTGGAGGTGTCATTATGTCTGTAGCGCTGAAACTTGGCCCCACTGAGCAAACCTCCATCAAGTAGCGAGGCGTGATTCAGGCGATCTTGGTACACCGCATCACGGCGATCTAAGAGGGCATTAAGCACGCCCATGTTAGCCATGTAACCACTGCTAAATAACAAGGCCCTGGGCCTTTGTGTGGTGACTGCAAGAGCTTGCTCTAATTGATGGTGCAAGTCTGTATGGCCGCTCACGAGATGAGAGGCACCGCTACCTAGACCATACTGCTTACTGGCACTGTGCGCGGCACTGACGAGTTTTGGATGGTTAGCAAGCCCCAGATAATCATTACTGGTAAAGGCCAAAAATTGGCTGCCATTAATCTTTATCAGCGGCACTTGTGGGCCGCTATGTTGATTGCGCTGACGATACAGGTGGTCAGCACGACGGGCCTGCAAATCCGCCGCTAGCACTTGATCCATCGGTATTGAGCCTGCCATTAAAGAGCGGCGTCTACAAACATCTGCTCCGACTTAGCGCTGTCAATGGCTTGTTCGATCGCGCCTTGATGGGCTTCATCCGACACATCTTGGCGTTTTTCTGGACGAATACCCAACTTCACAAACAAGGCCCGGTCTTTTGCTGCCGCAGGGTTATCGGTGGTTAACAAACGTTCGCCATAAAATATAGAATTGGCACCGGCAAAGAAACACATGGACTGCATTTGTTCGTTCATTTCCTCACGGCCTGCAGACAAACGCACATGGGATTGCGGCATCAAAATGCGCGCCACCGCAACGGTACGGATAAAGTCGAACGGCTCTAGATCCTCCACTTGATCTAACGGCGTACCTTCCACTTTTACTAACATATTGATGGGCACGCTTTCTGGGTGCTGCGGCATGTTAGCTAACTGCTGCAGAAGACCCACACGGTCGCGTAAGTTTTCGCCCATGCCGACAATACCACCGGCACACACTTTCATGCCTGCATCACGTACATTACCTAGGGTATTAAGCCGATCTTGGTAGGTACGGGTAGTGATAATAGAGCCATAAAATTCTGGCGAGGTATCTAAATTATGGTTGTAATAATCCAGCCCGGCGTTGGCTAACTGCTGGGCCTGGTCTGGCGCCAACATACCCAAGGTCATACAGGTCTCTAGCCCCATAGCTTTAACTTCTTTCACCATTTCTAACACGTATGGCATGTCTTTAGCGCGTGGGTTTTTCCAAGCTGCACCCATACAAAAACGGCTTGCGCCTTGTTGTTTGGCGGCTACCGCTTCTTCAATGACCTCTTTCACCTTCATCAGGCGCTCGGCCTCTAAACCCGTATCGTTGTGTACGCTCTGCGGACAGTATTTACAGTCTTCAGGGCAGGCGCCGGTTTTGATCGAAAGCAAGGTACTCACTTGTACTTCATTAGGGTCAAAATGTGCCCGGTGAGTTGTCTGGGCCTTAAACAACAAATCATTCAATGGCATATTGAACAGATCGGTTATTTCGGCAACACCCCAATTATGGCGCTGGCCATTAGCCAAGCTTGAGCTAGACTTATTATCCATCGTGTTATGAGTGGGCGTGGCAACAGTGGCAAAGGTCATAGGGACTCCAACAATTTAATTCTGCACGCATATTAAAAGCTGGTCGTTTTTAGTCAACCCATACGCCAAAAGGAGGTTTACATCTGCTCATTATTCAACCAAATTACTCAGTTTGTGCAACCATCATGCCTGCTTTGTGGTCGCCACCCCCACTATCGACAGAACATATGCCAAGCCTGCCTACTGGATTTACCTTGGGCTCAACCATCTATGGTGAATCAAACGCTGGGGTATACCTACTCCGTATGCGCTTTAAACTATTTGCCACCCGTCAACGGTCTGATTAAACAGTTTAAACATCAACGCAATTTAGCGGCGGGGCGCTTACTAGAGTTTTGTTTATCTCAAACCATAAGCTCAGCCATATCAAAACAACACTTACACCGGCCACAAGTGTTAATTCCGGTACCGCTACACCGAACTCGGCTGAGACAACGAGGGTTTAATCAAGCAGAGTTCATTGCCCAAGGGCTAAGCAAGGATCTGCACATCCCCATGTGCAACAATTTGTGTCGGCGACTCGGTGATCAAGCACCGCTACAGGGCCAGAATCGACGTCAACGCCTGAGGCACATGCAAGGGGTATTTGAGGTCAATACAAGAGAAGTGAATGCGCGGTTACACAGCATCGCCATTATTGACGATGTCACAACCACAGGAGCTACAGCACAAGCGTTAAGCAATTGCCTACAAAACGCTTGGGCTGGTCCCCTGCACATTCAATTATGGTGCTTAGCTAGAACGCCAGCACCAAATACGCAACTTGAATGGTAGGCCGATTAATCTTCTTCCGAAGATTTTTCATCCTGGATACGCTGGTAAATCTCTTCACGGTGTACAGCAACATCGCGGGGGGCATTTACACCTACACGTACTTGATTACCTTTTACACCTAGAACAGTGACGGTAACTTCGTCACCCACCATCAGTGTTTCGCCTACGCGGCGGGTTAATATCAACATGACAGACTCCTTATCATTTGGGCCGATAAGCCAAATACTGCTAGCTTCCGAGCACCTTAATTATTCCTAATTGCTTCCTTTGGCGATATGTATACGGCAACAGCGATACTACTACCATATACACCAACTCATCATAATGACTTATAAACTAATCTTCAATAGTTTCAGGCTTATCCATTTCGAATGTAGTGTGTAGCGCACGGACCGCCAACTCCAAATATTTTTCATCCAGTACTACGGACACCTTAATCTCTGATGTTGAGATCATCTGAATGTTAATATTTTCTTGCGCCAAGCTGTCGAACATACGGCTTGCCACACCCGCATGAGACCGCATACCCACACCAACAATGGACACTTTAGCTATTTTATCGCTGCCAATTGCACCTGTGGCGTTCATGTCAACGGCCACCTTTTTTAGTGTTGCTAAGGCCAAATCGTAATCGTTGCGATGTACGGTAAAGGTGAAGTCCGTTAGACCCTCGGCACTTACGTTTTGCAAAATCATATCAACTTCAACGTTAGCATCACTGATGGGACATAGAATCTTAGAAGCCACACCAGGCACGTCGGGCACACCAGTAATGGTTAATTTCGCTTCGTCTCGGTTAAAGGCAATGCCAGAAATAACAGGTTGTTCCATGGTACTTTCACTCTCAGTTGTAATCAGTGTTCCGGGGCCGTCTTGGAAACTATGCAACACTCTTAACGGCACATTATATTTACCTGCAAATTCTACAGCGCGTATCTGCAACACCTTAGAGCCAAGGCTTGCCATCTCCAACATTTCTTCGAAGGTGATTTCGTTAAGACGCTGGGCGCTAGATACCACACGCGGGTCGGTCGTGTAGACACCATCAACATCGGTATAAATTTGGCATTCGTCAGCTTTAAGCGCAGCGGCAAGCGCAACCCCAGTAGTGTCGGATCCACCCCGCCCCAAGGTAGTGATATTGCCAGCATCATCCACCCCTTGAAAACCAGCTACTACCACTACTCGACCCTTATCAAGGTCACGACGCATGTTATCAACATCGATATTTTGAATGCGCGCCTTAGTATGGGACGAGTCAGTTTGGATTTTGACCTGCCCTCCCGTATACGATCGTGCAGGGCAATCCCTTGCGGTGAGCGCCATACATAACAAGGCGATTGTCACTTGCTCGCCCGTGGACACCAAGACGTCCATTTCGCGTGGACTAGGCTTTTCCTGCATCTCGTTAGCCATACCAATCAGGCGATTGGTCTCACCACTCATGGCCGACACCACAACCACTATATCGTGGCCTTGATCACGGAATTTTTTTACTTTATCGGCCACTTGTTGAATACGCTCCACCGAGCCTACCGAAGTGCCACCATATTTTTGTACGTACAACGCCATCTTACTTTCCCTATAACTACTTAAGCTGTTTACCCGGCTAGAGTCTCTTGTAACCAAGCCTGTGCGCTGGTTAAAGCGTCTTCTAATTGATCGGCTTGACCGCCACCTTGAGCCATATCAGGTCGTCCACCACCCTTACCACCCATGGCTGTTGCCGTGTAACGTATCAAGTCGCCGGCCTTAACACGTTGAGTTAAGTCGGGTGTTACACCTGCCACAATACTGGCTTTACCATCCACGCTTACCGCCAACATCACCACGCCTGAGCCTAGTTTATTACGTAACTGGTCCATAGCGTCTCGTAACGACTTAGCTTCTACGCCTTCGAGCTTGCTAATCAATACCTTAATGCCGTTAATTTCGATCGCAGAGGTTAACAAATCAGCACCTTTTGAAGCCGCCATTTTTGCCTTCAGTTGATCAAGTTCTCGCTCTAAAGCACGATTACGATCGACAATGGACTTCACCTTTTCTGCCACCTGTTCACGGCCACCTTTAACCAGCCCCGTAACTTGGTTTAGTAACTGTGTATTGTCAGCAAACCATTGACTAGCTGCAGCGCCGGTAAGTGCTTCAATGCGTCGCACCCCTGCTGCCACACCGCTCTCGGCAATGATGGTGAAAGCACCGATATCACCGGTACGCTGGACGTGGGTACCGCCACACAGTTCAAGGGAAAACACTGACTCCTGAGCCGTAGATCCCATGGTCACTACCCGCACCTGGTCACCGTACTTTTCACCAAACAAGGCCATGGCACCAGCCGCCTTGGCATCATCAATGGCCATGGTATTTGCAGCCACGTCTGCGTTGCCTCTTATTTCAAAGTTAACCAAGGCTTCTATTTGTGCCATTTGTGTGGCTGTAACTGGTTCAGAATGAGAGAAATCAAAACGTAAACGTTCTGGGTTAACCAATGAGCCTTTTTGGGTCACATGCTCACCCAGCACACGTCGCATGGCTTCATGTAACAAGTGAGTGGCAGAATGGTTTTGGGCGGATGCAGCTCTAAGCTCAGCGTTAACACAAGTTTCAACCGTGTCGCCAACACTCAACTCACCGCTGACTAGTTGGCACTGATGAATAAAATGACCACCCTGCTTAGTGGTATCGGTTACCGAAAGTTGCACTGAGTCGTTGCTAAGATCACCATGGTCACCCACTTGGCCGCCCGCTTCTGCATAAAACGCGGTTTGGTCCAAGACCACTTGTACCGCCCCAGTACCAGTTACGCTATGGACGGATTCAGCGTTTTGAATCAAAGCCACAACTTTACCCGTTTGCACTAGTTCATCGTAACCGGTGAATTCTGTATTGCCCGCGAGATTAAGGTTGTGACTGTAATCCACACCAAAATTACTCGCTGAACGGGCTCGTGTCCGTTGCGCTTCCATGGCGGCCTCAAAGCCAGGCATATCCATGGTTAATTCGCGTTCGCGGGCAATGTCTGCGGTAAGGTCTACGGGGAAACCATAGGTGTCGTAGAGTTTAAAAATGGTCTCGCCGGCAATTTCTTTACCAGTAAGTTTCGCTAAATCTTGCTCCAAAATGCGCATACCCTGATCAAGGGTGTTAACGAACTGTTTCTCTTCTTTAACGATGACTTGCTCAACCTGAGATTGGGCTGCAGTCAGTTCGGGATAGGCTGCGCCCATCTCTTGCACCAGAGGCTGCACCAACTGGTGGAAAAAGTTTACCGGCGCACCCATTTTGTTACCGTGACGAATAGCTCGTCGCATAATACGGCGTAACACATAACCACGGCCTTCGTTGGATGGCGTAACTCCATCGACGATTAAAAATGACACCGAACGAATGTGGTCGGCAATTACCCTTAGGGATTTGTTTTGGTGGTCTTCGGTGCCAATCACTTGCGCAGTAGCCGCCAACAAGTTCTGGAATAGATCGATTTCGTAATTTGAGTGGACGTTTTGTAGTACCGCTGCAATCCGCTCAAGTCCCATACCCGTGTCTATGGACTGCTTAGGGAGGTCCACCATCACGCCATCGGCTGAACGATTGTACTGCATAAATACCATGTTCCAGATTTCTATGTAACGGTCGCCGTCTTCTTCTGCAGTACCTGGAGGCCCACCCCAGACGTCGGCACCGTGGTCATAAAATATTTCCGAACAAGGTCCACAAGGTCCGGTGTCTCCCATAGACCAAAAATTATCTTCGTCCAAACGGGAAAAACGGCTTTGATCGATACCCATCTCTTCGAACCAGATTTTTTCTGCCTCAGCATCACTGTGGTGTACAGTCACCCATAGCCGCTCTTCTGGAATATTGAGTTCTTTGGTTAAGAAGTGCCAAGCGAACTTAATGGCATCACGCTTAAAATAATCGCCAAAGCTAAAGTTGCCTAACATTTCAAAAAATGTGTGGTGACGTGCGGTATAGCCTACGTTTTCTAGGTCGTTATGTTTGCCACCCGCACGCACGCATCGCTGAGAAGATACAGCACGATTATAGGGCCGCTGCTCGTCGCCTAAAAACACATCCTTAAATTGCACCATGCCCGCATTGGTAAAAAGCAGAGTAGGATCATTACCAGGCACTAAAGAACTACTAGGCACCGGCTCGTGTCCGAGTTGCTGATAATAGTCGAGAAAAGCCTGTCGAATGGCGGCAATTTTCATGGAAGGTCTCGCTGTCAAAACAAAAGCGTAAGTATATACTGATACGCCAATGCCTTTCGACCGCTGCGGGCCAAAAGTGGCGTTAAATACGGCTTTTTAAGCGAAAATAGGCTTTATTCTGGCTGCGTTTGCAACGCGTATTGGATCTGCTCTTGAGTAAAACCACGTTGGTACAAATATCGTGCTTGTTTGGCCCGCGCTGGCGCATCGGTAGCAACACACCAACCACAGTGCTTGCGCTTTTGCGCAAGGGCAATTTCAAACCAATCTGGTTGTTGCGCGTCCACCTGAAACTGAACTAACAAACGACTTAAACCGTATTGATGGCCCCATTGAAAAATACGGGTAACCCCATAGCCGTCGTTGGCCTTTGAACGCACCAACACTTCTGCAAACCGTTGGTCAGACTGCAAACCTTGGCGCTCTAACTCATCAAGCAAGTGATCCAAATCCACCAGCCAACCTTTTGCTAGGCATTTGATCTGCAATTTTTGTAGCAATTCACTACGGGATTGTTCGCGTCGCGCCAACAATCCCATAGCCTGATAACGTAATGACGCTAGCTGTTTATTGCTATTGTCTGGATCATGCTCAACATCCATCATGGGTAACAACAGTCACCTAAAATGTAAGTGGTGTTACCACGTCTGCAGCTTCTTCCGTTTTAGGAATAGCCAATAGCTGATCACGAATTTGCTGTTCAATTTCAATCGCAATCTCAGGATGATCTAGCAAGTACTGTGACGCATTAGCTTTACCTTGGCCAATTTTATCACCCTTGTACGCATACCAAGCGCCGGCCTTGTCGACTAGATTTTGCTTTACACCTAGGTCGATAATTTCACCCATACGGTAGATGCCTTTACCATAAATGATTTGGAATTCGGCCTGCCTAAATGGCGGCGATACTTTATTTTTCACGACCTTAACTCGGGTCTCGTTACCAATCACCTCATCGCCATTTTTAACCGCGCCAATGCGGCGAATGTCCAAGCGTACAGAAGAGTAAAATTTTAAAGCGTTACCACCGGTTGTTGTCTCCGGACTACCAAACATAACACCAATCTTCATACGAATTTGGTTAATGAAGATCACCAAACAATTAGCATTTTTGATATTACCGGTGATTTTACGCATGGCTTGCGACAACAAGCGCGCTTGCAAACCCACATGACTGGCGCCCATTTCACCTTCAATTTCGGCCTTAGGCGTCAGTGCTGCAACCGAGTCAATAATGATCACATCAACTGCACTAGAGCGTACCAACATGTCGGTAATCTCTAACGCCTGTTCTCCAGTGTCCGGCTGACTGACTAATAAATCGTCAACATTAACACCGAGCTTTTCTGCATAACTTGGATCCAAGGCATGCTCAGCATCAACAAATGCACAGGTCTTGCCGATTTTTTGTGCTTCGGCAATAACCTGCAAGGTAAGTGTCGTCTTACCCGACGACTCTGGCCCGTAAATTTCACAAATACGCCCAAACGGCAAACCACCTATACCGAGGGCAATGTCTAGCCCTAATGAACCGGTCGACACCGATGGGATGGCTTCACGTGGCTGGTCGCCCATACGCATGACTGCGCCCTTGCCGAACTGACGTTCAATTTGACCTAAGGCCGCGTCGAGAGCTTTTTGTTTGTTTGCATCCATGTGATTCACCTTAATTTATGGCTATTGCCTATGCGCTTTGTGCAACATATTTACTGTAGTTACATACAGTACCTGTGTATTTGTACAGTATTAAAACATAACCAGAAAAAAGTGCAAGGATTATTCCTACAAGCAAGGCAAATGCGCACCATTCACCCCTTCTAACGCCGCCGCTATGGTTTGCTCGCGCACCGCTTGCCGGTTGCCGACAAACTGGAATAACTCACTTGCGACTGCCCCATCAGCTTGCGCCCACGCCACCCACACACTGCCAACGGGTTTTTCGGCGCTGCCGCCATCAGGCCCTGCAATGCCACTCACTGCAACACAAAGGTTCGCATTTAAGGCCTTACAGCCCCCCAATGCCATTGCCTCTACAACGGCCTCACTGACTGCACCATGGGTTTGCAAAACCGCAGACGGTACTTTGAGCAGGTTGATTTTGGCACTATTGCTGTAACTGATAATACCCCCTGAAAACCACCCAGAACTCCCCGCCACAGCGGTTATTTCTGCCCCTATGCCCCCACCGGTGCATGATTCTGCGGTGGCCATGGTTAGACCGTTTTGAGTTAACCTACGGCCAAGTGCCTCGATCAAGTCATATTGTTTCTGTAGTTTACTGGGCATGGGTGCTGCTCTTGCGATTGAGACCCGTTAATGATGCCAGCTTGAATCGATCAGTCAAGCAAGTTTTATTGTTCTGTCTGGCTTGATTGAAGTAATATATGGCATTCATTTTGAACCCTTTCGGATATTTCCTTCATGGCAGCCTCTGCACCCTTAAGTAACCACACTCCCATGATGCAACAGTACCTTGGCATTAAGCGCGACCATCCTAATGACCTTGTGTTTTACCGTATGGGTGATTTTTATGAGTTATTTTATGACGATGCTAAAAGCGCTTCTGAATTACTTGATATTTCCCTCACATCAAGGGGCCAGTCTGCCGGGCAGCCCATACCTATGTCGGGCATTCCTTACCATGCCGCTGAAGGTTATATTGCCAAAATTGTGCATGCCGGCCGTTCCGTTGCTGTAGCCGAGCAAATTGGCGACCCAGCCACCAGCAAAGGCCCTGTAGACCGAAAAGTTGTGCGTGTGGTTACCCCAGGCACCCTCACGGATGAAGCGCTAATGGATGCCGGCAGCGAGCGATTGCTTACGGCAGTGTATCAATTACACGGTCGCTACGGCATTGCTAGCTTAGACATGAGCAGCGGTCGCTTTTCATTACTAGAAGCTGACTCCTTAGACCAACTACACACGCAATTGCAGCGCTTAAAACCAGCTGAATTATTGTTTGACGAAACCAGTGATATGCTGGCCCAAATTCAAGACTGGCCCTGCCGTAGACCTCAGGCGACTTGGAATTTCTCCCTTGATACCGCCCAGCGCCTGCTATGTAACCAATTTAATACCCGTGATTTAAGTGGCTTTGGCTGTGATGAAATGGCCGCAGCCATCTGTGCGGCGGGCTGCTTACTCAACTATGCCAAAGAAACTCAAAAAGGCGAACTGCCTCATTTACGTAATTTGCAAGTCGAATTGGCCCAAGATACGCTGATACTCGATGGCCCGAGCCGAAAGAACCTGGAGATTGATCAAAATATCCAAGGCGGCGACCAATTCACCCTAGCCCAAACCCTAGATTCAACCTCCACTCCCATGGGAGGGCGGCTGCTACGCCGCTGGCTCAATAACCCGTTACGCTGCATCAACACCTTACATCAGCGGCAGAATTTTCTTGCCCAAGCCATCGACACAGATGTTACCGAGGCGCTGCAATTGGCACTTAAACCGATTGGCGACATTGAACGCATATTGTCCCGTATTGCACTACGCTCAGCACGCCCACGAGACCTGTCACGCCTAAGCGCCAGCCTGCAAGCACTGCCTCAACTGCAGCAACACTTAAGCCTATTAGACACGGCCAAGTCGGCGTCTTTGGCCAAAAACATCAATCAATTTCCCGCCTTAGTTGAACTGTTAGATCGGGCCATTATAGAAAATCCACCGGTCATCATCCGCGATGGCGGTGTGATTGCGCAAGGCTATGATGCCGAGCTCGATGAACTACGTGGTTTAAGTCAAAACGCGGGGCAGTTCTTGCTCGACCTAGAAACCCAAGAACGCGAACGCACTGGTTTATCGACACTTAAGGTGGGATACAACAGAGTACACGGTTATTACATTGAGATCAGCAGATTGCAGTCTGGCCAGGCACCTACTGAATATGTTCGTCGCCAAACACTGAAAAACGCTGAGCGCTTTATCACCCCCGAACTCAAAGCCTTTGAAGACAAAGCCCTGAGCAGCAAGAGCCGCTCATTAGCCAGAGAAAAGGCGCTTTATGAAGCCCTTGTAGAGCAGTTGGCAGGACATCTAAACCAACTTCAGCTCACATCCGACGGCATTAGCGAACTGGATATTCTCGCCTGCCTAGCCGAGCGTGCCGTTAGCCTAGAATTAGTGCAGCCGCAATTAACCGAACAAGCAGGCATCAATATTGACCATGGCCGCCATTTGGTGGTGGAACAGTTGATCAGTGAACCGTTTGTAGCCAATGACTGCTACCTATCAGCTAGCCAAAGCATGAAAATCATTACTGGACCCAATATGGGTGGTAAATCCACCTATATGCGGCAAGTAGCTCTGATCGTCATCATGGCTCAAATAGGCTCTTTTGTACCGGCAAAAAATGCCAAAATTGGCATTGTAGATCGTATATTTACCCGCATGGGCAGCAGCGACGATCTTGCCGGAGGCCGTTCAACCTTTATGGTGGAGATGACGGAAACTGCCAATATACTCAACAACGCAACCCATCAAAGCCTCGTACTGATGGACGAAGTAGGCCGTGGCACCAGTACCTTTGATGGCCTCTCACTCGCCTGGTCTTGCGCCTTCAATCTAGCCCAAGACATTGCTGCACTGACATTATTCGCCACTCACTATTTCGAAATGACACATTTAGTGGACCAGTTAACGCAAGTGGAGAATGTGCATTTAGACGCCACCGAACATGGCGACAGTATTATCTTTATGCACAAAGTGTTGCCCGGTCCAGCGAGCCAAAGCTACGGTTTACAAGTGGCTAAACTGGCAGGTGTACCTCTCAAGGTAATCAATGACGCGCAGAACAAGCTACAACAGCTTGAAGAAGATGACGGATCCAGCAAACCCAGTAAGTCAGTTGCACCTTTACAAACCGACTTATTCAATAGTTTGCCCCATGCCGTAGAAAGCTTGCTGCAAAATAATCATGCCGACGACATGACACCCAGGCAAGCCCTAGAGCTAGTTTATAAAATGCAACGCGCCTTAAAGCCATAACCAACCGCAGTACAAATTACAGTTTAGCGTCTAGCATATCGGCGCTGTTAAGGCCTTCGGTTTCTAAAATATTGCGCAAACTGCGCAACGCGCCGACTTGGATTTGCCTGACTCTTTCACGGGTCAGGCCAATTTCTTTACCCACTTGCTCTAATGTGCATACGGCATGGCCCCGCAAACCAAAACGTCGACAAATAATATCTTTTTGCAAGTCCGTCAGGTAATCAAGCCATTGTTCCATGTTGGCCATCAAATTACTGTCTACAGCGTGATGTTCTGGCCCTGGGCTATTTACGTCAGCAATAGTATCTAATAAGGTACTGTCGTTATCGGGGCCTAGGGCGCTATCAACCGAACTCACTCGATCGTTGAGGCTGAGCATGGCGCTCACTTGTTTAACCGGTTTGTCCAGATATTCTGCGATTTCTTCGGCTGTGGGCTCATGGTCTAGTTTTTGTGCTAATTGGCGGGCCGCACGTAAATAGATATTGAGCCCTTTAACCACATGGATGGGTAAACGGATAGTGCGAGTTTGGTTCATAATGGCTCGCTCTATGGTTTGGCGTATCCACCAAGTACCGTAGGTTGAAAATCGAAAGCCTCTCTCAGGGTCAAATTTTTCAACCGCACGGATCAAGCCTAAGTTGCCTTCTTCTATCAGGTCTAACAGGGTCAAACCACGATTAAGGTAACGCCGCGCTATCTTCACCACCAAACGCAGGTTGCTTTCAATCATACGGTGGCGAGCACTTTCATCACCCTGCAATGCCAAGCGAGAAAAATACTGTTCTTCTTCTGCCGTTAACAGGGCCCGAAATCCAATTTCACCTAAATAAAGCTGGGTGGCATCCTTGAACTGGGTGACATTGTCAGATTTATTGTTTTTGCCTTTATAGGCAGCAAATTCAACTCGACTGCGCTTCTCGTGTGCTTGTTCTACCGATAATTCTTGCATCATTCAACTATCCTATACTCATCAAAGTCGTTACTACGGAGCTTTATGGGCAACTACTTATAGTTTTGGCAAGTACTGTAGCGGATTAACCGGCTTTCCATTTTTTCGAATTTCGAAATGTAACCGAGGATCCAACTGGGGACCCTTTCCTACCTCTGCAATCACTTGGCCAGCGTTAACCTGGGCACCTTCTGTAACCAAAATCCGGCTGTTATAGGCGTAAGCACTCAAAAATGTTTCGTTGTGCTTAACCACGACTAAATTGCCGTAACCTTGGATACCACTGCCAGCATATACTATTATTCCACTAGATGCAGCTTTTACTGATTTTCCGAGACGTGATGAGACCTCTATACCGTGAGAAATGGCTCCTTTGCTGGCAAATTTCTGTACCACAGGGCCTGTTAATGGCCATTGCCATTTGACCGAGCCATTGGCCATTTTTTGCTTATTATTCAAAGAATTAGTTTTAATTTTTGAAACTTTTTTAACTGTAGTTTTAGGCGTTGTTTTAGGCTTAGAAACCAATAATGAAACTTTTTTATTTTTTTTATTTAAATTTGTATTTATTTCACTAAACACTAAACTTTGCCCCACATAGATGGTGTAAGGCGATGTTATAGCATTCACTTTTGCCAATTTCTTATAGTCCCAACCAAAACGCCAAGCGATTGCAAACAGCGTATCGCCACTTCTCACCTGATAGGAAGCGGGAATGGAACGCACACGACTGGCACTGCCTGACTGCGCAGTTAAGCTGTAGCCAAGCTCCTGCACTGGGGCATATTGGCTAGCCCCACAAGACGCTAGAAGCAACACCAATACGCCATAGCACAATAATTGCAACACCGTGGTAGGGGAATAATTAACCATCAACCTTGGCCTTTAAATCTTGCAGCCTAATGCGCCCATATTTATACACCAGCATAGCCGCCAACAAAAATATCACTAGGCTGGCCAGTAGCTGATGATCTAAGCCAGTCATTTGGCTATAGTTCCAGGGCAATAAGTTTTCTTGCTGTAGTGGCACTTCTGCGCCAGAACTATTGAGTCGATAGGTAATGGTGTGCTTCCAAGGCCACAACTTCACTGCTGAACCGACCATCAACCCCGTTAGCAGGCTCATTACCGAAGCCATATAATGGCTTAATAGGTAGCTTACTAAGCGGCTAAAGGTGAGTAATCCGACGCCACAACCCAGGGCAAAAACAACAATAACCTGAATATCTAGCGCGGCCAGTCGACCAATTAAATAAGGGTAGACGCCAATGATAAGTAAAATAAAACTACCCGAAATGCCAGGTAATATCATCGCACTTATGGCCAAGGCGCCTGCAGCCATGAGCCACAAATATCCCCAACCAGAAAACCCGTCAACCACAGTCAGCACAGGCATATTGGCAAGGGAAACACTCACCACTATGCCTAACAAGAGCCAAGCCAACCGCAAACTCTTGTGTGCCACCAATTCTTTGAGCAGCAAGCCACTGGCCACCAAGATCAATCCTAGGAACAAGCTCCACATGAGCAAGGGTTGCACCACCAGCAACCAACTAATCAGCTTAGACAGCAACAATAGACTCGCACCTATGCCTAGCCCTAGGTTTACTAAAAAGCTAGCATCCAGGTGCCGCCACGCCTGCACCACCTGACCCCGCACCAGCAACTTGGCAAAAGTTAGATCTACGCCACTAATAGCCGCCAACAAACGGCCGTATATGCCGCTGAGTAAAGCCACTGTGCCGCCAGAGATGCCTGGCACTAAGTCTGCTGCGCCCATCATCATGCCGGTAATTATGGTCCGCCACTGCCACCCAAAGTACTTTTGTTTCATCGTCTTATCATAGTCCATTAATTAAGTCGTTATCCTATGGTGCCGGTAACCAATGGCACAAAGTTGGCCGCTTCTACTTTTTGTTTACTAAAGTGGTTGCCCGAGCGGGTGATTTTTAACAAATGTTGATCATTGTCGCCTACTGGGATAATCATACATCCCCCTTCCGCCAGCTGCCACTGCAAGGTTTTAGGCACTTGAGACGGTGCCGCCGTCACCATAATGCCATCGAAAGGCTCTCTGTCTGGCCAGCCTTGGTAACCATCACCATGGCGGTAAACTACATTATGGATAGCCATCGCCTGCAGCCGCAGCTTGGCCCTATTTAGTAACGGCTCAATACGCTCCATGGTAAATAAGCGCGGTACTAGTTGCGCCAATATACAAGTTTGATAACCTGAACCCGTGCCCACTTCTAACACTTTTTTAGCACTGCAAGAGGCGAGCAACAACTCGCTCATGCGGGCTACAGTGTAAGGCCGCGACAAGGTTTGATTGTGACCTATAGGCAAAGACTTGTCTTCGTAGGCCCGATGGGCCAAGGCCTCATCTAAAAAAAGATGCCTCGCTGTGGTGCGCATCACTGCCAGTACTCGCGGGTCCTGCACACCTAACACCTGCAACTGCTCAACCAAGCGCTCGCGAGTTCGCAAAGAGGTCATGCCTATACCTTGGCGACGGGCATGTTGGCGTTTAGGATCTGTCACACTGTAGCGCATTAAAAGGCGTCCTGCAGCCAGTCTGCAACGCTGTCAAAGGCATCATAACTAGCCATATCGGGCGTTAATGGCGTCACCGACACATAGCCATGCTCGATGGCATGAAAGTCGGTGCCAGGTTCAGCATTTTTAATCAAACCCACAGGCCCAATCCAATAACACTGATGACCACGGGGGTCTTTGGCATCAATGGCTGATGCGCCCAACTCTCTGGTACCCAACTTGGTCACCTTGATACCGTTAATCTCTGCATAAGGCAGGTCTGGCACGTTGACGTTGATAATGCAGCGCGGTGGCAATTGTAATTGTTGCATACCTTTGAGCAACTGACGCGCCACCTTTGCAGCACTGTCAAAGTGTTGTTTACCCACCAAAGACACGGCCATGGCATGGTGCTTTAAATAGCGCCCTTCCATGGCCGCTGCTACGGTACCTGAATACAGCACATCGTCACCTAGGTTGGCGCCATGATTAATGCCCGACACCACCATGTCTGGAGCAATATCCAAGGCACCATTAATACCTAGGTGCACACAGTCTGCGGGGGTGCCATCAATGGCAAAAAAGCCATTGTGTTGCGGCATCAAGCGTACTGGGCGGGATAAGGTGAGGGAATTACTGGCGCCACTTAGGTCTCGGTCGGGAGCAACCACGGTGATTTGGTGATCTAACTCTAGCTGCTTAACCAGGTGGGAAAGACCAACCGCCTGCACCCCATCGTCGTTTGAAATCAATAATTTCATAACCCTGTCTCTGTTATTGTGTTTGCGTGATTTCGCGTATTAAGGCGGTTGCGTAACTGCCACGCATAAGATGGAACTGCAATTCTAAAACGTCACCGTCGACCCAGTGCCAACTAAAATCTTTGGGCCACAAACGTAAAGCGCGCCTTTGTGCGCTTAAGTCTTGCGCCACCAACGCCTCAACCCAGGGCGAATAGGGTGCTAATATTTGGTTTTCATAGTGGCTTGCAGGCGTCGTAGGTGGATTACCCACACGCCCCGCCATGGGGCCCGTTGGCGCCAGGTCTCCTGCATCAATACGGCCTTGAACGTCGCTTAAGTCTGTGCCATCAGCGGCGACATCAAACTGACTAAAACCATCACTAAACATACACCGTTCACCGGCTATGGCTTGCAACCAAGAGCCATCCTTGACCCGCTCACTGAGCAGCTGGTTAAACACATAGGACCTTACAGAAGACAAGGCCATGCCTCGCTTAAAGCGGTCCTTGATACGCTTACCTTGCAGCATCGACAATGCCAAGCCAAGGTTACCGCCATGGTGGCCAAAGCGCTGGTCCCCAAAGTAATTAGGCGCCCCCTGCTGAGCAATGGTTGCCAATCGCTGCTCAACCAGATCACAAGCGCCAATACCACGTAAACGGATGCAAAAAAAGTTGCCCTGATGCACCCCTGTTTTGAGTTTACGCAAGTGTCTCACGGCTTGATGGAGGTGGACTTGTGGTGATTGTAATTGCTGCCAATCTGGATCCACGTCTTCTGCCTTACCCGGCAGATGAACGCCAAACCATTGCCGCGTCACCCCCCTACGGTCCTTAAGGCCCGAATAATTGACTTGGCGCGCGGGAACGCCCGCTAACTTGGCAATATTGCGTGCCAAAAAGTCGGTATTGGTATCAGTCTTGGTGATGTCCAGATACACATGCTCACCCTCACCACAGGGTTCGAAACCTAGATTCTCGGTCACCAAAAAGTCACTGCAATGGGTTTTGAGCTGCGCTCTAGTTTGCGGCTCGCCGTGGGCATAGGCCCAAGTGATGGGCCACGTCAGTGGCTCTAGGGTTTGAATAGTGTCGGCATTAGCCATTAATCTTCTACCAATTGATAAAATGTTTCATTGGGCTTAACCATACCAAGGTTATAACGCGCTCGTTCTTCGATGGCAGCTATGCCTTGCTTTAGGTCCAACACTTCCGCATGCAGTTGTCGGTTGCGTTCGGCCAAGCTGGCGTTAACGGCTTCTTGGGCATCAATTTGCTGCTGCAGCTGTGCCACTTCCAACAAACCGGACGGGCCCCACCAAAGGCTGTACTGCATCAATACTAAGGCAATAAATATTAGACCGACTAACCATTTCATAAGCGTAACCTAGCTGACGCTGTGCCAGTATCTATTGACAAAAAAAGGGAGTTTGCTTGGACTACAATGCCCAGCTAAACTCCCTCGCTTACGTTAGTAGGCTAGCACATTGGCCAACAGTCTATATAGACTCGTTGAACCACGTGTTAGCTTTTGCCGTGAATTTCGGCAAGCCCACGGTAAGGCGCGGCAGCACCTAACTCTTGCTCGATACGTAGTAAGCGGTTGTATTTTGCCACACGGTCAGAACGACACAAAGAGCCCGTCTTGATCTGCCCTGCAGCAGTAGCTACAGCCAAATCGGCAATGGTAGTATCTTCGGTTTCGCCCGAACGGTGAGAAATAACCACGGTAAACCCTGCGTCCTGAGCCATACGAATAGCGGCCAAAGTTTCGGTTAGGGAACCGATTTGATTAAACTTAATCAAAATCGAGTTGCCGATACCTTGCTCGATTCCGCGGCTTAAGATCTTGGTATTGGTAACAAATAAATCATCACCTACCAGCTGTACGCGTGAGCCGCACTTTTGGGTTAAGTCCTGCCAACCATCCCAATCGCTCTCGTCCATACCGTCTTCAATTGAAGCAATAGGATGCTTGTTACTTAGCTGCGTTAAATAATCAGCAAAACCAGATGCATCAAAGGCTTTGCCTTCACCACTGAGGTTATAACTGCCATCGGCATAAAATTCTGAGGCGGCACAATCCAAGGCTAAAGTAACATCCTTACCCAACTCATAACCGGCGTTGGCGACGGCTTCAGCAATCACATCCAAGGCCGCTTCGTTAGACGGCAGGTCAGGTGCAAAACCACCCTCATCGCCTACCGCCGTACTTAAACCGCGTAGGCTCAACACCTTCTTTAAGGCGTGAAATATTTCTGCACCACAACGTAACGCTTCAGCAAAATTGGGCGCACTCACTGGCTGCACCATAAATTCTTGAATATCTACGTTATTGTCTGCGTGCTCGCCGCCATTGATGATGTTCATCATAGGTACCGGCATACTGTATTGGCCAGCAGTGCCATTGAGCTCGGCAATGTGTGCATACAAGGGCATGCCTTTGTACACTGCGGCAGCCTTAGCCGCAGCCAAAGAAACCGCCAAAATAGCATTGGCGCCTAACACTTCTTTATTTTCGGTGCCATCCAGCTCGATCATGGCCGCATCTAAAGCACTTTGGTCCGTGGCATCCATACCTTTTAAGCGGGCCAAGATCGGCCCATGAATACCAGCAATGGCTTTGAGAACGCCCTTGCCTAAATAACGCGACTTGTCGCCATCGCGTAACTCCAAGGCTTCGCGTGAGCCCGTTGATGCTCCTGACGGCGCGCAAGCAGTACCAAAGGCACCTCCGGCCAATAAAACGTCTGCTTCAATAGTGGGGTTACCACGTGAGTCCAATACTTCCCTTGCCTGAATGTCGGCAATTAATTGATCCAAAATAAGCTCCAATAAAATTAGAATTAATTCGTGTTTACGCTTTTTTTAACGACTAAACTACTTGCCCGCTTGGGTGATCGCTGCACCCACAAAACCTTCAAACAACCCATGACCACCACGGGGGGTTGAGGTAAATTCTGGATGGAACTGACAGGCCACAAACCAAGGGTGGTCTGACAACTCAACCATTTCTACCAAGGTACCATCCATTGATCGACCAGAAAACTTCAAACCAGCTTCCTGTAATTGCTCAACCAAATTATTATTAACTTCATAACGATGACGATGACGCTCGGTAATAATCTCCTGACCATAAGCCTGATGGGCTAATGAACCAATCTGCAAACGACACTGCTGCGCACCTAAACGCATGGTACCGCCTAAATCCGACGCTTCTGAACGCTGCTCAACTTGCCCAGACTCATCGATCCATTCGGTAATCAGACCAACCACACAGTGCTTAGAGCTGGTGTCAAATTCGCTGCTGTTGGCATCACTCCAACCGACCACGTTACGGGCAAATTCAATCACCGCCACCTGCATACCTAAACAAATTCCCAGGTACGGGATCTTGTTTTCGCGGGCATACTGCACGGTTTTTATCTTGCCTTCGGTACCGCGCTCGCCAAAACCGCCGGGCACCAAAATTGCGTCAACACCTTCAAGCAAGGACACGCCTTGAGACTCGATGTCTTCAGAATCAATGTAGCGGGTGATGATCTTGGTACGAGATTTAATGCCGGCATGGCTAATGGCTTCAATGAGCGACTTGTAGGCATCCAACAACTCCATGTACTTGCCCACCATGGCAATGGTAATTTCTCGCTCGGGGTTCAATTTAGCCTCGGCCACCGCATTCCATTCGGTTAAATCCGCGGCCTTGCAATCTAATCCAAAACGTTCTGTAACGATTGAATCAAGACCCTGGTCCTGCAACAGGCTAGGAATAGTGTAAATAGTGTCTGCGTCTGGCAAGGAAATTACCGCGCGCTGTTCTACGTTGGTGAACAAGGCTATTTTATTGCGCTCTGGGGCCTCAATCGACACTTCTGAACGACAGATCAAAATATCAGGCTGAATACCAATGGAACGCAATTCTTTGACCGAATGCTGTGTCGGTTTAGTTTTAGTTTCACCTGCGGTGGCAATGTAAGGCACCAAGGTTAAGTGCATAAATAGCGCTCGACTAAAGCCAACCTCAACCTTCATCTGTCGAATCGCTTCTAGAAACGGCTGTGATTCAATGTCGCCAACCGTTCCGCCTATTTCCACCAAGGCCACATCGGCACCTTGGGCGCCGCGATATACTCGGCGTTTAATTTCGTCAGTAATATGGGGAATAATTTGTACCGTACCACCTAAGTAGTCGCCGCGACGCTCTCTACGCAACACATGCTCATACACACGTCCTGCAGTAAAGTTATTACGCTTAGACATTTTAGTGTCGATAAAACGCTCATAGTGGCCCAAATCCAAATCCGTTTCGGCACCGTCTTCGGTTACAAAAACCTCGCCATGTTGGAACGGACTCATGGTGCCCGGATCAACGTTAATATACGGATCCAGTTTCAACATGGTTACGTTGAGGCCACGGGCCTCTAGAATGGCAGCTAAGGATGCCGAAGCAATACCCTTACCCAAAGAAGAAACAACACCGCCAGTAACGAAGATGAAACGAGTCATGCAATACCTATGTCTTATGTGACGTTAGTAACGTCGATTTGAACAAAACACGATGGAGCAACCACAGAAAAACGCCTTACTCGTGGCGGGGTGGATTACTCTAACGTTTATAATAATTGACGCGGAAACGGGCGCTTTATAGGCGATCGAATTTCCGTCTTAAGATGGGAGTGTAGGATACCAGAAGTGGCTATTCTGAACAATAAGAAGCTGCGTTTTAGCTGGGCTTTTGCCAACCCCAAGCTGGCTCACCAAAGCCAGGTTCAAAGCCGGCATTAACCCATAAGTCAGCCACCATGGCTAACTCGCCATTAACATAAAGCAGTGGCAAGTGTTGCCGCTGCCACGCTGGCACTTGGGCTTCTTGCAAGAGTTTTTTAAGGCTCTGGCTATGCCTTCGCCCCAAGGGCTTGCAGCGCTCCCCTCCTAACCGCCCTCGCAATTCCAAATGATCACCCACCGACAAAGCCATCGCCACAGTATAGTCGCCAGCATGGAGCTTGCCCGCGCTCAAAACCATCACGCCATGATCTAAGTCGGCTGCGGTAATGGTGGCCGACCAGGGCTCAAAAACCCATGCCTTGCCATGCCCTTCATATGGCGCAAGCCATAACTGACCATGGTTACGGCGCAAGCTCCAAGCGCCAAATACAAAGCAAGGCTGGGCATCATCGGCACTGATTAACACCTCGTCATCGACCTGTTGCATGGCCGCATAGCTAAGCACCGGCACCTTATGCAACGCCAGCCAATGGCGCAAAAGGTTATGGCGGCGCGGCTTTGACAGTGCCAACAAAGCCGCCGTAGGTAAGCACTCACTATGAGCTGAGTTTATATTTAAAAGGTATAAGTCTGCCGCAGCAACTTCATCAAGCAACTGCGCAGTATCATGCATTACCGCCGCAGTAGTCGCCAAGCGCCGGTCCATCGCCGGCCACCGCTGGCGCAATGAAGGCAATACTTGATGGCGCAAAAAATTACGGTCAAAACCAATATCGTCATTGCTGGGGTCGTCACACCAGGCTAACTGGTGCTGATCTGCATAGTCGACAAGGGCTTGCTGGCGTACATTGATAAGCGGCCTCAGCATAGACCCCAACCCTAGGCTACGCTGTTGCGGCATGGCACGCAGACCTGCCACCCCAGCACCACGCATCAAACGCAATAACAGGGTTTCGCTCTGGTCGTCGGCGTGTTGAGCCAACAACAGCACTTCTCTAGCCTGCAATTGCTGTTCAAAAAATTGGTAGCGGGCGTCGCGAGCAGCGGCTTCTAGGCCTAGTTTTTGTTGCAGGACAGGATCAATAACAACATTTTGAGTTGCGCAAGCAAGGCCATACGCCTGAGCTTGTTGCTCTACTTGCCGTTGCCAAGCCTGCGCATCTGCATGCAAACCGTGATTTATATGCACCACTCGGATTGGAGGACAAGGCTGAGACTGGCTCAATTGCACTAATGCGTGCAACAGCACCATAGAATCTAAGCCACCACTCACAGCCACCAACCAGCCGGCAGACCGAAGGTGTGGTTTCAGGCCCGAGGCTGGCGTAGTTAATACATGGTGGGTAAAGGCCATGACAGAAGGCACAACCTAACTATGAGATTAAGAACTTAGGCCGTAGGCCATGAGACGTTTGTATCGACGCTCAACCAAGGTATCTGCGTCCATCAGGTCAAGCTCAGCTAGCTGGCTAATCAAGGTAGACTTAATACTCGCCGCAATTAAACCGGCGTCACGGTGAGCTCCACCGAGGGGCTCTTTGATTACATGATCCACAAGACCCAAATCATGCAAGCGGCCCGAAGTAATACCCATGGCGTTGGCCGCATCAGCAGCATATTCAGCACTCTTCCAAAGGATAGATGCACAACCTTCTGGGGAGATCACCGAATAGGTGGAATATTGCAGCATGTTAAGCTGGTCACATACGCCAATGGCTAACGCTCCACCAGAGCCACCCTCGCCAATAACGGTGGCAATAACCGGGGTTTTAAGACCCGACATTTGGGCTAGGTTATAGGCAATGGCTTCACTTTGACCGCGTTCTTCTGCATCAATACCTGGGTAAGCACCCGGCGTGTCGATAAATGTCAAAATAGGCATGTTAAAGCGTTCAGCCATTTGCATCATGCGCAAGGCCTTACGATAGCCTTCTGGGCGCGGCATACCAAAGTTACGAGCCACTTTTTCTTTGGTGCTACGGCCTTTTTCTTGGCCCATCACCATCACTGCTCGGCCATTCAAGCGGGCGATACCACAGACCATGGCCTGATCATCACCAAAATGGCGATCGCCATGCAATTCATCAAAATCGTCAAATATGCTAGCAATGTAATCAATGGTGTGCGGGCGCAAAGGATGACGGGACACTTTAGACACTTGAGCTGCTGACAAATTGGAAAATATAGACTCTGTCAGGTTGACACTTTTTGCAGATAATTTAGCAATTTCGTCGCTAATATTTAGCTCATTGTCATTACCCACCAATCGCAGGGCTTCAATCTTGGTTTCAAGGTCAGCGATGGGTTGTTCAAAGTCGAGGTAATTTGGATTCATAGGGCCTAGTTTCTAATTGTTGATCGACAAATATGGCGTTATTATAACTTGCGATAACGCATTTTTACAGCGTCTTCACCCAGCAAGTAGGCGAGATCTTGCAACATATCATCTTCTACCTGCAATCGCCACGGCGAAGCACAACGAATAACCCCTCGGCCAATGTCATTTTCAACCTGCAGCTCTAGCTTCGCAGCGGGCGTATCGCCGCTCACCTGATGGGGGGTAACTATCTGCAACAACTGTTGCAAGCCCTTACCCTGAGCAAACTCTGCCGCTACCGACAAGTGTAAACCTTTGGAAAAAACCGTGCGTGCTTGGGGCATGGTTAAGATCTGTTGGGCGCTGACTTTTAGCCCGCCGGAATAATCATCTTCAGACACTTCACCTTCAACAATAAGCAGGCGATCGTTCTGCAATAATTCACGGTATTTGTCGTAGGTATCGCCAAACAGGGCCACATCCACTCGTGCTCGCCTGTCGTCTAAGGTTAAAAAGGCGATGGTTTTACCGCGTTTGGTTTTCATGGTACGGCTAGCAACCACTAAACCGGCAATCCACTGCTTTTCTTTTTTCGCAAACAACTGGTCTAAGCGACAGCGTAAGAAGCGGCCTAGCTCATGGTCGTAACTATCGATGGGGTGACCCGTTACATACAAACCAAGGGTGTTTTTTTCGCCTTTTAATCGCTGCTTAAGTGTTAGGGGGCGGGCGCTCATGTGCCGATCATAAGCGGCATCTAGGGCATCAACATCGTCCATTACAGCGGTGATTTCGCCAAACAAATCCATCATGCCGGCATCTTGGTTGCGTTCGTTTTGGTCAGCTGCTTGCACCGCATCGGGGATGGCACTATACAGCACGGCGCGCTCTTGGTTAGGCACCATTTGGTCGAGTGCACCGCTGGCCACCAAAGCCTCAAGCACACGTTTATTGATTTTTTTACTACCCACTCGTTTACAAAAATCAAACAGGTCAACGAACGCACCGCCGGCCTCTCGGGCCTCAATAATAGCGGCCACAGGGCCTTCGCCAACGCCTTTTACTGCACCTAAACCATACACCACTTCGTTGCTATCATTAACGGTAAACTTGAAGTGACTGGCATTGACGTCGGGCAAGTTAAGTGGCAACTCCATACGGCGGCATTCTTCAACAAAAATCACGATTTTGTCGATATTTTGCATATCCGCTGACAACACCGCCGCCATAAATTCGGCGGGGTAATGGTACTTGAGCCAAGCGGTTTGATAGGCTACTAAAGCATAAGCAGCCGAGTGCGATTTGTTAAAGCCGTAACCGGCAAACTTTTCTACCAGGTCAAAAATATTACCTGCAAGTTCGTCGGCAATGCCGTTGGCGATACTACCGGCGATAAACCCAGAACGCTGTTTGGCCATTTCTTCTGGCTTTTTCTTGCCCATAGCACGGCGTAACATGTCGGCCTCGCCCAAGCTGTAGCCCGCCATCACTTGAGCAATTTGCATCACCTGCTCTTGGTATAAAATTATACCGTAAGTGGGCTCTAGTACTGGCTGCAAAGCGTCTAATTGGTAGTTTTCGTGGGGCCAGGCCAACTTAGCACGGCCATGCTTACGGTTGATAAAGTCATCCACCATGCCCGACTGCAACGGCCCAGGACGAAACAATGCCACCAGGGCAATAATGTCTTCAAAGTTGCTCGGCAACTGCCGTTTGATCAGGTCTTTCATACCGCGTGATTCCAGCTGGAATACACCTGTGGTTTCGGCCCGCTGCAATAACTTAAACACCGGTTGATCATCCAGCGGGATAGTTTCGATGGCGATAGCCGATTCGCCGCTATCCGCCCTTCGCTGGTTGATCATACCCATGGCCCAATCCACCACGGTGAGGGTTTTTAGGCCCAAAAAGTCGAACTTAACTAAACCGGCATCTTCAACGTCATTCTTGTCGTATTGCGTGACTAAACCAGAGCCGTCCACGTCACAATAAAGCGGCGAAAAGTCGGTTAACTTGGTAGGCGCGATCACTACACCACCGGCATGTTTGCCAACGTTTCGCGTCAAACCTTCTAGCTGATAGGCCATCTCCATAATTTCTTGAACTTCGTCACTGCCATCAATAAATTCACGCAGAGCATCTTCTTGCTCTACGGCTTTACTCAGGGTAATGCCGACTTCAAACGGAATGAGCTTAGATAACTTATCGGCCAAACCAAACGGCTTGCCCTGTACCCGCGCCACGTCTCGCACCACGGCTTTAGCGGCCATGGTGCCAAAGGTGATAATTTGTGATACCGCGTCCTTGCCGTAAGTTTGCGCCACATACTCGATCACGCGGTCGCGGTTATCCATACAAAAATCAATATCGAAGTCGGGCATCGAAACCCGTTCCGGATTGAGGAAACGTTCAAATAGTAAATCGTACTTAAGCGGGTCGAGATCGGTAATTTCCAACACATACGCCACTAACGAGCCGGCACCCGAACCACGGCCAGGGCCAACGGGAATGTCGTTATCTTTGGCCCAACGAATAAAGTCCATAACAATAAGGAAATAACCCGGAAAACCCATCTGAGTAATAATGTCGAGTTCAAAATCCAGACGATCATCAAACTCTTTGCGTTTGCTCGCATACTCTGCATCTTTGCTATCGAGAATGGTCTCAAGGCGCTTATCCAACCCCTTGCGCGATACTTCGCCAAAAAACTGGTCCATGGTCATGCCTTCCGGCACGGGGAAATTTGGCAAGCAACAGCGGCCTAACTCAATGTCTAAATTGCAGCGTTTAGCAATCTCAACACTGTTAGCTAAAGCCGATGGCAAGTCCACAAACAGGGCCTGCATTTCTTCCGGGCTGCGCAGGTACTGCTGATTGGAATAACCCTTAGGCCGGCGCGGGTCGTCCAAGGTCATACTTTGGTTAATACAGACGCGAGTTTCGTGGGCTTCAAACTCTTCTGGCGCCACAAACATAACGTCATTAGTGGCCACCAGCGGCACCTGAGCCACCTGGGCCAAGGCCACTGACAGATGCAAACACTGCTCGTCATCTTGACGTCCAGTACGCTGCACCTCTAAGTAAAAGCGATCGCCAAATATACCGGTCCAATAGGCCAGTACGGCCTGTGCTTCGTCTACCCCACGATTAAGCAGGGCCCGCCCCACCTCCCCCTGGGAGGCCCCGGAAAGGGCAATCAAGCCTTCGCTTTGCTGGGCGAGCCAATGACGCTCCACTATGGCTTTGCCTTCTGGAGTCTGGCCTTCTTGAAACGAGCGTGACACCAACTCGGTCAGGTTAAGGTAGCCTTGTGGGTTCATGGCTAACAGGGTCATGCGGCTCACGGGCAGGTCGGTGGTGGGGTCTGCAGCTAGATAAATATCGCAGCCACAAATGGGTTTTATACCGGCGCCTTGGGCCGCTTTGTAAAACTTAACCATGCCACACATGTTGGACTGGTCGGTTAAGGCAATGGCTGGTATTTGTTCAGCTTGCAAAGTCTTCATCAATGGTTTGATACGCACCATGCTATCAATCAATGAAAACTCGGAGTGCATGCGCAAATGCACAAAAGGTACAGCTAGTGACATCGTCTAATTTCCAATCAATCGTCGCACCGGCGCAAAACTACGTCGATGCTGTGGGCTCACGCCATGTTCTTCGAGGGCCTGCATATGGGCTTTGGTAGGATAACCCTTATGCTTATCAAGACCGTAATCTGGGTATTGTTGATGCCATTCTAGCATTTCTCGATCGCGGGTGACTTTAGCAATAATAGACGCCGCGCCAATACAAATTTCTTTGGCGTCGCCTTTAACGATGGCCTCACTGGCACAAGGCAGCTGCGGGCAGCGATTACCATCGATCAAGGCTAAATTGGGTGTCACCGACAAACCTAGCACAGCTCGTTGCATAGCAAGCATGGTCGCCTGCAATATATTAATAGCGTCAATTTCAGCAACACTTGCCCGCCCCACAGACACACTCAAGGCGTCGCGCAATATGAGATCAAACAAGCGCTCACGGGCTTTTTCGGTAAGGGCTTTTGAGTCGCCTAACCCAGCAATAGGCTTATTTGGGTCGAGTATCACCGCCGCCGCCACTACATCACCAAACAAGGGCCCACGCCCGGCTTCGTCTACGCCGCAGATCAAACTCATGGCTTGGGTCATGTTGCCGCCTTACCTGATGTCTGTTGCGCAATCACCTCTAACACCGCTTGGGCCGCCGTAGCACTGGCACCACACGCCAGTTGTTGATGAATGTCAGCAAAGTGCCGTTGCTGTGCGGCAGCCACACTTGCATCAAACAACAAGGCGTCTAGCTTTTGCGCCATCAGTTTGGGCTGCACTGCATCTTGTAATAATTCTTCTACTATTGGTTGACCAGCTAACAGGTTAGGCAAGCTCACAAACGGCACCTTGAGCTTGCGTTTAAACAAGCGATAACTCAAGCCGTTCATGCGATAGCAGACTAACATCGGCTTTTCGAACAACAGGGTTTCTAAGGTTGCCGTACCCGAAGCCACTAACACTGCGTCTGCCGCGGCCAACACCGGGTGGGATTGGCCCAACAGCAGCTGAATGCGTAATTTGGGGTGGGCCAACAATTGGTGCTGCAACTCGGCTTGACGCTGTGGGTTAGCCGCCGCCAGCACCACCTGCAACAGTGGGTACTGCTGCTGCAATAACGCCGCGGTGGCCAAAAAGTCCGGCCCTAGTTGGCGCACCTCGGCGGCACGACTGCCCGGCAACAAAGCGAGTACCGGCTGTTGCGCGACTAACTGCAATTGAGTTTGCGCCAGCGCTTGGGTCAAATCACCAGGAATAACATCAGCTAAGGGGTGACCCACAAAGGTCGCTGGAATATGGTGGCGTTGATAGTATGGTAATTCAAAGGGTAACAAGGCCAATACTCGGTGACAGGCTTTAGCCACGGTAAACACTCGATCTTCGCGCCACGCCCATACCGATGGACTGACATAATGTACCGTGGGTATATTGACCGCTTTAAGCCGGCTTTCCAGTACAAAATTAAAGTCGGGCGCATCTATCCCCACCATGGCTAATGGTGGCTGTTTTATATAACGCTTGATTAAACGCCGACGCAAGCTTAACAGTTCGGGCAAACGGCCCAATACTTCCACTAACCCCATCACTGACAAACGTTCCATAGGCACCAAACTAGTGAAACCTAGGGCTACCATTTGTGGCCCACCAATACCTTCAAATTTCAGGTCTGGCCTGTACTTTTGCAAAGCCCGCATTAATCCTGCACCGAGCACATCACCCGATGCCTCTCCGGCGATAATAACAATGGTGTGATTGGCCATAGGACAGCGGTTATCGAATGATGCCGCGGCTAGTGTCTTGTAACGAAGTAATCAAAACAGATAATTCGTCACTCTCACCAGACAGGTCTTGTAAACGGGCAATGGCGGCATCCAGAGTCAGTCCCTGACGGTAGAGAATTTTATACGCTTGACGCAAGTTTTTAATGGCTTGCTCAGAAAAACCTCGGCGTTTTAAGCCCTCGGTATTCATGCCGTGGGGCGACACAGAATTACCATTAGCCATGACAAACGCAGGGATATCCTTGAGCACCACACTGCCCGCACCGGTCATGCAATGGGGGCCAATATGGCAAAACTGATGCACTGCAGTAAAACCGCCTAAAATGACGAAATCGCCAACATGGACATGACCAGCGAGGGCCACATTGTTAGCAATAATAACGTTATTGCCCAGCACACAGTCGTGGGCAACGTGCACATTAGCCATAAGCAAATTATTGCTGCCAATACGGGTGACGCCCGCGTCTTGTACCGTGCCGCGATGGAGAGTACAGCCTTCGCGAATGACGTTATGGTCGCCTATCTCAAGCCGTGTAGGCTCGCCGTTATACTTCATGTCCTGGCAGGCTTCGCCTACCGAGCTAAACTGGAAGATATGATTGTTACGCCCAATACGAGTAGGGCCCTTGACGACTACATGTGATTCTAGCTTAGTGCCAGCGCCCAACTCTACGCCCGCACCAACGATGGAGTATGGACCAATTTCCACATCATCAGCAATAATGGCATTGGCATCTATAATAGCACTGGCATGAATCAATGGCTGGGACACTAAACCTTCCTATCTGCACATAAAATAGTGGCAGATGCCACGCGCTCACCGTCCACACTGGCACAACAATCAAACTTCCAGATACCGCGTTTTTCAGACATGATAGTGGCTTCTAGCTGTAACTTGTCTCCTGGCACCACCGGGCGTTTAAAGCGCAGCTTATCGGATCCAACAAAGTAATAAATAGAGCCATCTTGAGGCGTTTTATCCATGGTTTTAAAACCTAGAATACCCGCAGCTTGCGCCATGGCTTCGATGATCAATACACCTGGCATAACCGGATGATCAGGAAAGTGACCATTAAAAAAAGGCTCGTTCACAGTGACGTTTTTGTAGGCAATAATGGACTCGCCAAGGTTGAGCTCAGTCACTCGATCAACTAATAAAAATGGGTAACGATGAGGTAGATACTCGCGAATTTCTTTAACGTCCATAACCATAAAAATGCCTTTTCCTTTGTTTCTTATCTATGCCAAAAAAACAGCGTTCAGCCTTTTAACTGTTGCAGGTCGGCTTCTAATTGCTTCAGCCGCTTCGCCATTTGGTCTAGTTGTTTAAAACGTGCCGCATTACGCCGCCATTTTTGATTTTTGTCTAGACCCGTGCCTGATGAATAGGCACCTGGCTCATTAATCGAGTGGGTCACCAGCGACATAGCCGTCACATGCACGCCATCGACCAAGGTGAGGTGGCCAGTAATGCCACATGCCCCCGCCACGGTACAGTGTTTACCCAGTTTTGTACTGCCGGCAATGGCGGTACAGCCCGCAATTGCCGTATAGTCGCCGAGCTCTACATTATGGGCAATCTGCACCTGATTATCCAGCTTAACACCATGGCCGATAACAGTATTATCGAGCGCGCCACGATCTATGCTTGTGCCGGCGCCAATTTCCACAAAATCGCCTACAATAACGCCACCTAACTGTTCGATTTTAACCCATTCATCACCGTCTTTGGCAAACCCAAAGCCGTCTGCACCAATCACTGCGCCACTATGTACAGTACACGAACAGCCTAATTCGACGCCGTGATAAAGCGTTACGTTAGCGCCTAAGCGGCTATGGTCACCGATAGATGAACCAGCGCCAACCACAGTATTGGCACCAATAGTGACCCTGTCACCGATAATCGCATTGGCACCGATCACCACACCCGGCGCCAAATTAACCTGTTCACCTAGGCGAGCACTGGCAGCCACCTCGGCTGAGCCATGAATACCGCTAAATGGATCCGCTGGAGCAAAAGCCTGTGACAAACGGGCATACCCCAAATACGGGTTCACTAACAACAAACAATTGCCATTAAAAAGATGCGCCTGATCGGGATGCAAAATCACTGCACCTGCGGCGCACTGCTGTAGCTGACTGGCATATTTCATATTCGCCAAAAAGCTCACTTGGTGCGCTTGAGCTTTAACCACCGTAGCTAACCCAGTGACCGGGTAATCCGCTTCGCCCTTTAATTCAGCACCCAGCAGTTGTGCAATGTCACCCAAGGTTAAGTGTTGCAATTACGGCTCCAGATTCAGCAGTTCAACTACCTTAGGGGTAATGTCGATACCCGCGGCGTTATAAATCACCGACTGACCGTTAATAATTAGCGAGATGTTATTTTCTTCAATGAGCTGACGCAAGATTTTGTCTAACGCTGGGCGCATTTTAGCTAAAAAATCTTGCTCTATTTTGAGCTTAGTATTTGATAAATAATTTTGCAACTGTTGATACTCTGCTGCCAAGGCCTGAATTTCACTCTGCAGGGTTTGCACTTCTGCGGCACTCATGAGGTCTTTGTCTGCCTGTAAACGCTGCTGCAATGCTTGCAACTCAACGCCCATGGCATCAAAGCGTGTGGTTTGGGGTTTTAACTCAGCTGACAATTGGTGCCCCAAAGCAATGGCTTTTTCGGTGGCAAACATGGCTTGTTCGGGCTTTAGCACTACGATGGTTTCTGCTTGCACTAAAGCAGGGACCAATAGGCTTATAGCCAACAGCGCCGAACCCAATATACGCGGTAGTTTATACATTATTAACTGTCCTTATTAATTTAAAAAGATCGACCAAGGGTAATATGGGTAGATTGCGTTTTGTCACCCGTTTTTTGTCTTAACGGATTAGCAACTACCAAGGTTAAAGGTCCTACTGGGGTTAACCACGACAGATTCAAACCACCAGACACCCGTAATTCAGCCGTACTAAACGCGCCAGATTGGTACACGTTGCCTACATCCATAAACAACGACGTACGTACCGACGGCATGTCATTAAACAAAGGGAAAATAAGTTCTGCCGAACCCGTGGTTAATAGCTGCCCGCCTAATGGCTCACCAATGGAGTTTTTAGGGCCCAATGAGTTAAAGGCAAAACCACGCACACTACCAAACCCACCGCCATAATAGTTGGCAAAGAATGGTGCCGTACTGGTGGCACCGTATGCCCCTACAACGCCCACGCGAGCGCCGGCAGAGAACACCAACGACTCGCTATGATTTAATGGTGTAAAGGTTCGGTAGTTGTAACCTAGCTGATAAAAGTTCAAGTCACTGTTGGGTAATGCTAAGTCCAAATTAACCCCGTGGGAACTGCCTTTTGTAGGGTACCAAAAGTCATTAAGGGTGTTGTTGTTCCAATTTACGGTGGACTTGTATTGTTTATATTGTTGACCTTCGGCGGCCACAAAACTAGCCACCTCGGTGGCCGCTGTGCCGCCCAATGCTAAATCAATACGCTCGTAACCTAGCTTAAAGTCGAGGCGGGTATGGTCGTCAATAGGGTAGCCAAAACGCATGTCCACACCCACTGTATCGGTGGCAAAGTTACTGACTGCCACTTTGGCATAATCACGTTTGGTGTAATAAAGGTCAATACCACGGCTAACGCCATCCACCGTGTAGTATGGATTGAGGTAGCTAAAGCGATATTCGTCGGTGCTGCTACTGGACGAGAATGAGGCTTCCATTTTATTGCCCGTGCCTAAGAAATTGTTTTGGTTGACCGAGCCGCCCCAAAAAGCACCCTCGCCATCGTTATAACCCACCACTGCTGACCAATCGGCCGTGAGACCTTCCTCAACCGCAAACTCCACGTCGAGTTGATCATCGGTGCCTGCAACGGGCGTAGTTTCCACCGCAACATTATTGAAAAAGCCTAACCTTTGCAGTCGTAATTTAGAGGCCGTAATGTCGGCCATAGCCGCAACACCACCTTCTATTTGGCGCATTTCACGACGTAAAACCTCATCGCTGGTGCGCGTGTTACCGCGGAAATCTATGCGCCGAACATAGGTTCTCTTGCCAGCTCGCACTTGGTATTGCACGTCTACTGTTTTTAGCTTTTCGTTGATTAATGGCACCGGTTGAATGTCGGCAAAGGCAAAGCCTTGATCACCAAACAACTGGCGCACGTCTTGGGCCGCGCTGACTAAGTCTCGGCGGGAAAAAACCTGCCCAGAGGTGGCATTAATGAGGTCTCTAATATCAGTCTCTTGCACTTCGTATTGACCTGCAATGCTCACTTTGCCAATGGTAAACTGGTCACCTTCGGCCAAATTAATGGTGATAAACACATTGGTCTTGTCGGCTGAGATCGCCACTTGGGTGGATTCGATATTAAATAACACGTAGCCTTTATTTAAATAATGCGAGCGGATGTTTTCTAAATCAGCGGTTAGTTTCTCGCGGGAATATTGGTCATCTTTGGTAAATAAGGTCCAAAAACCAGGAGTTTGCAGGCTCATCAAATCAATCAGTTCACTGTCGCTGAAATCATCGTTACCAATAATATTGATATGACTGATGGAGGAGGTCACACCCTCATTAATACTCACGTCTATGGAGACACGGTTTTCGCCCAAGTCTTCTACTACCGATTCCACCAACACAGCATAACGACCCTGACTGTTATACTGACGCTCTAATTCTAACTCGATTTGAGCCAGGGTGGCACGCTGGAAGATTTCACCTTCTTTGAGACCCGCTGCTTCTAGTGCGGCACGTAATTGTTCGGTTTTGAGTAATTTATTGCCATCCAGCCCAATAAAACCAATGGCAGGCCGCTCACGCACCACTACCACGAGCAAGTTACCGTCTTGCTGTAGCTCAATGTCTTCGAAATAGCCACTTCTAAACATACTACGGGTAGCAAATGCCAAGCTCCGGTCGTCCACCTCATCACCGACCTGCAATGGCAAGGTCGCAAAGGCTTGGTTTGATGTTAGGCGCTGCAAACCTTCGATATGGATATTTTCAATAGTAAATTCTGCACTCAGAGCTACAGGAGACATAGCCATCGTCAAACTTAACAAGAGTCCCAAAAGAACATGTTTCATATACACTTTACCTATAATTATTAATGACGCATCAAGTCATTAGCGATGGCAATGATCATCACACTGAACACTATGGCCATACCAATACGCAAGCCTACAGCCTGAATTCGATCAGGCACTTTTCGTCCGGTAACTAATTCTATGAAGTAATATAGCAAATGCCCGCCATCGAGCATAGGAACAGGCAGTAGATTTAACACCCCCAGGCTCACGCTTAAGTAGGCCATAAAACTAATGTAGGTAATCAAACCTGACGCGGCGGAAGCGGCGGCGACCTTAGCAATACTAATAGGGCCACTTAAATGCTCGATCGACACCGCCCCCTGCACCATTCTACCCAAAAAGCTCAGGGTTAGACTGGCCATCTCTAGGGTTTTTTGAGCGCCGGCTATTAAGCCATCGACCAGGCCCAACTGTTGACGATATTGTATTGAATAAGGCCACGAAATAGAGGCAACCCCAAGCCCAATTTTACCGATTAGATCACCCGCTTGGTTAACATCACTATGCAATGTTAACGGCAACATCAATAGCTCTTCGCCACGTTCCAAAGCCACCAGGACGCTAGCATTCGGGTGGCTTTGGATATAGCCTACAAACTCGTTAAAACCAGCCATCGGCTGCTGATTAAGCGCTACTATTTTGTCGCCTACTCGCAGTCCACCAAGTTGCGCCGCACCACCCTCGATCACCCGATCAACAACGATAGGCACATTAGGTCGCCAAGGTTCAATACCTAACTGCGATAAAGGGCTTGTTTGTACGGCCTCAGCCATCCATCGATTAACAGGAACGCGGTAAGACACCACACCGCCTAGCTGCGGCAGTTGATGTTCCGCACTGGCTTGTACCGCTTGCTGTTGCAATACAGCGCTATCTAACGGCTGTAACGCCACCTCAATGTAGCCCGTTGCGCCAATTCGCTTAGCCAAGGCTAGATTTACAGTTTCCCAACTAGGCGTGGCCTGTCCGTCAATAGAAATAATTTGTTGTACTGGCGTTACGCCTGCCGTTTGAGCTGGCGAATCCGCCAAAACAGGCCCGATTACAGGAATCAACTGGGTGGTACCGGCCATTTGCACTACGGCATAGAGCAAGGCTGCAAACACCAAATTAACAATAGGGCCCGCGGCTACAATAGCAATGCGTACCCATACCTTTTGCTGGTCGAACGCCGCCGCCATCTCGTGCTGAGGAACGTCATCATTGCGGCTATCTAACATACGTACATAGCCACCTAAGGGTATCCATGCAAACACATATTCGGTGCCATCTTGGCCAATACGCTGAAATATGGGGCGCCCAAAACCAACGGCAAAGCGTAATACTTTGACACCACTCCAACGGGCTACAAAAAAATGACCCGCTTCATGGATGCCGACTAATACAGCAAGAGCAAATAATGTGGTTAATATGGTAGTAAGCATTACGCCTCAGGGATTTAAGTGCCCACTAAAAGAAGGCACAGTGCAAATACGGGTGCTGCAGAAGTGAGGCTATCAATACGGTCCATGATGCCACCATGGCCGGGTAAAATTGAGCCACTGTCTTTAATGCCACACTGGCGCTTAAACATACTTTCAGTAAGGTCGCCAATCACGGAGGCAAATAGCACCACCACAGCCAAAAGATAGATACTTAAGGACATGCCCTTGGCGAAATGTAGGTACGGCTGCACCAAGGCAGAAACCAATAGTACGGTTGCCACCGCGCCACCCACACCCGCCCATGACTTTGCAGGGCTAACCCTGGGCATGAGTTTACGCTTACCAAAACGTTTACCGGCAAAATAGGCACCGGTATCCGCACCCCATACCAGCAAAAACAAATACACCATCAGCCACGGGCCCTGATCCATCTGCCTAATCGACACCATGGCTGCCCACGTAGGCACCAAAATAAACAGCCCCACTAGTCCTTTACTCGGACGCCGACACCAAAACTTGGAAAAACGCGGGTACTTCACTACCAGCAGTGTCGCCACCACCCACCAACCGGCAGCCACGGCAAACACCCATTGCTGGTACTGTGCCATGAGCTTTTGTAGTACCACAATAGCAAACAATACAGTCAGTACGTACACGGTACGCTGGCTACGGCTTACCAACCGCATCATAGCAGTCCATTCCCATGCCCCCATAAGTACCACTAGGGCCATAAATAATGCGAACGCTTGGTGCGGCAAAAAAAACACCGCTCCTAACGTAAGCGGGGCCAGCACCAAGGCTGTAGCAATTCTTGATCTCAACATATTATTATTTTATATTGCGTCAAAGGGGCCCACCACTCCGTGGCTAGGCATTCGACTCTTGTTCAGTTAACTGCGCACTTGTTTGGCCAAATCTCCGTTGTCTTTGACCGAACTCCACAAGTGTATCAACCATCTTTTGGTGCTTAAATTCAGGCCACAAGGCATCTACAAAAACAAACTCCGCATACGCCATCTGCCACAATAAAAAGTTGCTAATGCGCTGCTCACCACTGGTACGAATACATAAATCCACGTCTGGCAAATCACCCAAACTCATGTATTTTCCAAACTTTTCTTCAGTGATGGCGTCGATATCCAAGCCTTGCTGCTGAACCTCGAGTGCCATTTTTTTAGCCGTTTCTACAATATCCCAACGACCACCATAGTTGGCCGCAATATTAAGTTGCATACCAGTGTTAGCTTGAGTTTTGGTTTCTGCCGATACAATCAGTTTTTGTAACTCAGAGCTCAGACCCTGAATGTTACCAATAATTCGCAAACGAATGTTGTTTTCGTGGAGCTTATTCACTTCGCGTTTAAGCACGTACACAAATAGATCCATTAAAGCTTTCACTTCGAGCGGCGGACGCCGCCAGTTCTCACTACTAAACGCAAATAACGTGAGCGCAGGAACTTGGTAATGTACCGCCGTTTCAATCACAGCACGCACAGCATCAACACCGGCTTTATGGCCAGCAACCCCAGACAAACCTTGGCGCTTAGCCCAGCGGTTGTTGCCATCCATAATAATGGCAATATGCTCGGGCAAGGCTTCCAGTTTCTGTGCCAGTATGGTTTGGCGTGGATCAGTCATGCAGTCATCCTTAATGTGGGCCTAGAAAGAAGCAAAATGGAGGTTAAACCTCCATCAAATCCTTTTCTTTCGCTAGCAGGGCAGCTTCGATGCTAGCCACGTGTGCATCAGTCACCTTTTGCACCAGCTCTTCACCACGGCGAGCATCATCTTCTGAGATGTCTTTGTCCTTTAAAAGTTCCTTAATATCGCCATTGGCATCACGGCGAATGCTGCGTACTGACACACGGGCCTTTTCCGCTTCTTCGCGGGCGCCACGAATGAAGCTTTTGCGTGTCTCTTCCGTTAACGCCGGCATCGGCACACGAATCAAGTCACCGGAGGTAGACGGATTAAGGCCCAAATTCGCCTTCATAATAGCCTTTTCAATTTCTGGAACCATTGGCTTTTCCCAAGGGGAAACGGCCAAGCAACGGCCATCTTCTACAGAAATGTTAGCCAACTGGTTTAATGGCGTGTCGCTGCCATAATATGACACCATTACACTATCTAAAATACTCGGATGCGCGCGCCCCGTACGGATACGCTTAAAGGCTTCGCTAAGGGCGCCAATGCTTTTGTCCATACGTGCATCGGCATCTTGCTGAATGTCGTTAATCATTTTATTCTCCGCCCTCAGGCAATGTCACATTAACCAGGGTGCCTTCATGGCCACCGACCACTAGATTGACTAGAGCACCTGGATTATTCATATTAAATACCCGCACCGGCATTTCTTGGTCGCGGCATAAGCACATGGCCGTAAGGTCCATCACACCCAACTGCTTTTCTATGGCTTCGTTAAAGGTAACGTACTCGTATTTTACCGCCGCAGGATTTTTAACTGGGTCCGAGTCGTATACGCCGTCCACCTTGGTGGCTTTAAGCACCACGTCGGCTTCTACTTCAATACCCCGTAACGCTGCAGCAGAGTCGGTAGTGAAAAAAGGATTACCCGTACCGGCAGAAAAGATCACCACATTGCCTTGTGATAAATATAGCATGGCATTGCGGCGATCATAATGATCCACTACACCGCTCATGGGAATAGCCGACATAACTCGAGTGGTGATGTTTGAGCGTTCCAGAGCATCACGCATAGCCAGGGCATTCATCACCGTAGCTAGCATGCCCATATGGTCGCCAGTGACTCGATCCATACCAGCCTCACTCAAGGCAGCACCACGAAATAAGTTGCCACCGCCGATGACTAAACCGACCTGCACACCGATACCCACTAACTGACCAATCTCAAGTGCCATGCGATCCAGCACCTTGGGGTCTATGCCAAAGTTTTCGCTACCCATCAGGGCTTCGCCGCTGAGCTTGAGCAAAATCCGCTTATAGCGAGGTTGGCGCTTATCAGGAATTGCCATTCATCTTCTCCGAGTAGTTACTGTGCCCCCGCTAGCTTATACGTGTGTACAAGATAGCGCTGACAAAACAATAAGATAGTGACGTATTAATCGGCCTAGAGCAAGTTATGCTCTAGGCTAAAATCAAAAAAAAAGCGCCGCCACAGCAGGCTAGCTACTGTGGCGGCGCTTTATATAAGGTTAATTAAGCTTAACCTTTTAACTGCTGTGCAACTTCTGCAGCAAAATCCACTTCTTCAACTTCGATACCTTCGCCAACTTCTAAGCGATTGAAGGCAGACACTGAGGCATCAACAGCTTTTAACAAGTCGCTAATTTTTTGCTCTGGATTCTTCACAAAAGGCTGCTCAGTTAGGCTGTTTTCAGCCAAAAACTTATTGATACGCCCGGTCATCATCTTGTCGACGATCGCATCTGGCTTGCCGGCCATATCAGGCTGGGCCTTAATGATGTCCTTTTCGCTTTCCACTTCGGCTGCAGTCATATCGTCACGGCTGATAACACGTGGGTTAACGGCAGTTACGTGCATAGCAATGTCTTTAGCAAGCTCATTGTCGCCCGCAGTAAGAGCGATCAAAGTACCGATCTTGTTGTTGCTGTGTACGTATGCGCCAACGTTAGCGGCTTCAAGCATAACAATACGACGAGGCGTAATGTTTTCGCCAATTTTTTGCACTAATTTTTCACGGGCTTCGGTTAAATCGCCAACCATCAAAGCAGCCATGTCATCTTGCTTAGCAGCAAAAGCAGCATCAGTGACCTGGCTTACGAAAGCCAAGAAACCTGCGTCACGGGCAGCAAAGTCAGTTTCCGAGTTAACTTCAACCAACACACCAAAAGAACCGTCGTCTGCAACTTTTGCACACACAACGCCTTCAGCAGCAGTACGTCCGGCTTTTTTAGCCGCTTTCAAGCCACTAGACTTACGTAAGTCTTCGATAGCCTGCTCGATGTTACCGTCAGCAGCAACAAGGGCTTTTTTACAATCCATCATGCCCAAGCTAGTACGCTCGCGCAGTTCTTTAACCATAGATGCAGAGATTGCAGCCATTAGAAAATCCTCAAATTGGGTTCATAACGCTCTTACCCACACGGTAAGAGGTTGTTAAAAAAAAGGGAGCCAAGCTCCCTTTTATAAACAAATGCTTAGCTAAACCAAAGGTTTAGTCTTATTCAGCAGCTGCTTCTTCGGCTACTTCAGCCACTTCAACGAATTCGCCAGCAACTGCAGTGCCGTCGTCTTTGCCCGCTGCACAGGCATCAGCCATAGCAGAAACATAGATTTCGATAGCGCGCAGGGCGTCGTCGTTAGCAGGGATAACGTAATCGATGCCATCTGGGTTACTGTTAGTATCAACGATACCGATAACAGGGATGCCCAACTTGTTAGCTTCGTTGATGGCAATACGCTCATGCTCAACGTCAACTACGAACAAAGCGTCTGGTAGGCCGCCCATGTCCTTGATGCCGCCGATAGCGCGCTCAAGCTTTTCCATTTCACGTTGACGCATCAACGCTTCTTTCTTAGTCAACTGCTCAGATGTGCCGTCGTTAAACTGAGTTTCCAAAGTACGGAAACGGTTGATCGACTGACGAATCGTCTTGTAGTTAGTCAACATGCCACCCAACCAACGATGGTTAACGTAAGGCATACCAACACGACTAGCGTGTTCTTTAATCAACTTACCTGCAGCGCGCTTAGTACCAACGAACAATACCTTGTTCTTGTTGGAAGCCATTTTCTCAACGATAGCAAGTGCATCGTTAAGGGCTGGCAAAGTTTGGTCTAGGTTGATGATATGGATTTTGTTACGAGCGCCAAAGATGTACTGGCCCATTTTTGGGTTCCAGTAACGAGTTTGGTGGCCGAAGTGGGCGCCAGCTTTAAGCAGGTCGCGCATACTTACTTTAGTCATTTTAATTTCCTTTGTACGGGTTAGGCCTCCATAAACCCTCGCTCCCAGGTAACCACCTGATTGCCATGATTCGATCAACAACCTTAAAGCAGGCTGCCAACACCCAGAACCATGTGCCGGTTTATGTGTGACGTTATAGTTTAAGCTCCAAATTCACTGACTATTGGTTAAAACAGACTAGTTAGAATTTGGGCGCGCAATTTATACCATAAAACACGACACAAAGGCAAAACATAATTGCAATCGCTGCATCTTTTTAGGGCTGGTATTTTTACCACCGATGCTAAGCCAGTAATTAATTTCTACTCCATGTCTGATATAATTGTGTACAACAAAACCCACTTGCTAAACACACACTGAGAAGTCGATGAATATTCTGATTAAAGACGCCACTGAAATTGAAAAAATGCGCGTGGCAGGCCGCTTGGCAGCAGAAGTATTGGAAATGATCCACGAGCATGTACAAGTGGGCGTAACCACCAACAAGCTCAACCAGATTTGTCACGACTATATGGTAAATGTGCAAGACACCATTCCCGCACCGCTTAATTATCACGGCTTCCCTAAGTCTATTTGCACCTCGGTTAACCAAGTGGTGTGCCACGGTATCCCCAACGACAAACCACTCAAAAATGGCGACTGGGTGAATATCGACATCACGGTCATTAAAGACGGCTATCATGGCGATACCAGCCGCATGTTTCCCGTAGGCAAAGTTGCGCCCCACTCTGAACGTTTAGTCGCCATTACCCAAGAGTGCCTATATAAAGGCATGGCACTGGTTAAACCTGGCGCTCGTTTAGGCGACATTGGTCATGTGATCCAAGTGCACGCCGAAGCCAACCACTATTCCATCGTGCAAGAATACTGTGGCCACGGCATTGGTGTAGGCTTCCACGAAGACCCACAGGTGCTGCATTACGGCAAAGCCAATACTGGTGTGGAGCTTAAAGAAGGCATGATTTTCACCATTGAACCGATGCTTAATGCCGGTAAACGTCATGTAAAGCTAAACAAGAATGACGGCTGGACAGTGACTACCGTAGATAAGCGCTTATCGGCACAGTTTGAACACACCATATTGGTGACTGCAGACGGCTATGAAAACCTCACTATTCGTAAAGAAGAAATGGTGTAACTGTGTCGGTGGTTAGCAAAGCTCTGCAAGACGAGCTCATCGATCATGGCAAGTTGCAGCAACAGCTGACGGAACAAGACCCTGCCTATGTGTTAAAAACCGCCCTTGAGAGCGCCCAGGCTAGACTAGACGCCTTATTTAACGAACACCAAGAAACACGTGTTTATGAGCTAGTGCATGCCCGCGCGTGGATGGTCGATCAAATCCTGCGCCTTGCTTGGCAACAATACCAATGGCCAGAACAAGCCGCTCTAGTTGCCGTGGGTGGATACGGGCGGGGTGAATTACACCCCCAATCTGACATCGACTTACTCATTTTGCTCGATAACGATCTGCCGGAATCCAGTTGGCACACCTGTACCCAAGAGTTCATCACCTTCATTTGGGATTTAGGCTTACAAATTGGCAGCAGTGTACGTAGCCTCAACGACTGTTACGAACAAGCCAACGGCGACATCACCATTGCGACCAGCTTACTCGAATCGCACACCCTTATTGGCAAACCAGAGCTGCTTAAAAAAGTCTTCGACTGGGTAATATCTGAACAGTCGTGGAGCGACGAAGCATTTTATAAAGCCCGCATCAAAGCCCAGCAAAAACGCCACCAACGCACCAATGACACCGAATACAATTTAGAACCCAACATCAAAAACTCGGCAGGCGGGTTACGCGACATACAAACCATTGGCTGGATTGGCAAACGCCACTTTGGCCTGCGTTACATGGCTCAACTGGCAGATCACGACTACCTCAATCAATCCGAACTGGACAACCTTAAGCGTGGCATCAACTACCTGTGGACCATTCGTTACGCCCTACATTTAATAGCCAAGCGGCCAGAAGACCGACTGCTGTTTGATCATCAACGCAAACTAGCCGAGTTTTTTGGTTATCAAGACAATGACGACGAACTGGCGGTTGAACAGTTTATGCATCGTTATTATCGCACCGCCATGCACCTTGCGGAGCTGAACCAAACATTACTCCAGCTCTTTGATCAAGCCATTTTACACGCCCTCGAAGAGGACAAAGTGGTTTCCATCAGCCGCCGTTTTGAATTACGCAACGGCCGCTTACAGGCGTGTTATCCCACGGTGTTTTTACACCAGCCTTACGCCATCATGGAAGCCTTTGTTATTTTGGCCCAGAATCCTCAATGCAACGCCATTGGTGCCGAGTGCAAACGCTTAATTCAAGCCAGTCGTTACTTGATAAACGACAAATACCGCCGCGATATTCGTGTCAACAGCTTATTTATGGAGCTACTGCGCTCGCCCGATCGCATGTCCCATACGCTGCTAGAAATGCAGCGCCAAGGCGTGTTAGGCGACTATCTGCCCGCCTTCAATAAAATTGTTGGCCGTATGCAGCATGATCTCTATCATATCTATACGGTTGATGCGCACACCATGAAAGTGGTGAAGAAAATGCGTGAATTGCGATTGCCCAAAGAACAAGAGCGCTTCCCTCTGTCTGGCCGCTTAGTGCACGAACTACCCAAAATTGAATTATTGTATATTGCTGGCCTTTACCACGACATCGGCAAAGGCAGTGGTCGTGATCACTCGATAGTGGGGGCCGAAGAAGTACGCCACTTTTGTCACCAACATCAGTTAGGAAAGTGGGACACAGACTTAGTTAGCTGGTTAGTACGTAATCACTTACTGATGTCTATGACGGCGCAAAAGCGAGACATAGGCAACCCCGATATCATCCATGAATTCGCCACTAAAATGGGTGACGAACTGCACTTAGACTACCTTTACGTACTGACCGTATGCGATATTAACGCCACCAATCCGGCACTGTGGAACAACTGGCGCGCATCCCTATTACGCCAGCTCTACACCGCCACCAACCGAGTGCTGCGCTTAGGTCTAGACATACCCGTCGACCACCAAGCGCTGATCGAACAAAGCCAAACCGACGCGCGTAAGCTATTACAAGCGCAACGCTTTAATCCGGCCTCGGTCATGCGTCTGTGGAAAAATTTGGGCGACGATTATTTTATTCGGGAAAACGCAAAAACCATTGCCTGGCATACCCGCACCATCCTCAACCATCAAATTTCTGGGCCGTTAGTGGCCCTAAGTGAAACCTCCTTTAGTGCCTTTGAAGGCGGCACTCAGGTGTTCGTTTACGCGCAAGACCGGGCCAATTTATTTGCCGCACTGTGTGCTATTCTTGGTCAACTCCATCTAAGCATTCAAGACGCCCGTATCATCACCACCGAAGACGGCTACAGCATGGACACCTTTATCGTGTTGGATGCCGACGGCACCACGATCAACCAAACACCCGCATTGTTAGATCAGCTCAAACTGCGCCTGACCCAAGCCTTGCAAAACCCCATTGACTTTGGCTACCTGGTCGAACAAAGGCAACCCAGAACCCATCGGCTTTTTAACCAGCCATCGATCGTCAGCCTGAGCAACCCCGCTGGCCGTAGCTGGACTCGTTTGGAGTTATCCAGTGCCGACCGGCAAGGCTTATTGGCAGAGGTGGGTCTGGTATTTATGCGTCTAGGTATCAGTGTTCAAAAAGCCAAGATTCAATCCATTGGCGGCCGTGTAGAAGATGTATTTTTTATTACCTTAGACAATGGCGAACGGATTATTGATCAAGTCCTGTTGCAAACATTAGAAGACGAGATTTGTACAGCCTTAGATAGCTAAAGCGAGTGTAATTCTGCTACTATATTTGCTCCATTTTCTGCACCACCAAATGCTTACAACCACAACTATAGAGAACACCCAGTGACTCAAGTTCAAATGCATGGCATTAGCAATTGCGACACCATAAAGAAGGCCAAGCAATGGCTAACTGAAGCGGGCGTAGACTTTAATTTTAGAGACTACAAAAAACAGCCCCCCAGCTTCGGCGAACTCCAACAGTGGGTTGAGATGGTTGACTGGGAGCTATTACTTAATAAACGCGGCACTACGTGGCGAAAACTACCTCTCGAACAGCAACAAACTGTTACGGCAGAAACCGTTTGCCAGCTACTCGCCGACCACCCAAGCATGATTAAACGGCCTTTGTTATTGTTACAAAGTGATGCACAAACACAAGCGGTTGTCGGCTTTAAAGCCGAGCAATATGCCACTATTTTTAAACTATAAGTTTTAACATTCTATTTATTGGAGAGTTCCATGTCTCATTTTAGTTTTGCCTTTGGTATCGGTAGCCAATCTAGCCAAGGCGATTGGTTAGAAGTATTTTACCCACAGCCTGTTTTAAACCCAACTGCGAACTTAGTTGCTGCCATTGCCGGTGTTTTAGGTAGCCGGCTAGCAGCGGGCAATCATGCCGTGCAGATTGATGCCAAACAAGCCAGCCAACTTGCCGAAGCATGTACTATTGCAGGCGCTGCTGACCAAGCAAAGTGGTTAACTCAAGCGGCCGACAAAGGCCAACCTATGGTGGTGACACTATTAGAAACCGACAGCGGTCCAACCACTACGCCCGAGGTATACCTCAAACTACAACTACTTTCTACCGGCCTTAAGCAACCCAACAGCATGGACCTTAACGGTATCTTCGGGTTATTACCTAACGTGGCGTGGACCAACGAAGGCGCCGTGGCGATTGAAGATTTAACCCAGCGTCAAATGGATGCTCGCTTGCGTGGCGAATGGCTGCACGTCAACGCCGTCGATAAGTTTCCACGGATGGCCGATTACGCGGTGCCAAAGGGTATTCGTATAGGCGATGCATCACGTGTTCGTTTAGGCGCCCACGTGGCCGAAGGCACTACTGTTATGCACGAAGGCTTTATTAACTTTAACGCCGGCACTTTGGGCCACGGCATGATTGAAGGCCGCATTTCTGCTGGCGTTACTGTGGGCAACAACAGCGATCTTGGTGGCGGTTGTTCCACTATGGGCACCTTGTCTGGCGGCGGCAAAATTGTTAACTCAGTGGGATCAGACAGCCTCATAGGCGCTAATGCTGGCATGGGTATCCCTATTGGTGATCGTTGCATCATTGAAGCCGGTTTGTACATTACAGGGGGCTCTAAAGTCGCCTTGTTAGACATGAATAACGAGCTTGTCGACACGGTAAAAGCCTCTACCTTAGCTGGTAAGCCGGACCTATTATTCCGTCGTAACTCGCTCAATGGCCGCATTGAAGTAAAGCCTAATGGCACCGCGGTAGAGCTTAACGCAGACCTCCATACTAATAACTAAGATGTCTAATACCATGCCCCAACACGCTACAGTGACACCGACTATCGCCCTTGCCCAAGACTTAATGGGTCGAGCCTCCGTGACGCCAGAAGACAAAGGCTGCCAAGAATTAATGATCGGCCGCCTTGAAGCCATTGGCTTTACGGTGGAGCGTATGCGTTTTGGCGCAGTGGATAACTTTTGGGCCCGCCGCGGCACAGAAAAACCCGTGCTAGCGTTTGCCGGTCATACGGACGTTGTGCCTAGTGGCCCAGTGGACCAGTGGCACACGCCGCCGTTTGAACCCACCATTAAAGACGGTTTCCTCTATGGTCGTGGTGCTGCCGACATGAAAGGCAGCTTGGCCTCATGGGTGGTGGCTTTAGAACAATTTATTGCTCTACATCCTAACCACCGCGGTAGTTTAGCCTTGCTCATTACCAGTGATGAAGAAGGTCCATTTGTGGATGGCACCACGCGTGTGATTGATACCTTAGAAGCCCGTGGCGAGAAAATGGATTGGTGTATTGTGGGCGAGCCTTCGTCTACCAACACATTAGGTGATGTTATTAAAAATGGCCGTCGTGGTTCGTTAACCGCCAACATTACCGCAAAAGGCATTCAAGGCCACGTGGCCTACCCTCACTTAGTGGACAATCCAATTCACAAAGTGGCGCCAGCGCTAGCGGAGCTTGCGGCCACCACTTGGGATCAAGGCAACGACTTCTTCCCCCCCACCAGCTTCCAAATTGCCAACATTAACGGCGGCACCGGGGCGTCTAACGTAGTACCCGGCCATGTAGAGGTGATGTGCAACTTTCGTTATTCCACAGAGCTGACGGCAGATGACCTCACCGCCAAACTAGAAGCCATTTTAGACAGCCACAAGGTGGACTATGACGTCCACTGGACCTACAACGGCCTGCCGTTTTTAACGGCCTCAGGCGCTTTGGTCGATGCCTGCCGTGATGCGATAAAAGCCACCACCGGCACCGACACAGAGTTGTCTACTGCTGGCGGCACATCAGACGGACGCTTCATTGCACCCACTGGCGCTCAAGTGGTTGAATTAGGGCCATGTAACGGCACCATTCATAAGCTTAACGAATGTGTAAAGGTGAGTGACTTGGAACAGCTGACGGGTGTTTATCTTGGTGTGTTAACACGCTTAATGGCTCAGGAGTCATAACTATGACGTCGCCCCAGATCGCCAGCCAAACCGATATCGAAGTTTACATTAAGTCTGTAAGCCCCGAAGCCATAAAGGCTTGGTTAGAAAGCTGCACATCTAGCTTAGTGGTAAAGAGCTCAAGCCCTAAGCGTCAAGCCTATTGGGCAACCTTTTCAGACTCCGAGAAAGAGTTTGAAATCATTGCCCTCAACAAGGTTGAAAGTAACTTTAGTAGCGTTTGGTTTAATACCAGCAACACGCCATGGGCTGACGACAGGGCCTGCGCTCTAGGCGCCTTTGAACACTTTCAATCCAGCGTACGCTGCGTTGCATCGGGCTGGCAAGAGGGCGACGCTCCCGACCAATGGTTAAACATTGACACCCAGGGCGAAACGACTATTGATTGGTTATAAGCTGAAGGAAAATAAATTGCTCAACACTAAACAACTCGACGACTTTAATCAGCAAGGCTACTTGGTAATAGAAGACTTTATCTCGCTGACTCAACGCCAAGCTTTAATGACTCGCGCCGAGCAACTCATCGAGGCCTTTGAGCCCCCAACAAAACGCTCCGTGTTCACCACCGACGAGCAGGAACGCACCAGCGATGACTACTTTTTGAGTTCGGGCAATCAAACTCGTTTTTTCTTTGAACAAAAAGCCATCGATGAAGACGGCAACTTCACCGTAGCCAAACAGCAATCCATCAATAAAATAGGCCATGCACAACATGCGCTTGATCCGGTCTACAAAGCTACGGTAAGCGCATTAGATTTTAACCACATAGGCCAACAACTGGGGCTAAAAAAACCCCGCGCGGTACAGTCTATGCATATTTTTAAACAGCCCGGCATCGGCGGTGAAGTAGGCCTACATCAAGACTCTACTTTTTTATACACGCAGCCAAAAAGCTGTATTGGCTTTTGGATGGCATTAGAAGACGCCACCGTAGATAACGGTTGCTTGCAGGCCATGGCTGGCGGGCACACAATTCCACTTAAGCAACGCTTTAAGCGTGCAGCCAGTGGCGGCACAGAATTTGAAACTCTCGATTCCAGTCCATGGCCAGAACAGCCACTGACTAAACTAGAAGTGCCTGCCGGCACCTTGATCATCTTGCATGGGCAACTGCCTCACTACAGCGCTGCCAATACCTCCAATCGTTCACGCCAAGCCTTTACCCTGCACTTAGTGGATCAAGCCTGCGACTATCCTGACGACAACTGGCTAATGGTCGGCGATGAGTCGCTTGCCTAACACCACTGAGGGGTCCACCGCATAGTCTAGGTGATCGTAAAACTCCAACACCTTAAGGTTAGTGTCGCGCACATAAAGGTTGATTTTTGGACATTCGAGCGCTAACAAAAAGGTTTCACAATAGTCCATCAATAATCGACCTAAGTCTCGCCCTTGATAGGCGGGGTGTACCGCTAGGTAATAGACGCTGCCACGATGACCGTCATAGCCTAACATCACGCTGGCCACTAGCGATTCTTGGTCACGCACTACAAACAAGCCACCCACGGGATCTTTGAGTTTACGCTCGATGTCTTTATGAGGATCATTCCAAGGTTTGGTAAGGCCACACTCTTGCCAAAGCAAAACCAAGGCGTCTGTGTGTGCCACATCAAATCGTTCTACGGCGTATGCAGCACTCATGATCGCTGCCCTAACCAAGCCAACAAGTCGGCAATCACTTGTTCTCGATTAGGTTCGTTAATCATTTCATGGCGGCCATTGGGGTAGAGCACGCAACCCACTTCTTTAGATCCTGCACGCTGCAGGGCCTTTTGTAACGCCACCACCCCCTTGCCTTGCTTACCCACTGGATCTTGGTCTCCAGCAAACAAATAAATAGGTAAATCGGCATCAATTTTAGCCATATCTTCTGGCTCCGACAGGTCCGCCAGGCCATGCAAAAAATCAAACCAAAACTGATTACTAATACCATGGCCAGCTAATGGGTCGGCAATGTACGCATCCACCACAGCAGGGTCCGAGCAAATCCAATCCTTTGGCGTACGCACAGGTTTAAACCCATTGTTAAAACTACCAAACGACAATTGATCCAATAGCTTGCTTTGAGCCAACGGCCCTTGACGCCAACGCTCAAACGAGGCGATCACCGAAGCGATACGAAATAGCCAGGGTGCACCGTAGTTGGAACCAGACAGAGCCAGCCCTCGCAGACTTGGTTTGAGTTTTCTGGCATATAGCTGTACTACGCGAGTGGCCAAAAAAGAGCCCATACTATGGCCCAAGATGGTGAGCGGCTGAGACCACTGCTGTTGTAGATGGGAAATGATTTGTATCTGCTCGGCAGCCATTTTGTTCCAACCATCATGGTTGGCTAAATGGCCTAAGCTATTGGCCGCCTGGCCCGTGAGGCCATGGCCACGATGATCGTCAGCGCTGACGTGAAAACCTGCAGCGTTGAGTGCTAGCGCCAAATGGCCGTAGCGACCGCCGTGTTCACTCATACCATGCATGATATGCACCCATCCGGTAGGGTTTTCGGCTGGCCATAGGTGAACTTGAAGCACTAAGCCTGCATCAGCGTTGATACTAATGAGTTGATGATTATCCTGCGACATTGGAAGGACCTGTAGCGGTAAGCAAAGACCCTCTATTAAAAACCAAACGCAGCCTAGCTGCAAACCTTAGTTAACGCGCACTAAAATCAAATGCAAATAATTCGCGACTCCAGCAACCAGCACGGGTGAAGTCCAACGCCAGTAACTCATCGCCATATCCAAGCTTGGCTAAGGCGTAGGCATCGAGCTCTTCAGGCAAGTTAACTGCGGTTTCTGCTCGACGCTGCTTAAAGCTGGCACTTTGGTAACTAAATTCCTGCGCCTCTTGATCGTACACACAAACCAAATGCTCACACGGGTGCAGCCCTTGTAAATCGTCCTCCTGGCGGTTGCCACAAACAGGACAACATAACCCCGCCACTGAGGCGTTTTGATAAACCGGTGCATAAGACACGCGGCTAGGTGAAAAACTATGGGTTATGTTCATTTGATTGGCTTCCAATAATTGTTTGTAGCAATGGAGCCATAATACAAGGTTTTGAGTGGCTGCTGGGTGAGCATTATTTACGCTAGGTGAGCGAAACTAATACACGCCATACAATTGCACTCATGTTAATACAAGACCATAATGGCTACACTCAATTGCCATATTCATAAAGGAAGAAATGTATGCGCACACTCAACGCCCTGACACGCTTGGCGTGTTTAGCCACCTGCCTCGCCGTGCCAGCCACCAGCATTGCTGCTAGCAGCAACGCCCATATTGGCTTAGTCAACAATAGCGGCGCTACCTATATCAACAGTACACGCTACACCACCAGCGGCACAGGCACGAAGATAGGCGCTGACATGGCCATTAGCAGCCAACTCGGGCTCATGCTCGGCTACCGCAGTGCCAAGGTCAACTCGACGACCAGTGTCTCTTACACCGATATTGGCGTGCGCTACCGCTTAGATGACGCCACTTCGACTTATTTTAGCGCCAATAAAGCTGCCGTTGCCAACAATAGTGAAACCCTATTTATGCTTGGCGCTATGCACCACATGAGTTTAGGCGGCGCCTCCGACTTAGTGCTTAAGGCCGGCACCAGCACCTCAAATCTACTTGATGATTTAGAGTTTGGAGTGGACTTCAGCTTACCAGTGATGGATGCGTTAATATTAAACCTAGGTTATAAGTCCAGCGTTTCAAGCCTAGACAAAAGCAGTACCACTGCAACCTCTTCGGGTTACAGCGTGAGCATTAGCTCTCGCTTTTAGCGAACGACCCTACTAAAGCAACGCGTTATCAAAAAAGGCCACTACCCGACGGGCATATTCGTCGGGTTTTTTGGTATCAAACTTAGTGTGCCCAAGCTGCGCTTCGTACCATAGCTCTTTTTCGCCACAAGCCGCATCAAAGATCCACTGACCACTGTCTACAGAAACCACGATATCTTTGCCACCCTGCATAATAAACAACGGCGTATTACAAAGTTTAGCTGCGGCCTTGGTCGCGTCAGCTTGTGCTACATCCATGCCCAGTATGGTCTCTGCCCATAAAGAAATCATGGGGGCAAAAGGGAATGCGGGCAAGCCGGTAAAATATTCCACCGAGACGTTAATGGTATCCTGTAACGATGAAAATGGGCTCACTGCCACCACCGCGGCAATCGCCTGGTTTTGAGCCGCATATTCGATAACCATGGCAGCGCCCATGGAATTTCCTAACACACCAACCTTATCAGCGTCAGCACCTTGTTCGTCAACCAGGTAGTTGTACCAGGTCTGTAGGTCATCCATTTCTCGAACACCAAAACTGATTTCATCACCATCGTTCAGGTCATGGGCCCTCACACTGCTCACCAACACGCCGTAGCCTGCGTCTTGCAATATTTTCGCTTCCTCCAGCATATAACTGCGGTCCGCCTTAAAGCCATGTTGCAGCATGACGTAGGCACCATTGTGAGTGCTCGAGAAGTAGCCGTGTAATTGTTGACCGTCCTGATTAATGCGCACAACCTCACTCACCTGCAGGTCAAAGTCATGCGGTGAGTGCTTGGGTGGACTGCGAGTTTCCAACGGATAGTGTACCAAGTCATTGGCTTGCTGATAGGTCACCCACAAAAATGCGGTCACTAAAACAGTGCTAACAACAGCCAAAAGCCACTGCATTATTTTTTTCATATGTGTTCCTAGTTACATTGTGAGTGGCAAAAACAACCCACCAGATGATCGTTGACCATGCCTATGGACTGCATGTACGCATAGATGCCTATGGGGCCAACAAATTTAAATCCACGGGCTTTTAGATCTTTGGCAATGTGGGCGGATAGTTCAGTTTGGGCCGGAATTTGATTGTCTTCGGTAAATGCGTTGACGATGGTCTGACCATTTACAAAACCCCATATATAGGCATCGAAACTGCCAAACTCTTGCTGCACGGCAATAAACTTGGCAGCATTATTAACTACGCTTTGTACTTTGAGGCGGTTGCGAATAATGCCTTTGTCTTGCAAAGCGTGGGCAATATCGTCAGGCGTAAAGGCCGACAATCGGACTAAGTCGTAGTTACAAAACACGCGCTTATAGTGATGGCGCCGCTTTAAAATGGTGATCCACGATAATCCGGCCTGTGCCCCCTCCAACACGAGCTGTTCGAACAGACGTACATCTTCGTGCACTGGCCGGCCCCACTCTTCATCATGGTAGGTGACGTATATAGCGTCTTGTGTGGGCCAGCTGCAACGCGTTACTTGCTGTGAGTGCATTATTGTTCTCGCTCCATTCCTAGGTAGCATTATCATAGGTAGTTATAGCGATAAAAGAAATCATCTATGGGAAAACCAGAGCAAAGCATACGACTATTTTACACTTTATGTTATTATGAGCGTCCGTTTTTAATCCAGTGATTTAGCACATGAACCCACTTTCTCGATTGCTCGTCAGCGCAACCATCGTTGCCATGTGCACTTTGCCAGCCCATGCAGCAAGCTTTAAGCAAGCCAAAAAACACTATGCCGCAGCCGACTATACTGCCGCCATCACTGAGTTACAACCACTTGCCAAAGCTGGCAATGCGGATGCGAGCAATTTGCTCGGCGAAATGTATTTACAAGGTGTGGGTGTGAATACCGACATCGCCCTAGCTAAAACCTATTTTGAAGCGGGTGCTCGGGTGGGTCACTTGGCTGCATTGGCTAATTTAGGCGACATCCTTAACCGCGAGTATAAGGTCGAGCTAGTCACCCTAGAGCCATTGGCGCAAGCTGGCAATGCCCAGGCACAAAACCGCTTGGGCCGCATGTACGAATTTGGCCAAGGTCACAGCATTAACCCACAAGCTGCATACACTTGGTATAAAAAAGCCGCCGACCAAGGCCACATGGACGGTCGTATGAATTTGGCACGGGCCCATAACTTTGGTTTGGGTACTGAGCAAGACTTTGTTCAAGCCGAAGCCGGCTATCTGGCCAACGCCAAGGCCGGTCACATCGATAGTATGTTCTTTTTAGGCACCATGCATTTTGCAAAAGTTAGCCAAGCCGGCTTAGATTCCGATCGTCAGGCTTATGCATGGCTCAAGGTGGCTGCACAAAATGGTCACGCCACAGCCGCCGCTATGGTGACACGTTTGACCATCAAGCTAGGAGACAACTTAAGCCAAGGCGATGCCTTGTACCAAGACTACGCCAGCAGTTATACCAGCGCAGCGACCAACTAACATGAAGCGACGCTTTAAAAGCCATAACCTGCCCAACGCCAGCTTAGTCAAACGCCTAATGGCGATGATGTACGACACCTTATTAGTCGTCGCTGTGTGGATGCTGGTTGGTTATGTGTTTATTGCCTTTAACGATGGCGAAGCAGTGTCTGGGCCACTATTTAGCAGCAGCATTTTTTTGGCCACCTTTTTGTTTTTTGCGCTGTTTTGGACCCGTTCTGGGCAAACTTTAGGCATGATTGCTTGGCGCCTACGTGTTGAGACTGACGAAGGTCAGGCGCTTGACGCCAAGCAGTCTTTATTACGTTTTATGGGTGCACTATTTTCTGCGCTAGTTTTGGGTTTAGGTTACTGGTGGATTTTGATCGACGCCAACAATCTCAGCTGGCATGACCGCTGGTCCAACAGCCGCATTGTGCAACTGCCAAAACAACCATAACTAACCGGCCCTGCGTAGCAGCCACGCACCACCGGCTACACATACCATTATCGGCAGCAAATAGGCCAGCAACGGGGTAAAACCAAACACACTACTGGCTGGACCTAACACCTCTTGGGCATAGTTAAAGGCCAAGCCCACCATCACCCCCACCAACACTCGCTGACCTAGAGTCACTGATCGCGTAGAACCAAAAACAAACGATATCGCCACAAATACCAGAGCCAATGTAGCCATGGGTTGGAGTATTTTTTTCCAAAAAGCCAGCTCATACGGTGCAGCCTCTAAACCACTTTGATTTAAGTACTGGCTATAACCCACAAGGTCCGTAATTGCCAAATGCTGTGGATCCATACTTAAGATCGATAACAAATGAGGTTCCAAAGCCACTGCCCACGGTGCCTGCGGGTGGGTCAGTTGCTGCAACTGTTGATCTTTAATCGCCACCACCTCAATATTATGTAAAGCCCAAGTGCCATGGGTATAGACTGCCTGTTCTGCAAGCAACGTTTGCTGCCAGTCTTGTTGCTCAAAACGGTAACGCGAAACGTCTGCTAAAGTGCCATCCGTTCGCACCGAGCGCACAAAGATATAATCTTCATTATCACGTAACCAAAAACCTTTGCTAGACGCCACTCCCTTATATTGGGCTTGCTGAGCTTCTGCCATTTGCTGGCTATTGGGGGCCACAAACTCACCCATCAGGCCTGCAAAAACCACAAATACTGCCACCGCTTGCATGACCGACCAAACAATACGCCGCAGCGATACGCCTGCGGCTCGCATCACCGTGAGCTCACTATTATTGGCTAACGTACCTAAACCGACCAAGCAGCCCACCAACACCGTTAATGGCATAAACTCATACACCCGCCGAGGCACGGTTAAAGCAATATAGGTCAGCACCTGGTTAAAACTAGCGCCTTGATCGAGGGCATCTAACTCACTGCCAAGTGCAGTCATTAAATCGAGCCCAAGAATCACCAACAGCACTACCCCCACTGCCGCCCAGATGTGTTTTGCAATATACCAATCAATTAGGCGCATGATGATTTCCCTGATGGCGCAAGCGGCCCACAATAGAGCCTATAAATGGTCCTGCAAATAACAATAACAAACCTATAACCAAGAAACCGGCATGCAATGCCACAATTTTAATGTCAGCTCCCGCCAAACCTTTAGACATGTCATCTCGAAAACTGGTAAGTGCCGACAAATACATAAGGTAAACTAAAATGGCCGGCAATAGGCGTGTAAAGCGGCCTTTACGAGGGCTTACTTGACCTAAGGCAATGGCGACAAAGCTGACGATAAGGGTCATTAGCGGTAACGAAATACGCCAATAAAGTTGCGCCCGATGATCCGCCACGGGCGAACCAATCAGCACATTGGTAGGCAAGGTAAAACCACGGGTAATGTTAATTTCTAACTCTTGGGTATAGAGTCGTACCGCTAACTCTTCAAAGTGGGTGATGGTGTAATCTAACTGCCCTGGCTCACCCTCGGTTCTAGAACCATTTTTTAACAACAGGTAACGGCTTTGAAATTGTTCATTGAACACCTGCCGTGCCGATGTAGATTTAATCACCACCGGCGCTGCGCCTGACGACGGGCGATTAAACACAAATACATTTTGTAACTGTTGGCGGTCATCACTCATGCCTTCTGCATAAATCACCTGACGCTCAATATTGCCTTGAAAACGCCCAGCAACAACACTATCAAACTCGGCTTCGTGGGATTGCTGGTACAACACCTGCTCTACGTTGCGGGAGGTCTCTGGGGCTAACCAAAGGCTTAAAAAAGCCACTAACAAAGCCAAAACAGACAAAGGCACTAGCACCACTTTAACCAGCTGCACTTGGCTCACCCCATTGGCAAACAACACGGTCAGTTCGTGATCAACACTGAGCCGACCCAAGGTTAATAACACGGCCAAGAAACCACCCAGTGGCAATAAGGTGCTCAAATATGCGGGCAACAGGTTGATGATGATTTCCACCACCGCTTGGGCATCAAGCTCGCCGGTCACCGCTTTACTGAGGTAATAAGCAAAGCGACTACTAGAAATAATAAGCAGCAACACCATGCTCACGGCCAAAGCACTAACTAGCACTTCGCGGTTGATATAACGAGTAATTATAGACAAGGTGACGGCTTCTTTAGGTACGTATGACTCAACAATGGCCTAAGTGTATCAGATTTAATGCCATTTAAAGCCAATACGCCACTAGAGCCTAAGCTAAATTTGGCGTAGAATTTTGCCTTTGCTTCAAACTCCGAAGCAACCTTAATATCGACCACGCCACCACGCACTTGTCTTGGAGACAACATGGAATTTTCTTTACAACAGGATGCCTTAGATTTTAACACCGCATCTAGCCTCATTTTACCGTTAGCCGCCATTGAAGGTAACGAACCCGCCCTGTCAGCTAGCTTAGAGGCCGCTGACCAATTGCTAAACGGCGCTATTAGCCAAGCGATAAGCAGCGGCGACTTAAGCGGCAAGTTCAAAAACAGTCAATTGTTTTTGCATACGGGTGCAGGGCCAGATCGCATATTGGTGATTGGTTCTGGCGACCCTGCCAAGCTTAACGGTCGTAAATTTGGCCAACTGACACAAGCCGCTTGGAGTCAAATTAAAACCAACCCTGGCACCAGGGTACTGAACCAGCTCACCAATGCCGACAGTGCTGACCTAGACACCGCCAGTAAGGTGCGCTTGAGCATAGAAGCTTTGGTCCAAGCGTGTTACCGCTTTGACCAGTTTAAATCTGATGCCAAGCCACAGCCTGCCTTGCCTAGCATGGCCTTGGTTGCCGATGCGAGCATCCAAGCGCAACTTGAGCAATCCACCGCCACGGCCCACGGTATGGATCTATGTCGCGACTTAGGCAACCTTCCTGGCAACGTCTGCACACCAAGCTACCTTGCCGAGCAAGGCCATAAACTGGCGGCTAGTTCCAACAAAGTGACGACCCAAGTATTAGAAGAAGCCGAGATGGAAAGTTTAGGCATGCATTCGTTGTTGTCCGTAGGCAAAGGCAGTGCCGAACCTTCAAAACTGATTGTGGTTAATTATCAAGGTGGCACAGAAGGCGAAGCACCCCACGTACTCGTGGGCAAAGGCATTACTTTTGACTCTGGCGGCATCAGCATTAAGCCTGGCGCAGCCATGGACGAGATGAAGTATGACATGTGTGGCGCAGCCAGTGTTATTGGCGCCATACAGGCCATTATCGACATGGACTTAAAAGCCAACGTAGTGGCTATTGTTGCCAGTGCGGAAAACATGCCTTCTAGTACCGCCTCTAAACCGGGCGACATCTACACCACCATGTCGGGTAAAACCGTAGAAGTACTCAACACCGACGCCGAAGGCCGTTTAGTATTATGTGACGCCCTGACCTATGCCGAACGATTCAACCCCAGCACAGTCGTTGACGTCGCCACCCTCACCGGCGCCGCCATTATCGCCCTTGGCCATCATACCAGTGCGGTATTAAGCAACGACGACGCCTTTGCATCAAGCCTAATGAAGGCCGGCAAACAAGCCTTCGACGCGGCTTGGCAATTACCTATGGGTGAAGAGTATCAAGAGCAGTTAGAAAGTAACTTTGCCGACCTAGGCAACATCGGTGGTCGTTCCGCAGGCACTATTACTGCGGCTTGTTTCTTGTCTCGCTTTACCGAAAGCTACACTTGGGCGCACCTTGATATAGCCGGTACTGCCTGGACTTCTGGGGCCAAGAAAGGCGCCACAGGCCGTTGCGTTCCGTTACTGGTTCAGCACCTTGTGAATCAGGCATAGACATGCAGCGAGCCGATTTTTATCAGCTCAAGTCCGACGATCCGGCCAGTCGCTATCCGCTGCTGTGCCGCTTGTTGGAAAAAGCCGTGGCCAGCGGCCAACAGGTATACATTCAGTGCCGAGACGACGCCGAAGCAAGCCACCTTGACGAATATATATGGGCCTTTAAACCAGATTCATTTATTGCCCATGGGTGCGCCGGCGATACAAACATAGCGCCGGTGGTTCTCGGCCACCCAAACACCCCCGAAGACCAATTCCCAAAGCAGCGTGATATTTGCCTAAACCTGAGCCAACAACTGGCTCCTACGGTGTTTCAACGTATCATCGAAGTGGTGATCCAAGATCCAGAAATGGTCTTAACTACCCGTCAGCACTACCGCAGTTATCAGCAGCAAGGCCGCAGTATGCAGTACCACAAGCTTTAGCTTGCCTGTTGACGGTCGGCGATCAGGCTAATCATTTCAAACATAATGGCAGTAGCCACCATAGAGGTAATATTATTGGGGCTGTCTTTGGTCGGCATTAAACACACCACGTCACCACCTATGATGTTCATACCGCGGGTAGCTTGTAACAACTGCATCACCTGGTCCATCATAAAACCCTGACATCCAGCCTCGATATTAGACACCCCAGGGGCGACGGTAGGGTCTAAACAATCCAAATCAAAGGTGATGTATACGGGACGATTACCAATACGCTGCTGAATGATATCAATGCTTTGTTGCGCACCAATTTGATTATAGCGATCCATGGTAATGACGTCGTAGCCATGTTCGTAACTCGGCTGTAACCAATCTAAAGTACGGGCGTTACCACGAATACCCACCTGCACACTGTGATGGGCGTCCACGTTACCTTGCTGCACCAAATACGAGGCCCAATGGGCGGCCGATTTTTTTGCCCCTAAAAAATGTTTCATATTGCTAAAGCAGTCGGTATGGGCGTCAAAATGCAAGATACATGCGGGCTGTCCGCCGGTGAGCTTCGATTGGGGGCCACCTAAGGCCTGTAAGATGCCGCCGGTCACAGAGTGGTCACCGCCCACAGACACGGGCCTTGTCCCCGCTGCATCTATTTTGGCATAGTAGTCTGTGATGTGCTGGATCGACACTTCGTTGTCGTTCATGTGCGTCAGCGGCACATCTCCTAAGTCATGAATACGGCATGCTCGCCAAGGGTCTAACTCAAAATTCATATGCACACGGCGGCCGTTAGCCGACACATTACGTACGGCCCTGGGCCCAAGGTGCTGGTCTCGTTCCGTGGTGCCATTACCGCTACTATGGGGCACCCCTACTAGAGCAATGTCGCAATCACTCGGGTTGGGGTTGTGGGGCGCACGAAATAAGGTCGCCACACCATACCAATAGAGGGCGTCCATAAAGGCGTTTTGGTTACGATCAAACTGGGGTTCAGTAGGCTGGCTCATGTTAGCTCTCACAAAATGCGATCAAGAACCTAGGTTTTACCTTATACCTGCTGGGCCGGTCAACTTTTCTACAGGCGAAAAAAAACGCCGCTAAAAGCGGCGTTTTCTCAATGTTATTTTCTTAACGAATTAAGAAGGAACAACATTGTTGGCGCAAGGGCCTTTTTGGCCTTGGCCAACTTCGAATTCTACGGCTTGACCGTCGTTCAAAGTGGCGTAACCGCCGCCATTGCGGATTTCAGAATGGTGTACGAATAAATCCTTACCACCGTCTTCTGGAGTGATGAAACCGAAACCTTTATCGGCGTTAAACCACTTCACTGTACCTTTGCTCATATCTTTACTCTTTGCTACTAAATTAATTTGATAAACCGTCTACATCTGCGCGGGTTATCAAACAGATTATGTCTGTTACTGCGCAAATTACGGTTTGGGTCTTCACACATAACGGTCAAGCTAGTGCGGAGCACAGTCTAGCACCTTAGACCAAGGAAAGCTAATCATTCCCTAGAAGGCCGCCAAACTGGCCACCTTATCACCGTTAAATGGCTTCAATTTTCACTACCTGTTGCTGCAAAGTACTAGCGGCAGATTCTGCGTCCTTCAATTTTGAACGTTCCTTTTCGATGACTTGGGCCGGTGCTTTATCAACAAATTTAGCGTTGCCCAACTTGCCACTCAGGCGCTTAATCTCGCCCTGAAGCCTGCCTAATTCTTTGTTTAGACGTGCAAGTTCTGCGTCCTTATTAATCAGGCCAGCCATTGGCACCAGCACTTCTAACTCACCCACTAATGCCGTAGCACTCAAAGGTGCCTCTACACCAGCATCTAGCAAGGTAATGCTTTCTAGCTTGGTAAGCTTAATGAGGAACTGACTATTGCTGCGCAAACGTTGCTGATCCTCAGCGCTGGCTTTGTTAAGTAGTACGGGGATAGGCTTACCTGGCGCAATGTTCATTTCGCCACGAATGTTACGAATGCCATCGATAATGCCGCGCACCCAATCAAGGTCTGCCTCTGCGGTTTCATCACGTTTGTTGTCGTCTGGCACCGGGTATGGCTGCAGCATAATACTGTCGCCTTCTACGCCCGCCAAAGCTTTAACACGCTGCCAAATCTCTTCAGTAATGTAGGGCATTAACGGATGAGCTAAACGCAACACCGCCTCTAATACACGAACTAAGGTGCGACGCGTACCACGTAGCTGCTCGGCAGTAGCATTATCATCCCATAGCACCGGCTTAGACAACTCCAAGTACCAATCGCAGTATTCGTTCCAAATAAAGTAATACAAGGCTTCGGCCGCATGATCAAAGCGGTACAAGCCCATAGATTCGATCACTTTTTGCTCGGTTTGCTGCAAGCGTGAGCGAATCCAGCGATCGGCCAAACTTAACTCAACCTCACCGCCGGCTTGACCGCAGTCCTGTTCTTCACAGTTCATCAACACGTAGTTGGTAGCGTTCCAAATCTTATTACAGAAGTTGCGATTACCTTCGATACGGCCCAGGTCAAACTTGATATCGCGTCCCGTTGAAGCCAACGAACATAAGGTAAAACGCAAGGCGTCAGTACCGTAAGAGGCAATGCCGTCGGGGAAGTGCTTGAGGGTTTGTTTTTCGATTTTTTTGGCCAACTGCGGCTGCATCATGTTACCGGTGCGTTTTTCAAGTAACGCCTCCAGCTCAATACCATCAATCAAATCGAGTGGGTCAATAACGTTACCTTTAGACTTGGACATCTTGTCGCCATCTTGATCACGCACCAGACCGTGAACATACACAGTTTTAAACGGCACTTGCGCTGCGCCCGTTGCGTCTTTGGTGAGGTGCATGGTCATCATGATCATGCGTGCAACCCAGAAGAAAATAATGTCAAAGCCAGTCACCAAGACGTCGGTGGGGTGGTATTTCTTTAGAGCTTCGGTGGCGTCTGGCCAGCCTAGGGTACCAAAGGTCCATAAACCAGATGAGAACCAGGTGTCGAGCACGTCTTCATCTTGCTTCAGGTTAATATCGCCCAATGCATGCTTTTCACGTACTTCTTGTTCGCTGCGACCGACGTAGAAGTTGCCTTCATCATCGTACCAAGCAGGGATACGGTGACCCCACCAAAGCTGACGCGAAATACACCAATCTTGAATGTCACGCATCCAAGAAAAATAAGTATTTTCCCACTGCTTGGGCACAAATTCGATACGCCCATCTTCTACCGCTTCAATAGCCGGTTCGGCCAATGGTTTTGTACTCACAAACCACTGATCTGTTAGCAAGGGTTCAATAACCAAGCCAGAGCGATCGCCACGGGGCACCTTTAGACCATGATCTTCGATCTCTTCCAGCAAGCCGGCAGCATCCAAGTCGGCGACTATTTGTTTACGGGCATCGTAACGATCCAAACCACGATAGGCGGCTGGCACCGTTTCATCATGTTCTGCAACCACTTTGCCAGCCGTGGTATACACGTCTGGCACCTGCACAATGGCAGCGTCGTGGTCCAATACGTTAATCATACCTAGGTCGTGGCGCTGGCCCATGGCGTAGTCATTAAAGTCGTGGGCTGGGGTGATTTTTACACAACCCGTACCAAATTCCATATCCACGTAGTCGTCAGCGATAATGGGGATTAAACGACCGACCAAGGGTAACTCAATGGATTTTCCGATAAGGTGTTGGTAACGCTCATCCTTAGGATGTACCGCCACGGCAGCATCACCTAGCATGGTCTCTGGACGTGTGGTGGCAACCACTAAATGATCCTTACCGTCGGCGGTCGTAGCGCCTTCTGCTAGGGGATAACGCAAATGCCACAAATGGCCTTTTTCGTCGGTAGAAATAACTTCTAAGTCCGAAATAGCTGTGTGTAGCTTAGGATCCCAGTTAACCAACCGCTTGCCACGGTAAATAAGGCCATCGTCATACAAACGTACAAAGGCTTCTTGCACCGCCGTATAAAAGCCGTCATCCATGGTGAAGCGCTCTCGGCTCCAATCTACACTGGCACCCATACGACGAAGCTGGCGAGTAATAGTACCGCCTGATTCATTCTTCCAGTCCCATACTTTTTCCAGAAATTGATCACGACCGAGGTCATGGCGGGTTTTACCTTGTTCGGCTTGAACCTTACGCTCCACCAACATTTGGGTCGCTATACCGGCATGATCGGTACCCACCTGCCACAAGGTATCATGGCCTTGCATACGCTTAAAACGCGTCAAGGTATCCATGATGGTATCTTGGAAAGCATGACCCATATGCAAACTACCCGTGACATTAGGCGGTGGGATAACAATACTGTAGGGCGTACCCTCACCGGAGGGGGCGAAGTAATTGTTGTCTTCCCATTGCTGGTACCACTGCTGTTCAATGGCGTTGGGGTTGTATGTCTTTTCCATAATGTCGGTGTAGCGCTCTAAAAAAGGTGGGCTGAATAAATACGGCAACAAAAGCCGTATTAGTGGTTACAACCTGGTCCGTGGATATGACCGGCAGACAATTCGTCGGCAGTGGCTTCACGAATAGCCATCACTTCGACGTCAAAATTAAGCGTTTCACCGGCCAAGTCATGGTTGCCGTCAACGCTTACTTGGTCGCCATCAATTGCGGTAATAGTGACCACATGTGGCTGGCCAGAATCGCCTTCGGCGTGGAACTGCATACCCACTTCTAAGGTGTCGATGCCAGAAAACATTTCACGTTCAACCTGCTGCACCATTTCTTCCATGTATTCGCCGTAGCCTTTGTGAGGTGGCACTTCTACCTGTAGCTTGTCACCCACCTGTTTGCCTTCTAAGGCTTCTTCTAGGCCTTGCACGATGTTGTTTGCACCATGCAAATAGGGCAATGGTTCGCCTTCGCGTGAAGTGTCCACTAGCTCACCCGCGCCATTGGTTAAGGTGTAATGGAAGCTAGCTACGCTGTTTTCGGCAATTTTCATTTGATACTCCAAAATGCCCTAATAACTGTCTTGTATAGGGCGTCAATAATTAAACTTAACTCATGAGCTTGAGCAACCTGCTATAATACCGCAAAAATCGCTTCTAGGCTCTAATTTCCATGCATTTTACTATTCACGATACCCCTGGTGTTATCCACCTCATTAGGGGTTTATCTTGGCTGATTTTGAAACTCAGCGGCTGGAAAGTCATCAATGTTGCACCCGCCACCGGCAGTTACCTTATTATCGCAGCGCCCCATACCTCAAACTGGGATTTTCCACTGGGCATTGCCATGGCCTTTCACCTGCATCTGCGGGTTTATATTATTGGCAAGCACACCTTATTCAAAGGACCTATGGGGCCCTTCATGCGCTGGTTAGGGGGCATTCCTTTAGACCGTAAAACCAGCCAGAATTTTGTCGACGCCTCAATCGACACGTTTAACAGCCACCCCGATTTAGTCATGGCGATCGCCCCGGAAGGCACTCGCTCAAGCGTGCCGCGCTGGAAAACAGGTTTTTATCACATGGCTAAAGGCGCGCAGATCCCTATAGCCTTAGCCTATTTTGATTTTCCCACTAAAGTGGGCGGCATTGGGAAGATGTTAAACACTAGCGATGACATGGACGCTGATATGCTTGCCATCGCTGATTTTTACCGCACCAAAGTGGGCAAAGTGCCGGCCAACTATAACCCCGACATTACCGGCGCAACACTCAAACCCAAGCCTTAGCGCTTGGCCTTTAACACCACGAACTTCGGATGTGAGCCGATCTGCTGCACCTGCTTAAACCAACGTTTGAGTTTAGCGTGGTAGCCTAAGTGGCGATTGCCCACCACCCACAGTTCGCCGCCTGCTGTTAGCACTTGTGCTGCTTGAGCAAACATCCGCATGGCAATTTGGTCGCCCACCACCCGCTCTTGGTGAAACGGGGGGTTACACAAGATCAAATCGGCCGACTGAGGGGGCATATTAGTGAGGCAATCGTTGGCTGTAAAGCGGCACTGAGGCCCGACGCCATTTAACCTGGCATTATTGGTCGCTGAGGCCACCGCCATAAAGGATTCATCCACACCGATCACTTGGCTTTGAGGCCATTTTTTAGCGGCCGTAATGGCCTGCACACCGTTACCACAACCCAAGTCGATAATATGTTGATAGTTGCCGTCGGGGAAATTCTCCAGCAACACCTGCGCGCCGGGGTCTAATCGTGTGGGGCTAAACACACCGCTATAATGATCTAGGGTTAGACCTAAATCCGCCACCGACCAGCGGTGTGTTTGCGCAGGCGGGCTCTCGCCGCCACCATCCTTGTTCTTTGACGCCAACACTAAACGCGCCTTTTTGCGCGCCAAGCTGGTCGTTAGCGGGCCCAACAAGGATTCCAATAATTGAAACAATGGCGTGTCTAAGTGCTTTACCATCACCGGCATGATGATGTTTGCACCGGCGGCCAACTGTGGCAATAGACGAGACACCTGATCTTTTAACAATCGATGGCTTTTTGGCAGTTTCAATACCACCAAATCGAATCCACCTTGAGGCGTTTCATGGGCTGGCACAAAATCGGCTAATGGCAAATCATTGTGTTGCGTGTTGTAGGCCAACGCTTGCTGGGCAATATGCGAATCACTCCACAAAGTGGGCACCCCGCCGGTGAGCGCCTGCACCGCTGCTGTGAGGCCACAGGTGATGGCGGCAAAGGGCTCGTTCACCAGCACCACTCGGCTATGGGGCTGCAACAATTGTTGTTCATGGATATAATCCAAGGCCAGCAAATCGCCTTGGTCAAATGCAAGCAAGGTTGGTTTAGGGTCTAGCGGCAGCCGACAAATCTTGAGCTCACCAAAGTGGCTCGCCATGGCTGACAACGGATATTGAGCAGAGCTTTTAGACATAATAATTAGGGTGCCAAACGATCAATAGCCCAGCCATCAACGCCGTACTGGTAGCGAAAACGATCATGTAAACGGCTAGGACGCCCCTGCCAAAACTCAAATTGAGTGGGCTGCAAACAATAACCTACCCAGGGTTTAGGGCGTTCGACTTGGGCCGCTAGGGTTTGCTGATCGAGCTGTCGCACATTAGCTTGAAGTTCCGCTGCGCCGCTCACCACATGGCTTTGGGCAGTGGCCGCTGCGCTTAACTGGCTGGCCCTAGGGCGGCTTTGGAAGTAGGCATCAGCGGTCGCGTCTGGCAGCTTCACCACCTGTCCCGAAATACGCACTTGCCGCTCTAAAGGCTGCCAATAAAACAATACTGATGCCTGTGGGTTGCTGGCCAAGTCTTGGCCTTTATTACTGCGGCTATCGGTGTACCAAACCAAGCCCTGTGCATCATAGCTTTTCATCAGCACAATGCGGGCGCTGGGCATGCCACAGGCCGACACGGTGGCTAAAGACATCGAGGTGGCGTCCAACGGGCATGCGTTTGTCGCTTGCGTCAACCAAGTGCCAAATTGCTGCCATGGGTCCAACGCAAGGTCTTGCCTACGCAACCCCTCGGCTTCGTATTCGCGTCGATAATCGTTATAGTCTTGTGATGGCATTGAGGTCGCCCAGTTACTTACATTAGTGGATCATTAGCCCCATTATAAGCTGCCTCAGTCAGGGCGCAAACTATTGTATGTCATCACAACTTATAGTCGGTCAATTAATCGAGTAAATTATGCGTAAAGACGCCAACTACCGCGCAGTCACAAATATCAAATCAGCAAGCATTAATGTACTATCTAGCCCTAGTTTTTATCAGCCTCGAAGCCGTTGTGCTTTTTTTGCTTACACAAGGTCATTGACATGAGTGCCAAATCCATCCTTTCTCGCTTTATTTTTAAGGTTGCCCTGCCCATCGCCATTGTGGCTGGCGCTATCTCTGGATTCATATACCTTAAAGATTCAAAACCAGAAGTGCCCGCCAAACCAATTGCCGAACAAGTATGGGGGGTGTCCAGCCATGTTATTCAATTACAAGACCTTGCCCCTCAAATCATCCTTTATGGTGCTGTAGAAGCTAGCGAAACTGTACAACTTAGCGCTACGGTCAACGCCTTCGTTAACCAAGTCAATGTAAGCCGGGGTGACCGAGTCAAAAAAGGACAAACCATCGCCCAGCTAGACGATCGGGAATTACGTTTGACCCTGGCGCAACGTCAAGCAAGCCTAGCCGACATTGAGGCGCGCATTAACAGCGAAATAAACCGCAATAAAACCGATCAAAAAGCCTTAAAAGTTGAACAACAATTACAAGCCATCAATGAAAAGAACTTGCGCCGTCAACAACAACTGGTCGAACAAAACGTGGCCCCTGCATCGCGCCTAGAAGACGCCACACGGGCCGTGCAACAACAGCAATTGTCGTTATTAAACCGTGAAAACACCATTGCTGACCACCCTAACCGTTTAGCTCAACTGAAAGCCGCCGCCACCCAAAGTAACGTACAACTTGAGTTTGCACAGTTAGACCTGCAGCGCACCCATATCTTGGCGCCCTTTGAAGCCCGGGTATTAAGTGTAGATACCGCCGCTGGCAACCGTGTACGTAACGGCGATCGCGTGGTTAAACTGTACAACACTCAAAGCTTAGAAGTTCGCAGCCAGATTCCGGCCCGCTATTTACCCATGATGCAAACCACCGCCTCAGGCTCAAGCCTTACCGCCAGCATTACCCACGCAGGCCGGACCTATCCATTGAAGTTGGATCGCTTGTCGGCTGAAGCCTCTACCAGTCAGGGCGGTATTGATGCATTTTTCACCCTTAAGCAAGGCCAAAACATTGAAGTCGGCCGCAATTTGCAAGTCCAGGTTGAACTGCCTATGGAAACCAATGTGGCTGCACTACCTGCATTAGCCATTTATGGCCAAAACCGTGTTTATCGGATTGTTGATCAACGTTTGCAAGCGGTGAGCGTTGACCGCATTGGCGCCTGGACCAGCCCCACGGGCGAACGCTTAACCTTGGTGCGCAGCGCTCAGTTGCAGAGCGGCGACCAGGTGTTAAGCACCCAGTTACCCAACGCCGTTAGCGGCTTATTAGTTGAAACCCGATAGGCGGAGCATAGCACTATGATGCAATCATTTATTCGCCTCTTTGCCAACCACAAAGTAGCGCCTAACTTGTTAATGTTGTTGCTATTTTTATCTGGCGCCTATGGTTTAAAGCAACTCAACACCCAGTTTTTTCCAGACTTTGCCGTAGATGTGGTAATGGTCAACATTGCTTGGCCTGGGGCCGCTGCAGAAGATGTACAAAGCAGCATTACCATCCCTGTTGAACAGGCCTTAAAAAGCGTCGCTAACGTGACTAAAGTTAACTCAAGCACCTACCGTGGTGGCGTAAGTCTTTGGTTAGACGTTGACAGCGGTGCCGACTTTACAGAAACCACCAATGCCATCAAACAGCGGGTCGATTCAGTAGGCAATATGCCTACTGATGCCAAAACCCCAAGTGTTGAACAGTTTGTGATGTATGAAAACGTGGGCACCTTACTCATTACCACCGACGGCCCAGTGGATGAACTGACCAATTTGGCCCGCCAGGCCGAACGGGAGTTGTTAGCCAAGGGCATCAGCAAAATTAATTTTACCGGTTTACCCGAACGGGAAATCGCCATACAAGTGGACACCAGCACCATGCACGAACTGGGGCTGTCTTTGCAAACTATGGCAGGTTTAATCAACAATCAAAGCCAAGATGTGATGGCTGGCACTGCCGGCCGTACGGATGGCTCTAAACAACTACGAGCCATTGGCAAAGTCTCAGACGTCAACAGCTTTGAACAACTGCCGTTACTGACAGGCGATAATGCTCAATTGCTGCGCTTAGGTGACGTAGCCGACATCAGCTTGAGACCCAAGGAAGATCAAAGCACCATTCGTTATCACGGCAAATCAGCCATTGAATTGTCGATCATGCGCAGCCAAAACGACGACACCATTAAAACCGCTGGCATTATGAATGACTGGGTGGCCGATGCCCGCCAGCGCTTCCCCCAGGGCGTGGAAATTGTGGTCTACGATGAGGCTTGGCTCATCCTTAAAGCCCGTATCACCTTGTTGATTAATAACGGCGCCACGGGCTTATTATTTGTGGTGGGTTTACTGTTTTTATTCCTTAACTCCCGAGTCGCATTTTGGGTAGCCATGGGCATTCCTGCGTCGCTGCTCGCCACATGGGGTGTGATGTACTACATTGGCGGCTCCATTAACATGATCAGCTTATTTGGCATGATCATGGCGTTAGGCATTATTGTTGACGATGCCATCGTCGTGGGCGAAGACACTCTAGCTCATTCGCAGCGCGGAGAACCCTCCTTGCAAGCAGCCATGGGCGGAGCGCAACGTATGTTGGGGCCAGTGGCCGCTTCGTCATTAACCACGGTTGCAGCCTTTTTACCACTATTGTTAATTGGGGGGCCGATCGGCAGCATTTTATCGGACATCCCGGTGGTGGTGATTTGCGTGATTGCTGTATCTTTGGTTGAATGCTTCTTAATCTTGCCTGGACACCTTCACCATGCACTTAAGAACCGCGAGAAAAAACCCCCGTCGCGCTGGCGCACGTCCTTTGACCAAGGTTTTGAAAATTTCAAAAACAACATCTTCCGCCCAGCCGTTAGTTTTGCCATCGACTTTCGCTTAGTCACCTTTAGCTTGGCTATCACGGCCTTTGTATTAGCCATCGGGTTACTGGTGGGTGGACGCTTGCAGTTTGCTTTTTTTCCCAGCGTAGATGGTGACAATTTGCGCGCCAATGTTCAGTTTAGCAGCGGCACCCCAGCCACCGAAGTGGCCTCCTACCTAATAAAAGTAGAAGACGCTTTGCTGGCCACCGAGGCAGAGTTGGGCGGCCAGCTCATTCGTGAACGGGCGGCCTACTTTGGCACCCACATGTTGTCTATGGATGGTATTTCAAGCCGCGATCAAATTGCTCTTCTGCGGGTAGAGTTAGACAGTACGGTATTACGTTCTGTATCCAATGCCGAGTTTATTGACACCTGGAACAGCAAAATTCCTCGGGTACCAGGGTTAGAAAAAATCATTATTGACCAACCAGAATCCGGCCCGCCGGGCAAACCCATCGAAGCCAACATTACCGGTGCCAGCGCTAATGTCATGAAACAGGTTGCGTTGGAATTACAAACATCCCTAAAAGCCTTTACCGGCGTACAAAACATCGATGACAACCTGCCGTACGGCATGGAACAGTTGATTTTCAGCTTAACCCCCGAAGCCACTACCTTAGGCCTTACTAGCTCAGACATTGGACGTCAACTCAGGTATGCATTTGACGGCGTGACGGTGCAAAGCTTTTACCAAGGCAGCGACGAAATTGACGTGCGGCTCATGCTCAAAGACCAAGACCGCAATAGTCTTGCAACCTTATACGCTTTGCCCATCATTCTGCCTTCGGGCAGGACCGTGCCGTTATTAGAATTGGTAGAATTTAGCTCACGTCGTGGCATTGACAAGTTCCGCAGCGAAAACGGCCAACTCATGGTCACCGTACAGGCCGACGTGGACGTGGGTGCCACCAACGCCAACGTGGTGATCGAAGCGTTAAAAGAAGAAACCATCCCTAGCTTAGAGCGCCAATATGGCGTGCAAATTAGTTTTGGCGGCACCAAGGCAGATGAAGAAGAAACCCTGGGCGAAATGATGACCGGCCTAGCCTTAGCCTTAGTCCTTATCTATATCGTTTTGGCGTGGGTATTTGCGTCTTATACCTGGCCTATTGCGGTCATGTTCACCATTCCATTTGGTTTAACAGGTGCCGTTTTAGGCCACGTGATGATGGACAGAGATTTAACTATCTTGTCATTGTTTGGATTATTTGGCTTGTCCGGCATCGTCATTAATAACAGCATTGTACTGCTGTCTTTTTACAAAGAGTTTCGCGCTCAAGGCATGGAACCAAAAGCTGCAGTGGTCGAGGCTGCCTGCCAAAGGTTAAGGGCCGTATTACTCACCTCCATGACCACCATCGCCGGCCTCACACCGATTTTATTTGAAGAGTCGCTACAGGCTCAGTTCCTTATCCCGATGGCCATTTCTATTGTCTTTGGTTTAGCCTTAGGTACGCTGTTAATTCTGTTTGTAGTGCCGTCGATGGTACTCATGTTAGAAAACCTAACCGCAATACTGACGGGAAAAAAACGCAGCACTTAAAACAAGCGTAGCTGCTGCTGGGTAATAGGGTTTTGCAACTTGATCCCCAGCCCCAGCAGCCGCACCCCTCTTTTTTGCTGCTGCGCATTACCGCTGGCAAAGGCTTGCTGTAGCAAGGGTTGAAACAGGTCTAAGTCTATGTCATGGGTGGCATACTCTCGGGTGAGCTGAGTAAAGTCGGCAAACTTGAGCTTAACCACCACCCCAGCCACCGCATACTGCGCAGTGAGCTGCTGCCAGCGCAACATCAGTTGCTCATAGAGTGGTTGCAACGCTTGTACACAATCTTCTAACTTCACTAAATCCTCGCGGTAGGTGTTTTCCACCGACACCGATTTACGAATGCGGCTGGTTTGTACGGGCCGTTCATCCAAGCCAAATCGACGTAGTGCCAACGACTGCCCCATGCGACCAAACTTATGTTCTAACTCCACGGCCGTAAAGGCGCGCAAATCGGCACAAATATGGATGTTTTCAGCGGCCAGTTTGGCGGCGCTGACGGGGCCGATGCCTGGTATTTTTTTAACTGCCAGCTGAGCACTAAAGGCGTCTACTTCATCAGGCTTAACCACAAACAAACCGTTGGGTTTACGCCAGTCACTGGCCACTTTGGCGATAAATTTGTTGGGCGCAACACCTGCAGAGATGGTAATCCCCACTTCAGCCTCCACTTCGGCGCGAATACGTTGAGCAATACGTGTCGCGCTGCCACCACACAAAGTTGACTCGGTGACATCGATAAAGGCTTCGTCTAGGGACAAAGGTTCGATACGATCTGAATAGCGCCTAAAGATGGCCATGATTTGTGCAGACACCGATTTATACAAGGCCATACGACCGGGCAAGATCAACAGCTGGGGACAAACCCGCAAGGCTTGTGCCGAGGGCATGGCTGAATGCACCCCAAACCGTCGGGCAGGATAGTTACATGTGGCGATCACGCCGCGGCTATTGGCAGGCCCGCCAATAGCAATGGGTCGATACTGATAACTAGGCTGATCGCGCATTTCCACGGCCGCGTAAAAACAGTCACAATCGCAGTGGATAATTTTTCGATCGAAGGGCACGGGACTAAGCAATCTATTATCACGCCAAATAACTGGTTATTTAACCAGTATTTTACCTATTTTAACGCCAACATCAAGCCCCTCATCTAGCGCACTAGGCCTGAAAGCGATATCATGGCGATTGCTCAATTTGGCCTTTTAGAGACAATCCATGGATAACCCACTAACCACTCAAACTCAAACTGAAATGGAAGCCGCCGCTTTTCGTAAACTTGTGGCTCACTTAGATAATCGAAAAGACGTACAAAACATCGACTTAATGATTCTGGCTGGGTTTTGCCGTAATTGCATGAGCAAATGGCTGATGGCGGCAGCCGATGAACAAGGCGTAGCCATGGATTATGACCAAGCTCGAGAACAGGTTTACCGCATGCCCTATGAGCAGTGGAAACAAAACCATCAAACCCCAGCAACAGACGCACAAAAAAGTGCTTTTGCAGCCATGGAAGCGGCCAAAGCCGCCGCCAAGCAATAAAACTCTATGCTTAAGTCCAGCAGCCAGTCTCACTCCCTGATGCCTACTTTAAAGGCCAAGGTGAAACTGATGCTGACTGAAACACTGACTCTAAACCTGGAAATCGCACAATTGCAGCAGGAAAATGCACGCCTTCGGGCTCAACTAACGGAATGGGATAAAACCGAAATTGAGTCTAGACCGCACTAGGAAATTTTTCTGCATATGAATAGCTCCTTATTTTTTCAGCGACACAAAAGTCTATTATCCATTGTGGGTGTGTTACTAATCGCCTTTGTATGGGTGACGATTAACAACCAAGATCAAACGCCAGTTGCGGATGTCGCCGCAGACTCAGAACCTGCAACCCCTAAGCGGACACCTATAACACCCATTACGGTAGCCCCCGTTGCGGTCGAACCTAGGGTTGTATCGAGCGCTAATGCTGCTGCTAGTATTAGCCACGCCATCGAGTCGAGCTTGCGGCCAGAGGTGATGCCACTGCCCAACTTTGGCGCTATGCTGGACGTAAAAACAAAAAAGACCGCCTTCTTTAATTATTTGCTGGTATTATCGCAAACCGCCAATACCAAGATTAAACAACTTCGTGCCGAAATAAAGCGCATGAACCCCCAACGACTCACCCAGTTACAAACCCAGCGCCTAAACCGCTTATCTAAAAGCTACAAAATAAAAACCACAGATCCACAACAACAAATTAATTTATTGTTACGCAAAATTGAACGCGTGCCCGCTGCGCTGGTGTTGGCCCAAGCAGCCAATGAAAGCGCCTGGGGCACCTCGCGGTTTGCCACCCAAGGCAACAATCTATTTGGCCAGTGGTGCTTTAGCAAAGGTTGCGGCCTGATCCCTAGTGGCCGCCCCGCTGGCGAGACCTACGAAGTGCGCAAGTTCAAAGACCCTCAAGCCTCGGTGGATGCTTATATTCGTAACCTAAACTCCCATGGCAGCTACATTGGCTTAAGGCGAATACGTGAATGTTTAATCAACAACCAACAAACGGTGACGGGCCGGGCCTTATCTGCAGGACTCATTGGTTATTCCTCTAGGGGGGTAGACTACATCAATGATATTAGGGGCTTGATCCGCGTCAATAAATTGGAGCCGTGGCCTGCCAGTTGGTGGGGCGACGCCCTTCTTCACCCTTGCAGTGCTTTGGTTCAATTGCCTCAGCCTAAATCCGAGATTGAAGCCGCAGACGCCATCAGCGATACCAAGGAATTGTAATATGTCGCGACTTGTTTACTCTACGGATCAAGGCAGGCTCTGCCCCGACTGCCAGCAAGCCCAATGCCAGTGCCGCATCAGTGACGCTGAAGCGGGCGATGGTAATGTACGTATACGCCTAGAAACCAAAGGCCGTAAAGGCAAAGGTGTCACCACCGTAACGGGCATTCCATTAGCTGGAGCCGAGTTAAAAAAGCTACTCAAAGAATTAAAGCAAAAAACCAGCACTGGCGGCGCCATTAAACACCAAACCCTTGAATTACAAGGGGATCAGCGGGACAAATTATTGTTATTGCTCAGCAACCGCGGTTGGAGCTCGGTAAAAAAGGCAGGTGGCTAATGGGTTGGTTATTATTACCTTTAATCGCTGCGCTGGTGTATTGGTGGGACACTAGTGCAGCTAAAGATCGGGCTAGGGTGGTGGCAAAACAACAGTGCGAGCAACAAAATCTACAGCTATTAGATGACACTGTCGCCCTAAAGAAGACTCGCCTCAAACGTAACCACAAGGGCCATGTGGTGTTATTACGGCAGTTCATGTTCGAATTTAGTAGCGATGGCGAGCAAAGAACCTTAGGCGAGCTACACTTACTGGGCAAGAAATTAACCCATGTTCACCTAGATGTGCATCGAATCCACTAGAATCTATGACAGGCTCTAGAGTTTAGCGCCCACTCTGCTAGAATGGACCTTTAGGCTTTTACGTTATTATTTTTCGGGGAATATGAGTTGTCGAATCTACCAGTGATCATTGGTTTCGGTGGAGTTAATCCGGCCGGTCGAACCTCCTCCCACCATGGCTACCGCCGCCTTATCCTTGACTCGCTAGATCAACAAAGCAGAATAGACACCCTCACGGATTTGGCCATGCTCACTAATACGGCCACCTACAGCAACGGCCATTACCATCTCCATGATCAAAGCAAACCATACTCACCCGCCCAGTTGGCTGCACAACTGTCAATTCAGTTACAAGACGCCACTTTAATTCGACCCATCCGACCGACAGCATACGACATTCATCAACTGGTACTTAATAAAGCCGCAGAAATTCGCCCCGCCAGCGGCGACAGCACCTGCATCCGCATGCGCAAACGCCATTTGCCCACCCAACGGCCTGACACTTGGACCGTGACCCCTGTTGACGAGGACACTGTAGAAGTCACCATTAGCGGCAGCTTTGCCGCTATATTACCCGACAGCAAACGTGCACCAGTAAGTGCCGCTGGCCAATTGCCCGACGGCTTCGCGCCAGGTTCCTTGTATCAGTCACGCAATCACCCACGTAACTTACAAATGACCGTGTACGGCGCCTCCGACGCCCTGAAGTCTACCGGTATAGAGTGGCAGGACATACAAGATCAGATTGCACCTGACCGTATCGCTGTTTATGCCAGTAACTCCATCGGCCAACTTGATGAAGCCGGCTTTGGTGGTTTGTTAAAAAATCCAAGCTCAGGCAAACGCATCACCTCCAAACAAATGCCACTGGGTTATGGCCAAATGCCAGCCGATTTTGTCAATGCCTATTTATTAGGCAGTGTGGGTGCCGTCGGTTCAGCCTTAGGCGCGTGTGCCACGTTTTTATATAACTTGCGTAACGCCGTGGACGACATTAAGAGCGGCCGCCGCGATTTGGTTGTGGTGGGCGGAAGTGACGCCCCCATTACCCCCGAGGTAATGGAAGGTTTTCGCACTATGGGTGCCTTGGCAGAAGACCACGACGTAGCGGCCTTAGACGATGCCGCGGCGGCCAACTTACGCCGTACTTCCAGGCCGTTTTCCACTAACTGTGGTTTTACCATGGGTGAAGCCTCACAGTGGATCGTACTCACCAGTGATGAGCTAGCCCTTAAACTAGGCGCCCAAATTCACGCCGCTGTGCCGGGTGTTTTCGTCAATGCCGATGGCCATAAGAAGTCAATATCAGCACCGGGCATTGGTAATTACATTACCTTGGCCAAAGCCGCAGCCCTTACCGAAAGCATGTTAGGCCGCCAATCGTTACAGCAACGCTCCTGCGTACAGGCACACGGCACTAGTACACCACAAAATCGCGTCACCGAATCCCATGTACTCAACCAAACGGCCAAAAGCTTTGGTATTGAGGCCTGGAAAGTGGGCGCAGTCAAAGCTTACCTAGGCCACTCGCAAGGCACTGCGGGCGGCGACCAGTTGGCCGTATCTTTGGGCTTATGGCGCTATGGCATCCTGCCCGGCATCGCTACCATCGATCACGTTGCCGATGACGTACATACCAGTCATTTATCCATTCAAGCGCAACACCACGAGCTAGGTACACAAGGTATCGATACAGTATTGCTCAATTCAAAAGGCTTTGGCGGTAACAATGCCAGCGCGGTGCTGATGGGACCCCATATTGCGCTGCAATTGATGAGCAAAAAACATGGTGCCAAAGCCATGGCAGCTTTGGCTCTGGCACAAGAAAAGCCAATAGCCGCGGCATCTGAGTACGATACCCAAACCATGCGCGGGCAAACACAACCGACCTATAAGTTTGGCCATAACGTATTAGCCGGTGAAGACCTGAGCCTTGACCGTCATGAAATACGCATCCCAGGCTATGCTCAAGCGGTAGACCTTACCCTCAGCAACCCATTTGACGACATGTGTTAACCCAGGCGCAATACTTGCTGGGTATTCACATAGGTTTGTTGGGCGATCTGTTCGATCGATTCAGGCCTTAGGCTTGCCAGTTGCTGCAACACCCGCGGCAAATAATCGGGGCGATTAGGTAAGGCTCTAGCTGAGCCTGCCATAGGCATATCCGGTGCATCTGTTTCCAACACTATATCGGCTAGGGGCAAGGCTATCGCCAAGCGTTTCATCGCCTGCGCACGGTCGTAGGTGAGCGTACCCCCTAAGCCAATTTTAAAGCCGAGCTTGGTAAAGGCCACTGCTTGCTGCAGGCTACCGCTAAAGGCATGCACGATGCCGCCCTCAGCAAATGCGTGGCGCCGTAACAGTTGAGCTAGCCTGTCATTGGCCTTACGACAATGCACAATGACGGGCAAGCTTTGTTGCTGGGCTATGTCTAATTGCGCCAGCAACCAAAGCTCTTGCTCGGCCTGGGCGAACCCTTTTAAACTCATATCTAGGTGAAAATCTAGCCCAATCTCGCCTACGGCTACGGGCTGATGCGCCTCGATAGCGTCATACAACAGCTGTAAATGGTCGCTGCTATGGAGGTGAGAAAAATACGGATGTAGGCCCAGGGCCAAATGCCAGTGAGGGTTTTGTTGGCACAGTTTAATTTGCGATTGGAACTGAGACGCTTGGGTGCCAGGCACTACCAATTGCGTCACCCCATGATCTAAGCAGGATTGCCATAGGTCGGGTTGTAGGCTTTGTAAACGCGGGTGGTCCCAATGGCAATGGCTATCGATTAGCTGATGCATTGACACCTCCCGTTAATCGCTGTTAATGTTCCCGTGTGGCACGGAATTGAATGTCAGGCCAACGCTCTTCAGTTAAGCTCAAATTGACCCTGGATGGCGCCAGGTAGGTCAAATGGCCACCGCCATCGATGGCCAAATTATCCGCCGCTTTGCGCTTAAATTCTTCCAGCGTCTTAGCATCATCACACTCCACCCACCGGGCTGTGTTCACCGCAATAGGTTCGTAGATACACTCTACTTTGTATTCGTCCTGTAGCCGATAGGCCACCACCTCAAACTGCAACACACCGACGGCGCCCACAATCAGGTCATTATTTTTGCCCGGCATAAACAGCTGGGTTGAGCCTTCTTCGGAGAGCTGCTGCAACCCTTTTTTCAACTGTTTCATTTTTAGCGGGTCTTTTAACCGCACCCGTCGAAACAGTTCGGGGGCAAAATGAGGAATTCCAGCAAACTTGAGTTTTTCGCCACCGGTAAAGGTATCGCCAATCTGGATAGTGCCGTGGTTGTGCAAACCTATAATATCCCCAGGCCACGCTTGTTCAACGTTAGACCGTTCGCCTGCCATAAAGGTGACGGCGTCGGCAATTTTAACGTCTTTGCCTATACGTACATGGCGCATCTTCATGCCCCGCTCATAGGTACCAGAACAAATGCGCATAAAGGCAATACGATCACGGTGTTTAGGGTCCATATTGGCCTGGATCTTAAACACAAAACCAGTGAACTTAGGTTCCGTGGCTGCAACTACTCGTTCGCCAGCATTACGAGATTCAGGCGCAGGTGCCCACTGCACAAAGTAGTCCAACATTTCCCTTATGCCAAAGTTAGACAAAGCCGTTCCAAAAAACACTGGGGTGAGTTTGCCTTCCAAAAACGCTTGCATATCAAACTCATGGCTGGCGCCACGCACCAACTCAATTTCGTCCTTCAGGTCATCTAACAACTCGCCCAAAATTTCGGCTGCTGCGGGAGAGTCTAAGCCTTTAATCTGAATATCGTCAGACAAGGTATGGCCCATACCAGGGGTAAACACGTGAATGGTATCGGTGTAGAGGTTATAAACACCTTTAAAACGTTTGCCCATACTAATAGGCCAAGTGATGGGTGCGCAGGCGATGTTAAGCACCTCTTCAACTTCGTCCAACACTTCAATTTGGTCCCGCACTTCACGGTCCATCTTGTTCACAAAGGTGAAAATAGGGGTGTCACGCAAGCGGCATACGTCCATTAGCTTAATGGTACGATCTTCCACGCCTTTGGCGCCGTCAATCACCATGAGCACCGAATCCACGGCGGTCAAGGTGCGGTAGGTGTCTTCCGAGAAATCTTCGTGGCCAGGTGTGTCCAGTAAGTTAACTGTGCGGTCTTTATAGGGAAACTGCATCACCGATGAAGTCACCGAGATGCCACGTTGTTGCTCCATGGCCATCCAGTCCGAAGTAGCCGCCTTGTCACCTTTTTTGCCCTTGACTGAGCCTGCCGTTTGGATCAATTGGCCTAACAACAATAGTTTTTCGGTAATGGTGGTCTTACCCGCATCGGGGTGAGAGATGATAGCAAACGTGCGTCTCTTGTTGATTTCATTGATAAAATTGCTATCATCCATACCTTCAGAATCCTAATTTTTAGTTAAATTTGTACTTGTTTATAAAGTTACCCCCTTGGGGGACTGAAAAGCGCACTATTCTACAGAATAAACGCCACGCTATACATTATTGCGCCAGAATTCTTTCCAGCTCGCTTAATTGCTGCTGGTAGCTTTCTGGTTTTTCCGTTTTAAACTTCTCTAAGTTCAAGAGCTTCCATTGCACTGATGGAAACGCCTGAAAAGCATAAATCGACCAGTCTGGCTCTAAGCTATTAAAGCTTTTTAGAAACACTTTATCGCTTTCATTCAAACCGACTTGTATCGTTTCGATTAGTTGAAGCCTTGAGGCTTCATATTCATCGTAACTAAATTCTATTGCGCTCAACCCTTCAAACTGATTTTCAAACGCCATGCGCTGATCGAGCAAATGCGGATTTAGTATTTCATGGGTCGGGCGATCACTACTCACCAGCCCCAACAAAAACCCGCGTTTAATCTCATCGGTAAAGCCTTCGTTATCTAACAGAAGCCTTACATCAAACAAGTCTCTTGGGTGCTGCCTGTCTAAGGCTGCACAAATTTTACCGCCGTATAGCTGTGCTAATGGCACAAGCGGCATCGCACAAAACACATCAAACTGTTCTTGAGCAGCTTCACATAGTGGCGCTTTGCTAGCCTCACCTATCAAGCCACGCCCCACCATATTCACTTCAATCTTGATCATCACACCGCGCTCATCAAGCTGGAGCTTGCAGACATTCTCCTTATGCTGAATGCGTATCGATGGGCGCAAACCTTCGATACGTTCTTTAATACGCATAAGGGCTGCGTTAATCCCCTCCAGTGTTTCATTGCGCTCGGCTATCTCAACGTAGGTTAAGTCGATATCAACGGACAGCCTTGGCATATCCCTTACAAAGAGATTGATTGCGGTTCCGCCATGCATGGCAAAACATGCCTCTTTGGCGACCTCTGGCAACACATCCAAGAGCAGCTTCACCTGTTTTGTATAGGCGTTATTCATGCCGCTGCCTCTCCATTGATTGAATCGAGAGCCTTGGGAACAGTTATCTGGTATTTCGCAACATAAACCCCATCACTCACCATGGCGCGTTTGCCTGAACCCAAATCGACCTTATCCAGATCGATATAGCTGAGCCATTCATGGCCTGCTTTATCTGCCAGATACAAGAAGAGACGTTTTACTTTTATAGAAGTGCACTCTTCCAATAGTTTTTGTACTGTCGCTGGCCGCAAATTATTCAAGCCTTCCATAAGCTCAAACACTTCCATAAGCGGCTGAGATATTGGCGCTAAATATAAGCACTCCATCAGCGCCCGCGCGGGGCCGGATATCTTCACGTTAAAACTTTTATGATCGATCTCGACCAAACCGAGCCCAGGCGGCAAAAAGCTCGTCATCTTGCTCTCTACACTCAAACCCCAATCCCGCTTTTTAAACCAAAGCGGCAAGTTCTCATCCTTACCACCAAAAAGCTGCGCTTTCTTGGAAGATAGTTCCAAATAGTGAGCCTTCCCCTGCAATGACAGTGCCGTTTTAGCCGCTGGATGCACAAATAGGCCTAGCTGAGACTGCAACGCATAGATGCCGCCCAGATAATCCACCTGATCACCATGGCGTATCAAGGCACCTGTGCCGATAGAATCAAACCACTGGCTTTTCTTGTACTGCTTTTGTAAATCGAGGCTATAACCCTGCTCAACCAACCATGCCGAAGAGAGCACTATGCCTGAAGGCTGAGTGCTGAGCAGCGTGTTTAATTTTGACTCTCTTTCGGTATTCATAATCCCAACATATCTGTTTTTTTAAACCACATCAATAGAAAGTTTAAAATACCTGACATTTAGGTATTTTAAGTACCAATATATCGCTTTTTTTAAACAAAAACAGACGACACTGGTCCACAAAGCAATGGGAAGCTTCATTTGATCAGGAAATTTGTCAGTAATAATCTGTTTCAAATTTTCCTCCTGGGCGATCGTCAGCTTCCGATCTTCGCCACAGCGGCGACCTCTTTTGCCCAGTTGCATGCCAGTCTCAAAGCGACCTATCCAGTTACAAACAGTGCCATAATGGACATCAAGATGGTCAGCAATGGCCCAGCGGCTTTTACCTTTCTTAAACATCCGTATCGCTTGATTACACTTGTTTTGTTGAGCTTCAGAGCTTAGCTTGCATGCATCGATATGTTTCACACTGAGCATTATCACTTTTTGTGTATTTGTAATCGGGTTAATAGCTTGGGGCAGTGAAGTGTAAGTAGAGCACCATAAAAGCGGCGCCTTGAATGTGTGCTACGGTCACCAATTAGGCCAACTTCCTCAATACGACGTACACCCAACTGGTCAAAAAACAGCCAATTTATCACCATTTTATTGAGATATTGCTACATTTTACGTATAATACGCGCCTTTTTGATGCACCCATTTTCAGGAAATATCATGTTCGATCTTGCAAGCCGCGCGCCGGCTAATGCTAAAAATGACATTCTCTCAGGTCTAACCGTGGCCTTAGCCTTGGTACCAGAAGCCGTAGCGTTTGCCTTTGTGGCAGGCGTTGATCCATTGGTAGGTTTGTATGCCGCCTTTATGGTGGGTCTAATCACCGCAGTGATGGGTGGACGTCCGGGCATGATTTCTGGTGCCACTGGTGCGTTAGCAGTAGTCATGGTGAGCCTGGTTGCCGATCACGGCGTAGAATACCTCTTTATCACCGTGGTACTGATGGGCATATTGCAAATATTGGCGGGGGTTTCTCGCTTAGGCAAGTTCATTCGCATGGTTCCTCACCCAGTGATGCTGGGTTTTGTGAATGGCTTAGCCATTGTTATTTTCTTGGCACAGTTAAGCCAGTTTAAGTTCATAGATGACAACGGCAATTTACAGTGGTTAGAGAGTACACAACTGTATCTACTATTGGGCTTAATCGCACTAACCATGGCCATCATTCACTTTTTGCCTAAGTTTACCCGTGCCATACCTTCGTCATTGGCCGCCATTTTAGTGGTGACCTTGCTAGTGATCGGCATGAACCTCGACACACGCACCGTGGGTGATATTGCCTCTATTGCCGGTGGTTTACCAAGCTTCCATATCCCTCAGGTGCCATACACCTTAGAAACCCTCATCATCATATTGCCTTACGCCATTATTTTGGCCGCCATCGGCTTAATTGAGTCATTGCTGACCTTAACCTTGGTGGATGAAATTACCCAAACCCGTGGTCGTGGCAACAAAGAATGTGTGGCCCAAGGGGTAGCTAACACAGCTACCGGTTTGTTTGGTGGCATGGGCGGCTGTGCCATGATCGGTCAGAGCATGATCAACGTTAATTCGGGTGGTCGTGGCCGCCTGTCGGGCATCAGTGCAGCACTATTTTTGCTGGCCTTTATCTTAGTGGCCTCACCATTGATTGAAATGATCCCAGTGGCTGCCTTGATTGGCGTCATGTTTATTGTGGTGGTGGGCACCTTTGAATGGTCTAGCTTCCGTATTTTGGGCAAAATCCCCAAGTCGGATGCCTTTGTATTAATTTTGGTGTCTGGTGTAACCGTGGCTACCGACTTGGCCATTGCCGTAGTCGTCGGCGTCATTTGTTCAGCCTTAGTATTCGCTTGGAAACATGCCAAGCATACTCAAGTCACCCACAAAGACCTCGACGGCAGCCGTATCTACTACCTGCGCGGCCCCATCTTCTTTGGTTCGGTACAGAACTTTTTGGAGTTATTTGACCCCGCCCAAGACCCAAAAGATGTCATCATCGACTTTGAGCGCTCTAGGGTTGCGGATCATTCGGGTTTAGAGGCCATCGATACTTTGGCAGAGCGCTATGTAAGGGCCGGCAAAACCCTACACTTGCGCCACCTCACACCTGAGTGTAAGCAGCTACTCGCCAAGGCTGGCAATATGGTTGAGCTGAACGTAATTGAAGACCCAGACTATAAGGTTGCTAGTGACACACTAGGCTAAACACCAACGCGTCTTCTCGCACACCAGCAACGCCGGGGTAATAACCTCGGCGTTTTTGTATCTGCTGAAAGCCCATAGACTGGTATAAATTTATCGCCACTTGATTAGAACATCTGACTTCCAAGAACAGAATTTCAACCCCTTCGAGGGTCACCGCATCAATGAGGCTACGCATCACTTTTCTACCCAAACCTTGACCTCGCCATGGTGGGGCTACAATCACATTTTGCACGTCGCCCTGTTCAAACAAATAACTGGCTATGGCGTAACCGATCACCTCACCATCGACATCGTTATGGCATGCCACCAAGGCTAAGTAGCCACTGCCTAAAGCATCGGCTAAGGCCCCTGCAGACCATTTGGGCTCACCCTCGACCGATGTTATGCTCAAAATTGAAGGGATGTCTGTGGCCCGCATCGGGCGAAGGGTAACGATGTGTTTTATTCGCTAGCCAACAAAGGCTGAAGGTGGGCCCATGTTTCGGCCTTTAAGCTAGGCACGGCTAACAGTTGATGCAAACTGTGACTGTACACCAATGCCATTGAGCGTGAGCCCACGTTAAGCTTAGACAACCCACCAAGCACTAGTTCAGGCCGCAACAGCTGCGCTGCAGCAGGCCCCATAAGCAACAATTGGTGACAGGTTTTATCTTGCAACAACTTAATTAGACTATAGGTTAAGCCACTTTTTGCGCCAACTAAAGAGTGATCGCCGTGGGGCCCTGGCACTAACGGCCAATTAAACTCTACCGTGGCGCTAGGCATGGTTTGCGAACCACCACTGACTAGCGCATTAACTATCGAGGTTTGTAGCCGCTGTATAGGGCTGCTCATGGCAGCACCTTCTTGCACAGGCACATCATTAACGACTAACACACCCGTTGTATACCAAGACAATGCGAGGTGCATGGGCGCCACGTCAACTGACTCATGGCTGGCAGTAGCTCCATTGTCGATGGGGACTTCCGGCGCACTAACAGGAGCAACTTTTGCCGTGGTGACTAAGCCACCCAACGCCAACGCCACTGCTTGAGCTTGAGCTTGAATCTCGACCGCTGGAGCGGACTGCGACTGTGGCTCCTCGACATGCTGCTCGAAGGCCGCTGGAGCGGCTTTGGGTTCTCGGGCCACCGCTGCTTTGTGCTCATGCTCATGCTGCCACAGCATGGTGTTATTTTGGCTGCCCGTCAGCGGCTGCTTCGGTAGCCAGCTAGTCACACCCAAGGCCTGCATGTACTGCAAACGTTGGGGTTCATTGAGTTGTGGGAACATAACCATGTTAATTGGTGCCTTAGGCTAAACCTGGGGGTGGGCTTTGTCGGCACCACTATCCAAGGTATTAAGGGCGTGGATATAGGCTTTCGCGGAGGCGATGATGATGTCTGTGTCGGCCCCCAAACCGTTCACAATACGGCCTGCTTTTTCCAGCCTTACGGTCACTTCACCTTGCGAGTCGGTACCACTGGTAATGGCATTAACGCTATATAGTTCTAAACTGGTCTCCGAAGCAGCGACCTGCTCGATGGCCTTAAATACGGCATCCACAGGCCCACTACCTTCCGACTCAGCATCAGCTTCCACCCCATCCATCATTAACTTTACATGGGCCACGGGTGTCTCTCCAATCTGAGAGGTTACTTGTAGTGACGTGAGTTTAAAACGCGCATTTTTGGCCGTTTCAATGCCGGTTTCGCTCACTAAGGCCTGTAAATCTTCATCAAATATTTCGTGTTTTTTGTCGGCCAATTCTTTGAAGCGCCGAAAGGCGTCATTCAACTCCGCATCGTTAGCAAAGCTGGTGCCTAACTCTTCTAAGCGTGCACGAAATGCGGCGCGACCAGAATGTTTACCCATAACCATTTTGTTGTCATTCCAACCCACGTCTTGGGCGGTCATGATTTCATAGGTCTCACGGTGCTTTAGCACGCCATCTTGGTGAATGCCTGATTCGTGGGCAAAGGCGTTAGCGCCAACGATGGCCTTGTTGGGTTGCACTGGAAAACCGGTGACTCCAGACACCAAACGTGAAGTAGGCACAATGTGTGTGGTGTCGATATTGGTGGTTACCTTGAGGGCGTCTGCACGGGTGCGAATCGCCATCACGATTTCTTCTAATGAGGCATTGCCAGCTCTTTCACCTAAACCATTAATGGTACATTCTACTTGCCGCGCACCCTGATTGACGGCGGACAAAGAGTTGGCAACCGCTAAACCCAAATCGTTATGGCAGTGCACGGAGATTATGGCCTTGTCGATATTAGGTACCGAATTCATTAAGCGGCCTATGGTGGCGCCGAATTCTTCCGGCACGGCATAACCAACGGTGTCTGGAATATTGATAGTACGAGCACCAGCGTCGATGGCCGCTTCAACAATGCGGCACATAAAATCAAACTCCGTGCGACTGGCGTCTTCCAAGGAGAACTCCACGTCATTCATCAAATTACGCGCCCGCTTAACGGCATAGATAGCTCGCTCAACCACTTGATCCGGCTGCATTTGCAACTTGTACTTCATGTGAATGGGCGAGGTAGCGATAAAGGTATGGATACGGCCTGAATTGGCGTTTTTAAGGGCTTCACCTGCACGATCGATGTCGCCATCTAAGGCTCTGGCTAAGCTACAAACAGTACTGTCTTTAATGTTATCGGCTACGGATTTAACACCCGCAAAATCGCCGGGGCTAGCAATAGCAAAACCCGCTTCGATCACATCGACACGCATCTTTTCTAGTAGTTTGGCAATCCGCAGCTTTTCGTCCTGCGTCATGGAAGCACCGGGGCTTTGCTCACCATCACGTAAGGTGGTGTCAAAGATAATCACTGTGTTGCTGCTCATGGCCGAAACTCCAAAAATAACGCTGTTTTAACGTAGGTAAGGGGGTAAATATAGTCTAAACTGAGACTAATATGATTGCGACTAATATAGCCTCTGCTCCTGTTGCTGGCAATACAAACAGCAATAGAAAACCACTTTGAAAGGCGATAACAAACCAATGACAAACTCCAATTCTTATGACTTTGATACAGTCACCGAACGTCACAACACCCACTCGCTAAAATGGGATAAATACAAGGGCCAAGATATTATTCCTTTATGGGTAGCTGACACCGACTTTAAGGTGGCGCCGGCGATCCAGCAGGCCATCGAAGAGCGGGTGCAACACGGTGTTTTTGGTTACACTCGCACTGACCAAGAGCGCAATCAGGTGGTCGCCGACTACTACAAAAAGAAGTATAACTGTGAGGTCCAAGGGGATTGGATAGTGTGGGTGCCGGGTATCGTCGCCAGCTTATCCTTAGCCATACGAAGTTTATCTAAACAACATAAACAAGTATTGACGCCAGATATGGTTTACCCTTATTTTCACACCACCCCCGCGGCCGCGGGTAAACAAGCCAACCACCTAGCCATGACCTATGCCCAGGACCGCGTAAGGATTGACATTGACGCCCTCGAAAAGCGTAATGCAACGGAAGCGAAGGTGATGTTATTTTGTAATCCGCAAAACCCAGGTGGCGCAGTATATACCCGTACCGAACTTGAACGTATTGATGCCTATTGCAAAGCCAACAACCTAGTGTTTGTGTCCGATGAAATTCACGCTGACATCATCCTAGATGAAGACAAACGGCACCTGCCCTATTTGGACGTAAGCCCCCACGCGCTCAACAATTCGATTGTGCTGGGTGCGGCCAGTAAGGCCTTTAACGTAGCCGGCCTCGCTTGCTCATGGGCGGTGATTGCCAACCCAGAAATTCGCCAAGCCTTTAAAGACGAAATGCACGGCATCATTTCCGAAATCAACCCCTTAGGTTTTACCGCCACCCTTACGGCGCTGACCCAAGGCGATGATTGGCTGCAAGCCATGAATACCTATTTACGTCACAATCGTGACTATTTAATGACCGAGTTTGCCGACATCAGAGGCGTACGTATGCTACCTTTGGAGTCGACCTTTCTTGCTTGGTTAGACGTTTCTGAATTGGCTTTAGAAGACCCAGTAGCATTTTTTGAAGCTGCCGGCGTGGGCTTGTCGGCCGGCCAAGGCTTTAACGATGGCAACTTTTTACGGTTAAATTTTGGCTGTCCTAGGTCAGTATTGGAACAAGCCATAAAGCGTATAAAAAAGGTCTTAGCCTAGGTTTTGATATCCCGCAAACTGATGTTGCTTTAATGCGACTACGGCGGCATGAATGGCCGCTTCATGCTTAGCTTCAAGCTTCAAGCGTTGCTGGGTAAATTTTTGTTTAGCTGATTTATCCAACTGTTTCCATTGTTCTTTAATGGGCATGTGTTCAGTTTCGCTATAGATCCGCTCAATCACTTTAAATTCATCTTGCCCTAGTAGTTCAGGCTCCACCTGTTCTACTAACTGCTTTAAGCGAATACACCCTTCGGTGTATTCGCATTGTTTGTCCATCATGGCGCTAGCAATCACGCCAATACTTTCAACCCGGTGCTGATACTGTTTTTTCAACATGTCTTGCAAGCCAGCAATACGCGCCTGGTTGGTTTTAAGCGCGTTGCGCTGGCGTATGTATAACCAGCCAACGAGGCCAAACATTAGTATACAAAAAATGGCGAGAAGGATGATAAGGGTGTTGCTGGACATAGTGGTTTAGCCTGTTTAGTAGTGAGCGAATTATAGCATGGCCAGCCTACATTCTCGTCATGCCGG
>DPHD01000008.1:570-4474 GCA_003523085.1 Oceanospirillaceae bacterium | reverse complement strand
GAGTTTGGCTTACAGGTGCATACCCAGATTGGTGCAGTTGGCGTGGTGGGCGTACTTAAGCGCGGTTCTTCTAACCAAGCCATTGGTTTACGTGCCGACATGGACGCCCTCGCCATTCAAGAGCTCAATGACTTTACTTACAAGTCGCAGAACCACGGTCGGATGCATGCCTGTGGCCACGACGGCCATACCGCCATGCTGCTGGGCGCCGCCCAAGAACTCGCCGCCACGGGCAACTTTGATGGCACGGTGTATTTTGTGTTTCAACCCGACGAAGAACACGGCGCTGGCGCCCAAGCCATGATTGACGACGGCTTATTTGAGCGCTTTCCCATGCAAGCCATCTACGGCCTACACAATATGCCGGGCATGCCAGCGGGCCAAATGGCCATGAATTCAGGCGGTGTAATGGCCAGCGAAGACAACTTTAAAATTGTCATCAAAGGCCGTGGCGGCCACGCCTCACAGCCCCATCACCATATAGACCCATTGGTGATAGGGGCAGAAATTTTATTGGCCTTACAAACCATCGTCTCGCGCAACATCGACCCTGAACTTCAGGCCGTGGTGTCTGCCACAGAATTTGTCACCGACGGTGCGGTTAACGTCATACCCAGTACCGTCACCATATCCGGCGACTGCCGCAGCTTCTCGGAACACGTGCAAGACTTAATTGAAACGCGCATGGGCCAACTAGTACGCGGCATCTGTGACGCCCATGGCGCAGACCATGACTTCACCTATGACCGCGTATTTTGGGCCACCATCAATACCGCAACAGAAACCCACGCCGCAGGTAAAGCGGCTGTGGCCTTATTGGGCCCATCAAAAGTAGATTTAGCTTGCCGCCCAAAAACCATCTCAGAAGATTTTGCCAGTATGCTCAGAGTTAAAGCCGGCTGCTATGCCTTCTTAGGCAACGGCGTTGATAGCGTAGGCGGCTGCATGCTGCACAACCCCCATTACGACTTCAACGACGACATCAACGAAATCGGCGCCGCCTACTGGGTCACCCTAGTAGAGCAAGAACTCCTCCTAACCTGAGCACCTTTAAGAATAAGCTTTAAACATAGGCTATATTTTGAGGAACTTTAGCTCAAACTCGCACAATAGATCACTATAATATATATTATTTTTGCCATTTATCCAACTATGGATTAATATAGTGATCTAGGAGTACTTATGAATAACATCGCAACCATTCAAATATACCATAGTCATCAGTGGCATGATGCGGCCACCATTCGCTCGGATACAACCGTGGATGGGCACAATGGCGGCTGCTACTTTGAATATGTTATGGCATACGCACTGGAATACATTAACCCACGCTACCCCTTGCAAGGTAGTATTGCCTGTACTTTACCGGTCACTTTCGACTTACTCGATTTACCCCATTGGCCAGCCGTTATACTAGACATACTACCCAGTGGCGCCGGCAGGGCGCACTGGTTGAAACATCTAAAACTAACCGATGGTGACAATGCCGACTGGCCACTATTGTTGCACGGAGCGGGTAGCCCCCCTGGCAGCTTGCGCATAAAAGAGGCCCACGCAATCAGAGGCTCAAATCAAATATTACCCACGGCTGATGGTGCACTTGTAAGGGCACAGGAACACCCTGGATTTGAACTTGACGACATTTTGCACAAACAAGAGCACTTTATTGAATATGCTTACCAACATGGTGCTATCTCAACTGGGGCATCTGATGTACAAGGGGTCGCGCCCAAATTCTTAATGTGCCAAGACCATGCGGGGCGCTGGCATGCCGAAGGCGTGCTGCCAGATGAAAAAATTGCTGGTCATTACTTAGTGAAGTTCCCCAGAGGAAAAACCGCAAGCGACAGGCAATTACTTAAAAATGAAGCCGCTTACATGCGGGTTGCTACACAGCTAGGCCTAAAAACTCATGCCAGCAAAACCCCCATTACTTGGTACCCAAATGCACTAATAATTCCACGCTTTGATCGAAAAACCATACCAAATGGCCAAGTGGAACGTTATGCCATGGAGAGCCTATGCGCTCTTGCTGGTATCGCTAAATTTGGTATTGAATATGGTGGCCAACCCAGTCACAACCAACTGGTTGATGCGCTAGTAAGATACGCAAGCCAGCCCACCCAAGAAGTCATTGAATACATCAAGCGCGATGTAGTTAACATTGCTTTAGGCAACACAGACAACCACGCTCGAAACACGTCTATACTGCGCAATCCCAGCAATACCATTACCCTAGCGCCGATGTACGACTTTGCTCCAATGTACATTGACCCAGAAGGAGTCCCTCGCTCTTGCCGCTGGGCCAACACCCAAGAACACGCTGGTCAGCCAGATTGGCGCGCTGTAATAGAGCATTTACCACTAATGGTAAACAAACCTAACGTACGACAAGCGTTAACTAACTTTATAAGCCATCTCAAGGATTTGCCAAACATAATGCAACAAGCCCAAGTAGACCATGACATCATTGAACGCCGCTCACCCTCAATACAATCACAAATTAACGCATTAGGGCAATTATAATGGCCATACCAGAAAACACCACCGAACTAAAAATGGAGCTTCAAGACCAGCTCCGTCAAGGCCAACTCACCTTAGGCGAGGCTACCCGTAAAATGCGTAAAATCACCGGCCTAAACCAGAAAGAATACGCCAACAAGGTACTAGGCATTGCGCCGCGTATATTAATGGACCTAGAGCTAGGCCGAGGCAATCCCACGCTAACAACCCTCAACAAAATAGCTCGCCCTTTTGGCTATAAAATAGGTTTTATTAAAAACACATGAGTTGAGAGCCCCTGTTACATCTTTGCTAGCGCTGCGAGGCAATCCACAAACCCCGCCATTCCGGCGCAGGCCAGAACCACACCACCCAGCCATATTCCAAAATCGCATAACCTATAACAATTCATAATATGCATTTAATAGCATTTTTATCAATAAAGTGTATTATAAAACCTACCAACTCATCCTCTATGGGTTGGTGACTAACAAAACACTGCAAAACGGAATTGCAATTGTAAGACAGGAAGGACCAACCAAATGCGCTTAGCTTTGGGTCTACCGACTCTTCCACGCCTTACATGACCTTTACCGACATTGTGTTTACCCTCATGGATGCGGGTATGAAGTACGGGTTAAGGATAACCCGCCATAACGCGGTGTTTTGCCAGCAAGGATGCTGGTGTAAAAGTGCGGGGCTAGGACGCCCCGCCGTCTTTTGTTTGCTCAACCAGAAGCAGACGCACTGGGGCCAGGAATTAGTATTACCCCAATCAGACAAGAGCAACTTAAACGCAAGCTCGGGGATCGCTTTAGAGAACTCGACGTACCTCTAGAAGTGACCTGGCCCAATGGCAAAAAAGAAGCTATCCTCTTTGTGCTAGAAGAAGAAACAGACCCACGGCGTTTCTCTACCCACCGTTTAGCTCACTACTGCTTAGACTTGTCTGAACTGCGCAATACAAAGCGTGTGGTGCCCGTAGTAATATTTTTACGGGGCCAAACCCTAGACTTGTCGTTATGTTTAGGCGGAGAACGCCACACCTACCTTCAATTCAACTATTTAAGCTGCTCATTATCTAAATTACCGTGGCAAAAATATCAACATAGCAGCAACATCGTTGCACGGCTGAACCTGCCCAATATGCACTATGAACAAAAAGATAAAATTCACGTATACGCCCAAGCATTCAGAGGCCTAAAAGAGCTGGAAAGCGACCCAGTTCTACAAGACAAATACATAGACTTCATCGACATCTATGCCCAACTAAGCAATAATGAATTAAAACAATATCAGCACCACTATCCAAACGAGGCTCGGCAAATGGAAACGTTCACTCAGCGCAATCAAAACATCGGATTGAAACAGGGCATGGAGCAAGGTATGCAGCAAGGTATGC
>DPHD01000008.1:0-409 GCA_003523085.1 Oceanospirillaceae bacterium | reverse complement strand
TATGCAGCAAGGTATGCAGCAAGGAGAGGCTGCCATATTCAGTCGATTAATGAAATCAAAATTTGGTGGGATTTCGGCATCCATGGAAGCCAAAATTTCTACTGCAGACTGCGACACACTGCTGTTATGGAGCGACCGTATATTAACTGCTAGCACTGCTGAAGAAGTGTGCCACTAACCCACCCCCATTCCGGAGATCCTGACCTCCGTCAGGAAGGTCTTTGCTAGCGCAGTTCGAAACCTCCACCCTGCCCAATAAAAGCGACACGCATTTAAAAAGGCCTAATTCCACATTCGCCAGCCTATTATCAAAACTAAAAACTTGTTAAAATCTTATACAATTCATAGCCTTACAATTCACTCAACGCCCCCGTTTTAGATACGACTTATTTGTGCCTGTAAAACACCA
>DPHD01000063.1:36674-42065 GCA_003523085.1 Oceanospirillaceae bacterium | reverse complement strand
TAGATTGCGCTCATCGGCAAAACCGGAGATTACATCACTGTGGGAAGGTGAGCGAAAACCCACCGAATAGGTGACGCAATGATCACTAATGGCAGTGCCTTTATGCGCCACTAACGGTGGAATATAGAGCAAATCACCGGGGTTAAGGGTAAATTCTTGCTGTAACTCAAACTGGTCTAATAAACACAATTGATCATGGGCCATAAGGGCTGAGTTTTCGCTACAGGTTTGGCCTACTTGCCATTGGCGTTGGCCTTCACCTTGAATTAAGAACACATCGTAGCGGTCGTAATGAGCGCCTACACCAGCGCCCTGAGTAGCGTAACTGATCATGAGGTCATCTAAACGCCAGCTGGGTAAAAAACGAAACTTAGCCAAAAAGTCGTGTACCTGTGGCACAAAACAATCCACGCCTTGCACTAGTAGAGTCCAAGGAAAGTCACGTTCTTTATTAAAATCAGCTTCGCTTAACGGCCCATGAATCACTTGCCAGTCGGCAATGCTGCCTTGGTTTTCGATTAGTCGAGACTCAACTTCTGCTTCCAAGGCTAAGCCTGCCAGCTCATCCACTGCAATGAGCGGTTGGTCTAAGCTGATTGCGTTACGAATACATACTGGCTTTTGCTGCCAGTAATCAGCTACAAATTCAGCTAGGCTTAAATCGCCTAACTGAGTCAATGGCGCTAAGTTTGGAGCGCCAGCGAGGCTAGAGGTGTGCATCAATTAAATCGCCGCTGCCTGAGCGACTGCATTGCCAATATAGTTGGCTGGCGTGAGTTTCTTTAATTCGTCTTTAACCTGCTGTGGTAGCTCAAGGGTATCGATGAATTCAGCCATGATGGTGGCATCAATGCTTTTGCCTCGTGTTAAGGCTTTGAGTTTTTCGTACGGTTCTTCAATGGCGTAGCGACGCATAACGGTTTGAATGGGTTCCGCAAGTACTTCCCAAGCGTTGTCTAAGTCAGCGTCTAAACGCGCTGCGTTAAGTTCGAGCTTGCTGATACCCTTGAGCGTTGACTGGTAGGCAATTAGGCTGTGGGCCAGGCCAACACCCAAGTTACGTAATACCGTAGAGTCTGTTAGGTCGCGCTGCCAGCGTGAAACAGGCAGCTTAGTGGCTAGATGTTGCAAGATGGCATTGGCAAGGCCAAGGTTACCTTCCGAGTTTTCAAAGTCGATGGGGTTCACTTTGTGGGGCATGGTAGAAGAACCAATTTCGCCAGCAATGGTCTTTTGTTTGAAAAAGCCCATGGAGATGTAACCCCAGATATCGCGATCAAAATCCAACAGAATGGTGTTAAAACGCGCTACGGCGTCAAACAATTCGGCAATGTAATCATGGGGCTCGATTTGAGTGGTGTAGGGGTTCCAAGACAGGCCTAAGCTCTCCACAAAAATCTGTGCGTTGGTTTGCCAATCAATTTCTGGGTAAGCGCTCAAATGTGCATTGTAGTTACCCACGGCACCATTTATTTTACCTAATAACTCAACCTGTTGGATTTGCTTGAGTTGGCGTTGTAAACGAGCGGCGACGTTAGCCATCTCTTTGCCAAGGGTCGACGGCGATGCCGTTTGACCATGGGTACGCGATAACATCGGCTGATTTTGGTAGGTATGCGCCAAACCTCTAATCTGCTCTAGCACTTGAGTCATTTCTGGCACTATCACTTGCTCAAAACCTTGTTTGAGCATCAGGCCATGGGACAAGTTGTTGATGTCTTCCGAGGTGCAGGCAAAGTGCACGTACTCATTAATTGCCTGTAATTCTGCGTTGTCGGCAAACTGTTCCTTAATGTAGTACTCCACGGCTTTCACATCGTGATTAGTGGTACTTTCAATGTCTTTAACCCGCTGTGCTGCGGCTTCGTCAAAATTGTCGACTAAAGCTTCAAGTAAGGCGTTGGCGGTGGCACTTAAGGGCGCCACTTCAGTAATTTGTGGGTGCTGCGCTAAGCGTTGCAGCCAACGTACTTCCACCAGCACGCGATTATAGATTAAGCCGAATTCGCTAAAGTAGGGGCGCAATGAGGCGGTTTTACTACCGTAACGGCCATCAACAGGTGAAAGAGCGGAAATTGACGATAAGTCCATAACTTGGTCCTAGGTTGGATTAGAGCTGATTGAGCAGTGCATTTAGTTCGCGCTGCAAAGAATTTTTAAACAATACCAGTTGCCATTTTCGGCCACCCACTTGGCGCCATAAAGTGGTTGCACGAATACCGGCTAACAAATAACTGCGCACGCGATTGGTATTCATCGGCTGCTGCAAATAGGTGGGGTTGCCGGTGACCTGAATACGGAAATGAAAGCTACTTAAGGTGGTCGAGTAGGTTTCCGCCACACTGGCCAACACGTTAGCGTGGGTGAGGTCATATAGGTCCACTTGACGTTGGCTGTGGCTTAACTGTTGGCTTATTGCGTCAAGCATTTTAGGGCGCTTACGCAGCTTTGCTTGTAAGTGGGTTAGGCCCAATACGTACCGGGTGATTTCCCGTGCGGCCACGCTTTGGTCTTGGTCCAAAATAGACTTGAGGGTTTCTAAACCTAAACGTAAATTTTGCACCGCTTGGTCGCCACCAAACACATCTTCAGTTGATTCTGGTGAGGTGACAAATAAGGATGCCAGGCACGTGCGGCTAGCGTCTTCATCTGCTTTACCCGTGCTTGCCACCTGATGTACCAAGGCTGCCGCTTGAACAACCGCTGCCAGGGCCAGCACACGTTCTTGATTGGAATTTAAACGACTAATCAATGACCGCGCCTCCTAAACAGATATCGGCATCATAAAAAACAATGGATTGACCCGGTGTTACGGCGCGTTGGGGGGTATCAAACACCACTTTAAGCTGGCCGTCGTCAAGTGCCGTTATGTGGCAGGCTTGATCATCCTGGCGGTAACGTATCTTGGCCATAAGTGAGACGCTTTGACCTTGGCTCAAGTCGGGACCTAGACCATCAACCCACATCAGTTGTTGACAGGTGAGGGTGGGTTTAAACAGGCGGGGGTGGTTTTTACCCTGAGTGACAATAAGCCGATTACGCTCGAGGTCTTTATCAACCACATACCAAGCCGACTCATTGTAGTTGGCCAAGCCACCAATACCTAAGCCTTGGCGTTGGCCGATGGTGTGATACATCAAACCCTGATGGTCGCCAATGACATCCCCATCTACGGTTTCGATCTTGCCAGGTTGTGCCGGCAGGTATTGCTGCAAAAAGTCTTTAAAGCGTCGTTCTCCGATAAAACAAATGCCCGTACTGTCTTTTTTAGCGTGGTTGGCCAAACCGTGTTGTTCGGCCAGTGCTCTAACCTGTGGTTTTTGCATAGCACCAATAGGGAACAGGGTTAGACCCACTTCGGCAGCGCCAATGGCGTGTAAAAAATAACTTTGATCTTTGTTGGTGTCTAAACCCTTGATCAATTGGCACTCAAGGCCTTCACCGCGACGTTGTACATAGTGACCCGTGGCAATAAAATCAGCACCTAAGGTTTTGGCATAGTGTAAAAAGGCTTTGAATTTAATTTCTCGATTACAGAGAATGTCTGGATTGGGCGTGCGGCCGGCTTTGTATTCGGCTAAAAAGTGCTCAAACACGTTGTCCCAGTACTCTGCAGCAAAGTTAGCAGCGTGAAGGTGTATACCCAATGTATCACAAACGGATTGGGCATCAGCTAGATCTTGTTTTGCGGTGCAGTATTCTGTGCCATCATCTTCGTCCCAGTTCTTCATGAACAGGCCTTCAACATGGTACCCTTGCTGCATGAGCAATAAAGCGGAAACAGACGAGTCAACTCCGCCGGACATGCCGACAATAACGCGTGTGGGTGTGGTAACACTCATAGATTTGGTCAAGCGATAAACTACATTTATTTACGGCCCTAATTTTAACCGAACCAAGGGCCCACGCCTAGGCTTAAAGTGATATAGCGAGAATTATTAGTCCTATGAAAAATGCTGACCTGATTGTCATCCAAGAAGCCGATTTTGATATCAACCATCACTACCAGAGCTTGTTGCAAATTAACCCAGCCGGTACCGGTGCGGCGGTTTTGTTTGTTGGCTTAGTGAGGGATCTAGATGATGCCCACGTGGAGGCCATGCAACTAGACCATTATCCAGGCATGACCGAAACCTGCCTGCAGCAAATCGTCACACGGGCCCACCAACGCTGGCCATTGGAAGGTGTCCATTTGGTGCACCGGGTGGGGCGCCTCAATAGTAACGATCAAATTGTATTGGTGGGGGTGGCTTCTCGCCACCGCAGTGACGCTTTTTCCGCCTGTGAATTTGTTATGGACTACTTGAAGCAGGATGCGCCCTTCTGGAAAGCCGAAATCACAGCCCTTGGCAAGAGCTGGGTCCAAGCTAAAGCTAGCGATCAATTAGCGCAACAGCGCTGGCAGGGTGATTAGGCCTTGTCGTAGCGCCAAAGGCCTACATCCAAACCTTTCAAGCGCCACGGGCCCACGGCAATCCGAACCAAACGTAAAGTGGGTAGGCCAACTGCCGCTGTCATACGTCGGACTTGTCGATTTCTGCCCTCACTAATACGTATCTCTAACCACTGCGTAGGTTTGTCTTCGCGCTGTCTAATGGGGGGCACTCTAGGCCACAATTTATTCACTTCACCGCCTAAAGGCCTCACTTTTGCAGGGCGAGTAGGTCCGTCTTTGAGCACCGGGCCTGCGCGCAGCTGTTTTAGTTGAGCTTCGTCGGCCCGACCTTCAATTTGCACCCAATAGGTTTTTTCCAGCTTATGTTTAGGGTTGGCGATTTTTTGCTGCAGTTGGCCATCATTGGTGAGAACCATTAAACCCTCAGAGTCGTAGTCTAAGCGACCTGCAGCATAAAACCCTGGGGCATCGATATAGTCGGCCATGGTGGCGCGCCCGTCTTGATCCTTAAACTGACTCAAAACCTTAAACGGCTTGTTAAAAACGAGGATGTTGGAAGCTTGCATATTTCCCTGTAGTCCTATGGATTGTTGGGCCAGCAAACAATTGAAACTAAACTAGGCCACTGACGATATAAGCGACCCTATTATCCCTTATATCGAGCGCAATGGCATGGGTGTTAAATTAATTAATATCCGCTTCAACATTAGGCCGTAATACAATGTTAACGGCCTGTGGCCCTTTGGGGCCGTCTGTTAACTCAAAGTCCACCTCTTGCCCTGCTCTTAAGCTTCGATACCCGTGACTCTGAATAGCCGAATAATGCGCGAACAGGTCTTGGTTTTCATCATCGTTTGAAACGATAAACCCATAACCCTTTGCATTATTGAACCATTTCACCCTACCTGCTTGCATGCCATACTCCTCTGCATTGCCTAAACTAATAAAGACGGCTGTTTCATACCTGAGCAACAGCACGACTAAAACTCTACTAA
>DPHD01000063.1:21396-36516 GCA_003523085.1 Oceanospirillaceae bacterium | reverse complement strand
ACTAAAACTCTACTAATAATATTAGCAGCAGTTTTTTATTCTGCTCTGGAAAAATGCTGACATCGGCCCAATAGTAACGTTATGATAAAACCTATTAAGATCACTAGAGTTTGCTGATGCACAAACACCATACCCATTACATGAGTTCACAAGATCACGATGAGCCAGAAGATAACCACGATTTGCAGGTCATTGAACAGACACGGCCTAAAATCGCCCAGCCATCTCTATATAAAGTAGTTCTACTTAACGATGACTATACCCCCATGGAATTTGTCATCGATATATTGGCGCACTTTTTTAACCATGACGAAGAACAGGCTACCCAAATCATGTTGGCCGTACATACCCAAGGCAAGGGCGTCTGTGGCACCTATACTAAAGATGTGGCAGAAACTAAAGCCATGCAAGTGAATCAGTTTTCACGTCAACATAAACACCCACTATTGTGCGAAGTGGAATCGGTTTCTTAGAGGGTCGACATAATGTTAGATAAAGATTTAGAACACAGCCTTAGTCAGGCCTACAAACACGCCAGCTGGAAACGTCATGAATTCATGACAGTTGAACATCTGCTATTGGCCTTATTGGGCAACCAATCCACCGCCGAAGTACTTCAGGCCTGTGGCGTCTCACTAGAAGATTTGCGCCAGCCTCTGGAGAAGTTTATTGATGACACTACGCCCTCGGTGGCGGAATCCCATGGAGACTATGAAGTCCAACCGACCCTGGGTTTTCAACGTGTGTTACAACGAGCGGTATTCCATGTTCAATCGTCGGGAAAAGGCGAAGTGAGCGGTGCCAATGTACTGGTAGCTATTTTTAGCGAAACCGACAGCCAGTCGGTGTACTTGCTTGACTCCGTTGATGTTGAGCGCGTAGATATCGTCAACTACTTGTCACACGGTGTGAGTAAATCCGAGATGGAAGGCAGTGAGTCCACCATTGAGGGCGAGGGCGAAGAAACCAGCCACCTCGTCAAATACACCACAGATCTTAATGCTGAAGCGCGCCTAGGGCGCATTGATCCGTTAGTAGGACGAGGTGATGAGCTTGAGCGTTTAGTGCAAGTATTGTCGAGACGACGTAAAAACAATCCTTTATTAGTAGGTGACGCGGGCGTGGGTAAAACCGCCATCGCCGAAGGCTTAGCCTATCAAATTGAACAAGGTAACGTGCCGCAAGTGATTGCCAATTCACAGGTTTTTTCTTTGGATATGGGAGCTTTACTGGCGGGCACCAAATACCGAGGAGACTTTGAAAAACGCCTCAAGGGCTTACTCTCCGATATCGAAAAAACCCCCAACGCGGTACTTTTCATTGATGAAATTCATACCATTATCGGTGCAGGTGCCGCTTCTGGTGGCTCCATGGATGCCTCTAACTTACTTAAACCCATGCTCAGTTCCGGCAAGTTACGTTGTATTGGCTCCACTACATTTACTGAATTTAGGGGTATCTTTGAAAAGGACCATGCCTTAGCGCGACGGTTTCAAAAAATTGATGTGGAAGAACCTAATGTGGCAGATACCCAAGCTATTTTGCGTGGTTTGATTTCACGCTACGAAGAACATCACCAGTTAACCTACTCCTCAGCAGCCATTGATGCGGCCGCGGAGCTAGCAGAGCGCTACATCACTGATAAAAAGATGCCCGACAAGGCAATTGATGTGATTGACGAGGCGGGTGCATTTCAGCAGTTGTTCTGTGAAAATGAACGTAAATCTCAGATTGATGTTGCGGAAATTGAAGCTGTAGTGGCTAAGATTGCACGCATACCACCCAAAAGTGTGTCAGCCACTGATCGCGATCAATTACAATCTTTAGAGCAAAACCTCAAGCGCGTGGTGTTTGGCCAAGATACCGCCATCGATACCTTAGCCAACGCCATTAAACTGGCAAGGGCAGGTCTTAACGCCCCCCATAAGCCGGTAGGCAGCTTCTTGTTCTCTGGGCCCACGGGTGTCGGCAAAACCGAAGTAACACAGCAGTTAGCCCGTATTATGGGCATAGAACTGGTGCGTTTTGATATGTCTGAATATATGGAACGCCACACTGTGTCGCGTTTAATCGGTGCGCCACCAGGCTATGTTGGGTTTGATCAAGGCGGTTTGCTGACCGAAGCGGTAACCCAAACCCCACACTGTGTATTGTTGCTCGATGAAGTGGAAAAAGCCCACCCAGAAGTATTTAATATTTTGTTACAGGTAATGGATAACGGCACCTTAACAGACAACAATGGCCGCAAAACAGACTTCCGTAATGTGATTATCGTCATGACCACTAATGCTGGGGCTGAACAAATGGCCCGTAGCTCCATAGGCTTTACCAAGCAGGACCACAGTTCCGATGGTATGGGGGCAATAAAACGCTTATTTAGCCCAGAATTCCGTAATCGCTTAGACGACATTATCCAGTTTAATGCCCTCGCCAAAGACGTGATTTTAGGCGTGGTCGATAAGTTCTTAGTTGAGTTGCAAGTGCAGCTGGAGGATAAGCAAGTTCACCTACAGGTAAGCGATGAGGTACGGGTATGGCTTGGTGATAAGGGCTATGACAAAGAGATGGGTGCAAGACCTATGGCGCGGCTTATCCAGCAAGAGCTAAAAAAACCCATGGCTGAGTTATTGTTGTTTGGTGATTTAGCGGCTGCTGGCGGCAAATTATTAGTGGGCCTTAAGGGTGATAAAATCACTTTAACAAGCAAGCCGAGTAAACGGGCGATCAAATTGCTCGACCCAGCCTAGCGGGTGTAGCCGAGGCTACAACAAAAAAAGGAGCACGCTAGGGTGCTCCTTTTTTTATAGGCGGAACCTAATCAGCGACGATTAACGTGCGCGGTAAGTAATACGGCCCTTGGTTAAGTCGTATGGAGTTAGCTCCACTTTAACTTTATCGCCCGTCAAAATACGAATATAGTGCTTTCGCATCTTGCCAGAAATATGTGCAGTGACCACGTGGCCGTTTTCTAGTTCTACGCGGAACATGGTGTTAGGTAAGGTATCAATAATGGTACCTTCCATTTCAATCTGGTCTTCTTTTGCCATTAAAGCCTCAAGGTCTATTGCTAAAATTTATGGTGGTTACAGTGCGCGGTATTGTGCCAGAAAGGTGTTTAAAAAGCGAGTAAAAACATCAAAATTGACGAGCGCTAAGGTTCTAAGGGCTGCCAAATCAAATCGTCAAACACTTCCAGCGGTTGGTAATCTGCCTTGTAGGACATTTTCTGACAATTTTTTATCCAGTAGCCTAAATAAACATAACTCAAGGATTGCTTTTGCGCCCAAGAAATTTGCCATAACACGGCCAATTGTCCAAGGCTTCTTATGCTGTGTTGTGGGTCAAAAAAGGTATAGATAGCCGAAACCCCTTTGGGCAGCATGTCGACCACCGCCACTGCAACAAGCTTTTCAGAGGCACGAAAACATATAAAATAACTGCGGCAAGCTGGGTTTGGCTGACACAAAAAGCTCGTGAATTGTTCCTCTGACGGTGGGTACATATCACCATCAGCATGGCGGGTATTAATGTAGTTTTGATACAGAGCGTAATACTCATCGCTAAATTTGGCTTCTTCAAAGGTGACTTGCAGATCTTTATTGCGATTAATAACGCGCTTTTGACTTTTGCTAAAGTTAAATTGAGCTAGGGGTACACGGACCGACTTGCACTCGTTGCAGGTGTCACACCATGGCCGATATATATGTTCGCCGCTCCGTCGAAACCCCATGTCGGTAAGCTGCATATAGGTAGACTCGTCCAAGCCTTGGTCGGGGTTCAAAAACACGGACCGAGCTTGGCGCCCAGATAAATAACTACAATCATGTTCGGGTGTGGGGTAGAACACCAAACTATTTATATCGGTAGAAGAAGACATAACATAACTACTCTATCACGAGTTCCCAGCGACTACCCACACCATGGGTTAGATTCTGTTCTAAATAGGCTTGAAATTCAGCCATTTCAATTTCAGCTGCACCGAGACTAGTTAAGTGGGGGGTGTGCATCTGACAGTCTATCAATACAAAATTCCAGGCTTGTAGTTGCTGGGCTAACTGAATAAAGGCGAATTTGGAGGTGTTGTCGGCGAGGCTAAACATAGACTCACCAAAAAACATGCGCCCCAGAGCAACACCGTACAAACCTCCTACCAGTTCGTGGCCGCGCCAAACCTCAACACTATGAGCGTAGCCTGACCTAAATAAGTTGGTATAAGCCTGTTTCATGGCTGGCGTGATCCAGCTTTCTGCCTGTGTTTGTCCGTTTCTTACGGTGCCAGCGCAGGCATCAACAACGCGCTCAAATGCGTGATCGAAAGTGATGCTGAATTGCGTTTTACGCATCCACTTACGCATGCTTTTAGAAATGTGTATGTGTTCTGGCTTTAATACCATGCGCGGGCTAGGGGCCCACCACAAAATGGGTTCCTGATCGGTAAACCAAGGAAAAATGCCCTGTTGGTAGGCATGTAACAAACGAGGCACGCATAGGTCGCCACCAATAGCCAATAAACCGGCAGGGTCGGTCAATGCTTCGCTAACGGGTGGAAACCAATAGTCATTTGTATCAAGTTGATAAACAGGCATAGCTGTATATAGATTGGCCTATAAGTGCTCTACTAATGCTCTATTAGGTAGGCTAAGCGAGAGGCCGACAATATTAAGCTGTCTTTCTCATCCGTGTCTGGGTTATGTATATAACCATAAACTGGGTCCGGGTGGGCTTCTGCAGACAAATCGTCAGGATCTCGCATTTGTGTAAACTGACTCTCTTCGTAGGATACAATATCATCCATACTATCAAGTACCAGTGCAAACCAAGGCGTCACACCATCCCTGGTGATATAAAGCACTACGGGGTGTACTGCAGATTGTAGTTGCGATTTAGTGTAATTAAATAGGCGCAGCAATTCACTTACTTTGCCTCGTTTGGCTGCCGCCAGTTGTTTTAGTGCTTCGGCGGTGCCTGAATCTTTGGCAACCTGCAGTAGAGTGTCGGCTTGGCGATGAAACTCTACATGGGGTTCTTCAAACCGCGACAACAAGGTTTTAGTGGTGTCATCGGCTGTTTTTTGTTTATGCTGTAACCAATGGCCAAATTCACATACTCGAGGGTCCCGTTGTAGATCAAAGCGAGTGCCGTTGGTAATGCTTTGTTCCAAACCGTTGAGCCAACTCACGTGTGCCTCTTCACCGTCGTTAAGGCTGCTGATGGTGCTTTCTAATATAGTGCGATTGGAATCTCGGCCCAACAGGGTGGAGCATTCGTAGGTATTTACCGGTTTGTTACGGTAATAAAGGTAGCCTAAAAACGACAGCTGGTGATTTTTCGAAGACTCCACTTTGTTAAAATCATCGGTAATAGAGAGTATGCTTGAAATATCAATGGCAAACCGAGTGTGGCCCAACAAGAAGGTTAGGATGCGATTAGAACGTTCTGTCTTATGGGCTGTTGCTGCAGTCATAATAAAAGGGCCATGGCTTTAGATTAGCACCAGTATATTACGCCAGTAAGCGGTTGAATATGCGCTGACCAAATTAATTTGTTTTTACAAGTAACATATTGTAACAGTGCGCCTATACAAATGACTGCGGTAACGGGCTTGGTTCAGCTATCAGGATTGAGTATCATAGGCTATGTTTGCTAATGCTTACACATTGACACTCTAATTAGCCGCACTCATAAAAGGATCTCATTTAGTGGCCCTCTCCAACCCACGTACAGGTAAAGCCAGTCAAACACACAATACCACCTGGATTCAGATGCTCAGTTGGCGCGGCTATCACCTGGCACTGCTTGCATTTAGTGTATATATCCTAATCGTACTCGTCAGTTTTGACGCTGCAGATCCTAGCTTTTCTCAAGCCTTTGATGTCTCCGTGACGCATAACGCTGGGGGTACATTGGGGGCCATTTTATCCGACTTGTTATTGCGCTCCATCGGCATCGTCGCCTATTTAATTCCAGTCATCGTTATAGAGTATGAAGTACGCCGTTTTTTGGGCCACAAAAACCACCCTGATGCTCCTCACCCTTGGTTCAAACTACTCACCTTTGCCGCCCTCATCGTGGCTTTTAGTGTGTTTGCTGCCGTGCACTTTTCTAACCAAGGCCTACAATACCCTCAGGGCAGTGGCGGGTTGTTGGGCCTGAGTTTGGGCCAGCCGCTGCATCACGCCTTAGGCATGACAGGCACTAATATTTTGGTATTAACTACTTTAATGCTGGCCATAAGCCAGTTTTGGCAATTGCGCTGGGGAGTAATCACTGAAACCCTAGGGCGGCACTGCATATATTGGTACTTACATTTAAAACAAAGTCTGTTTAGTGCCCAGCCCACATCAGCAACACCAGTCACCAAAAAACAAACCTCGCCACTAGCCAGCACCCCCAAAACAGCTTGGTATCGCTCGCTTGCGTCTCATTTGAGTCAACGCAGACGTTCAATTGCTAGTCTGTTGCGTGGCCTTTGGCCCAACGCAGCAAAGGCCTCTGAGTCGATACCGCTCAAGCCCAGCGCCATAGCAGCGGCACCCCAAGCAAACCCAGTGCAGGAGCTCTCAAGTCAACATGCTGACTTTAGTCATGACGACGTGGCCGCAGCACTGGCCGCAACACCACCTAAGGCGAAACCTGTGGCCATTAAAACGATGCTAACCAAGCCTTTAGCTAAACCCGTAGCGGCCGCTACCGTGGCTGCACCGGTAAAAGAAGTGAAAATTGTGCCCTTGTCCGAAACCCACAAGCAGGACACCGGTGACTCCCATACCGAGCAAAGCGGTGATCAAAGGGGCCGCGCAGCCAAACAAAAAGGTCTGCCCTCGGTAAGTTTATTAGACCCGCCGAGCGCCAGCCTCAATCCCACTATTACGCCCGAAGAATTAGCCAGTTTAAGTCAGCTGTTAGAGGCGAAGTTATTAGATTTTGGGGTAGTGGCAGAAGTGGTGGAGGTCAATCCTGGGCCAGTGATCACGCGTATAGAGATCCAACCGGCGCCTGGCACTAAAGTCAGTAAGATCAGCAACTTGTCAAAGGACCTTGCTCGGTCTATGGCGGTAATGAGTGTTCGTGTGGTTGAAGTGATCGCCGGTAAATCGGTCATCGGCATCGAAATCCCTAATCAAAACCGAGAAATGGTACGCATTAGTGAAGTCATCGGCAGCAAAACTTACTTGGCCTCAAGTAGTCCGCTCACTTTAACCTTAGGCAACGATATTGCCGGCAAACCGGTGGTGGTGGATCTTGCCAAGATGCCCCACCTATTGGTAGCGGGCACCACGGGTTCCGGCAAATCTGTGGGCGTTAATGCCATGATTATGAGCATTTTACTTAAATCTGGCCCCGACCAAGTGCGTATGTTGTTGGTTGACCCAAAAATGTTGGAGCTGTCGATCTACGATGGCATCCCACACTTGCTGGCCCCAGTTATTACCGACATGAAAGAAGCCGCAGGTGGCTTACGCTGGTGCGTGGCGGAAATGGAGCGTCGTTATCGATTAATGGCATCGCAGGGGGTGCGTAATTTAGCCGGTTTTAATACTAAAATAACCGCGGGTGAACCGATCTTAGACCCTATTTGGGTGCCCAACGAGGTGGCAGGAGAAAACCCCGACGACCGGCCTTTCTTAGAACCCTTGCCCTATATTGTAGTGGTGGTGGATGAGTTTGCTGACATGATTATGGTGGTCGGTAAAAAGGTAGAAGAACTGATTGCCCGTATTGCGCAAAAGGCAAGGGCAGCTGGCATTCATCTTATTCTTGCAACGCAACGACCTTCTGTGGATGTGATTACCGGCCTCATTAAGGCCAATGTACCCACTCGAATTGCCTTCCAAGTGAGTTCTAAAATTGACTCACGCACTATCCTTGATCAAGGTGGAGCCGAAAGCTTGTTAGGCCATGGTGATATGTTGTACTTACCGCCTGGCAAAAGCATGCCGGAACGCGTGCACGGCGCCTTTGTCAGCGATGATGAAGTTCACCGTGTGGTAGAAGCATGGAAACAACGGGGGGCCCCCAACTTTATTGAAGCCATCGTTGAGGGTAACTATGACCAAGAAGAAGGCTTTGGCTTGGCTTCTTCTGAAGGTGCCTTTGAGGAAGACCAAGATCGACTTTATGATGAAGCAGTGGCCTTTATTACAGAAACTCGCAGGGCATCGATCTCTTCGGTACAGCGCAAATTTAAAATTGGCTATAACCGCGCCGCACGCATGATAGAATCGATGGAAGCCGCCGGTGTCATTACGCCACCCGCCCACAATGGTAGCCGCGAAGTATTGGCGCCACCACCGCCTAGGGATTAACCCATATGTTAGGATTATTTATGCGCACAGCAGTGTTACTGTTGGCTTTAAGCTGTTCCATGGTGACCTTTGGCCAAACCGCTGCCCAAGCCCTGAGTCAACAATTAGGTCAGCGCAACAACATCGAAGCCGATTTTGTACAGTATCTATTAGATGCGAGCGGTAGCCGCCTGCAGGAAACCCACGGGCATATGGTGTTGGCTCAGCCGAACCAGTTTTGGTGGCAAACAGAGGATCCGTTTGCACAGTTGCTAGTGAGTAATGGCGAGCGCTTGTGGATATACGATCAAGATTTAGAACAGGTTACCGTACAAAAACTGGATCAACGTACCACCAATACGCCGGCACTATTACTCAGTGGCAACAGCAAGGATATTGGTGCACAGTTTGATGTAGTGATGCAACGAGGTGAGGCTGGACTAGTGTTTTACCGGCTCACACCTAAAGACCCAGAAAGTTTGTATCAAAGCTTACGCATCAACTTCAAAAACGGTCAACTACTGGAAATGCAGCTCGAAGACAGCATGCACCAAAAGACCAGCTTGAGTTTTACCAATGTCATTCTGAACCCGGTCATCGATGCCGCTTTGTTTGAGTTTATGGTGCCAGAAGGCGTTGACGTGGTTGCTATGGGTGAATTGTGATCGAGGATTTATTTGCCCACCAATCTCGTGGTTACCAGCCCCTTGCAGATCGAATGCGGCCACGGTCCCTTAACCAATATGCCGGCCAATCCCACCTCTTAGCCGAAGGTAAAAGTCTTGGTCGCGCCTTACATCAGGGCTTGCTACACAGCATGATCTTGTGGGGCCCTCCAGGCGTAGGTAAAACCACCCTTGCGCGCCTCATGAGCCATGTCAGTGATGCCCACTTTATGACCATGTCTGCGGTCATGTCTGGTGTTAAAGACATTCGTAGTGCGGTTGAAGAGGCCAAGCAGGTTCGGGCCCAATCCGACCGCGACAGCGTATTGTTTGTGGATGAAGTACATCGATTTAATAAGTCACAACAAGATGCATTTTTACCTTACATTGAAGACGGCACCTTTATTTTTGTAGGCGCCACTACCGAAAACCCAGCCTTTGAACTCAACAATGCGCTTATGTCGCGCGCTCGGGTTTATATCCTCAAGCCCCTCAGCGAGGATGAACTCCGTCAACTGCTAAAACAAGCCTTAGCCGATGAAGAGTGCGGCCTGGGCAAACTCAATATCAGCATTGAAGAACCACAACAACGGTTATTGGTACAAGCGGCCGACGGCGATGCCCGTCGCCTGTTAAATCTTCTGGAGATTGCTAGCGACCTAGCGCAAACCGTTGGCGCACAACAGGTGATTGATAACACGGTGCTGGAGCACGTGTTACAAACCAGCCCCAAACGCTTTGATAAAGGCGGCGATATCTTTTATGACCAAATTTCCGCGTTTCATAAGTCAGTGCGTGGATCTGACCCTAGTGGCGCGCTATATTGGCTCGCTCGCATGTTTGATGCCGGTTGTGACCCGTTATACATTGCTAGGCGCCTGTTAGCCATTGCCTCAGAAGACATTGGCAATGCCGATCCACGGGCGCTGCAAGTGGCCGTTAATGCTTGGCAGGTGTTTGAGCGGGTTGGACCTGCTGAAGGCAATCGAGCCATTGCCCACGCGGCCGTCTACTGCGCTTGCGCGGCCAAAAGCAATGCCGTGGACACCGCCTTTAAAGCCGCCATGAAGTTAGCCAGAGAAGAACCGGGTTATGAAGTCCCCAACCATTTACGTAATGCTCCCACGCAGCTAGCCAAATCCATGGGCCACGGTGACGACTATCGTTATGCGCACCTTGAACCCATGGCATTTGCGGCTGGTGAGAGCTACCTGCCAGAACCATTGGCTCATCACGTACTTTACCAACCATCGGATCGCGGGCTGGAAGGCAAGATTGGAGAAAAGTTAGAAAAACTGGCTAAACTCAATCAAATTAGTGACCAGCAGCGTTATAAATAGCCTCTTTAGTAGGCTATAATGTGGCCCGATAGTAGTACTATGGAGAATTATAAAGTGGCGCAGTTATTAGCAATTGCTTGCGGCGGTGCACTTGGTGCCTTGGGCCGGTTTGGTTTACAGCAGTGGATAAGCACACTTTATAATGGCCGCTTTCCGGTCGCCATCTTTTTGGCCAACTCCCTGGGCTCCTTATGTTTAGGTTTGGTGTATGTGTTGATCACAGAAAAAGGCATGTTAGCCGAGACCTGGCGCCCATTTATCATGATTGGGCTGTTAGGCGCCTTTACCACCTTTTCTACGTTTTCATTAGACAGTTTGCGCCTGATGGAGCAGGGCTATTGGATGTTGGCCTTGAGTAACATTATTGCCAATGTTGCGTTTGGCTTATTCGGTGCATTTGTAGGCATGAGTCTTGGCCGTTGGCTTTGAGTTAATTAATTAGGATCCCTCCATGTTAGACCAGAAATTGGTTCGAAATACGCCACAAGAAGTGGCCGACAAGTTAGTAAAGAAAGGTTTTACACTCAACGTAGCTGCCCTAAATCAGCTAGAAGAGTCTCGTAAGCAGTTACAAATTGACACTGAAAATCTACAGAGCGAACGTAACTCCACCTCTAAACAAATTGGCAAGCTTAAGGCCCAAGGCCAAGACACAACAGAGATTATGGCTGCAGTGAGCGCCTTTGGTGCCCAGCTGGATGACAAAAAAGCTCAGTTAAAAGTGGTACAAGACAACCTCAACAACATGTTTATGGAAATGCCCAACATTCCCCATGACAGTGTGCCAGAAGGTGCGGACGAAGACGACAACCAAGAAGTGTTGGTATGGGGTGATAAACCCCAGTTTAATTTTACCGTTAAGGATCATGTGGATTTGGGTGAAGGTCTAGGGGGCTTAGATTTTCCTGCTGCGATCAAAGTGACGGGCGCGCGCTTTATGGTGCTCAAGGGCCAATTAGCACGTTTGCATCGCGCCTTGATTCAGTACATGCTTAACAGCCACATCAATGATCACGGCTACGAAGAGGTCTACGTACCTTATTTGGTTAACGCCGATTCTTTACGTGGCACGGGCCAATTACCTAAGTTTGAAGAAGATTTATTTAAGGTACCTGGCGAACGTGACCTTTACCTTATTCCGACGGCCGAAGTGCCGGTCACCAACCTAGTGCGCGATCAAATTATTGACGCCAACCTATTACCCATGCGCTACACCTGCCATACACCATGTTTTCGTAGTGAAGCGGGTAGCCATGGCCGAGATACGCGAGGTTTGGTACGCCAGCATCAGTTTGAAAAAGTAGAAATGGTACAGATGGTTAAACCCACAGAGTCTACAGCGGCTTTAGAGGAACTTACTGGCCATGCAGAAGCGATACTCAAGGGTTTGGGTCTAGCTTACCGTAAAGTTATTTTGTGCGGTGGCGACCTCGGTTTCTCAGCCATTAAGACCTACGACCTCGAAGTGTGGTTACCGGGCCAAGACAAGTATCGAGAGATTTCATCATGCTCTAATATGGGTGACTTTCAGGCGCGTCGCATGCAGGCCCGCTGGCGCAACCCAGAAACTGGCAAGCCGGAATTATTACACACCCTTAACGGCTCGGGTTTAGCCGTAGGCCGCACTTTACTGGCAATTCTAGAAAACTACCAACGCCAAGACGGCAGTGTGGTGGTGCCCGATGCGTTAGTACCCTATATGGGCGGCGTAGAAGTGCTTACAAACAGTTAGTTGGTCTTGGTAAGCCCGCAATTTTGGACGCCAACTTTGCCGGGCTATCGGGGAATAATGTCAGCAGGTGAATGCTGTTGCCTTTATCAACACTGACTTTTTGTTTGACAATTTTTACCAAGATACGCATGGCAGGGGATACGCCTGTATCCTCATAAAACGCCCTCAAGGCATGGATCACTTCCCAGTGCTCGTCAGTTAGCGCAACGCCTACGCTTTGGGCCAGCCATGCGGCGACCTCAGGGTTCCAATCGCCTAAGTGCTTTAGATAGCCATCCTTATCGGTTGCCAAATCCATATTACCAACTCATAGACGAACTGTAGCGCACGGTCAACGCCACCAACTGCGCCATATCGATCTGCTCGGCGTTAAACGCAACCCCGTCTAAGCCCCTGTGTAAGGCATGTTGATGTATTAAATATACATCACGCCCACTAAGGGTGTTAGCACCCAGCACTAAGATGTTATAAACGCCATCATCCATCAATACAAAGCCATCGTCTAGGTGACTGCGTTGTTCAAGCTTTGCCAAGGCCTGGGCTGTTAGGTGAGTGGATACAATATGCAATATAGCCATAATCAAAACACCAAGTGCTGGTCATAGTTCGACCAAAGTTCAGACAATTGTTGGCGGCCTATGAGTTTAACAGGCTGAGATAGCTGCGATGCCTGTAAACCAAGCTCTTGCAGGGATTCAGTTTCTACCCAAAGTTCGTGAATGTCGTACATTTCTAAGGCGTTGATGATTTTGCCAATGTGTTTGTGAGGTGAGGGTTGCTGGCCCTTGGGCAATAACTGCAGTACCCCGTTATCAATAAACAGTAAGCCCGGGTTTTGCTCAAATGCCGCCAATACTAGAGCAGCATCTAAGGATTCCTTAGCAGAGCGAGAGCCGTACGGTGATTGGGTTAGGCTAATTAAACACGACATACATCAAGCTCCAAAACTGACTAGGCGATCACACTCAGCACTGGCTGCAGCAAGCTGACCTAAACCCACCAATTGAAAACCTTGGGTTAAATTTGCGGCCTCCAATTGATAGCGTTCGCGTTCTTGGGGGTTAACGATACCATTGTGCAAAGCGCCGGCTATACATACGCCTAATTCTAGCTCATGTTCTTGGGCGAGGGTTTGCCACTGAAGCGTTAGGCTAGCCTCATCTTGAGGCACTACAGTGAGGCTAGAAGCAATAAGCACCGCCTGTTGGTAAAAGAACACGCGCATCACACGATGGCCCTGGGCTAAGAGCTCTTGGGTAAACTGTAGTGCAGACAAGGATTGGCTTTGTTGGTTAGGGCTGCAGCGAACGACTATGCAGTAGGAGAGGCTAGTAGGGCTGTTTAAGCATGTGGTATTAGGCATATACAAAAACCCCGCCAAAAGGCGGGGCTCCGAATTCAGGTTGCTGAATCAAGTGGCTATTAATCGTCGCCACTAAAGGCGCCTGTTAGATGTAGCAACATCATAAACAGGTTGTAGATATTAAGGTACAAACTCACGGTCATCATCACGTAGTTGGTTTCGCCACCGTTAACCATGCGGCTAGTGTCGTACAAGATGAAGCCAGAAAATACCAACACGCCTACGGCACTAATCACTAGGGACAGTGCTGGGATGGCGAAGAAGATATTAGCGATTGAAGCCACGATTACAAGGATCAGGCCAATCATCAAAAAGCCACCCATAAAGCTAAAGTCTTTACGGCTTGAAACGGCATAGGCTGATAGGCCCAGGAAGGTAATGCCAGTCATGGCTAGGGCAGTGGTAACAATATCGCCACCGTTGGCCATACCTAAGTAAAAGTTAACAATAGGGCCTGCAGTATAGCCGAGGAAACCAGTAAAGAAGAATACTAAAGGGATAGACCAGACTGAATTTTGAAACTTGTTCAAGGCAAATAAAGTTCCAAGCAAAACCACCAGCTGCACAATGAAGTTAACTGGGGCCGCGTTTGAAGCAATGGCAATGGTGGCTGTGACGGCGCTAAAAATCAACGTCATAGAAAGTAGGGCGTAGGTGTTGCGTAATACCTTATTAGTGGCTAACACAGACTCGCGTGAAGTGCTGGTAAACTGAACTTGGTCTTGCATAAGTACTATCCTCAATATATCAATGTCGATTATTGTAATCTAACTAGCCGCAGATGCTAGGTAATTTACGCAATAATTTGTAAATTTCAACATTTACAACCACTTATCTTAATGCTTATTACTATAATTGGGCTGATTATGGGTTTTTCAAGGCTGTGATTGATCTCGATCAAGGATGGCCAGTGGGCACAAGCTTAATATGCAACTGTATTGAGCGAAGTAAAGGGCGTATACTGGGTTATATACCTAACCAATGAGCAAGCCTTCTAGATGCAAACAACCCATGCACTATTCAATATCGGCCAGGTCGTGGAGCATAAGCACTATGGCTTTCGTGGGGTAGTGTTTGATGTTGATTTTGAATATTCCCTTGATGAGCATTGGTACCAGGAAGCCTGTAAGGCGATGTCTAGTTTGGGCCAACCTCCCATTGAAAAAAAGCAACCGTTTTACCACCTGCTGACCGATGGCAGTGATCACGAATCCTATGTATCGCAGCAAAACCTTTGTGCCGCTGACAACGCTGAGCCTGTACAGCACGCAGGCATTGAAGCGCTGTTCACCCTCGCCAACGGTCAATATGTACACCGTTATAGCCTAAATTAACAAGCCACATTAAGTGCTTGCGTGACCGGCTTATTAAGTCATCAAATACTGGTTATTTCGACCACTATTTGACTGTATTATAGATATTTTTGTAGGTATAATCCTCGCCAATTACTACACTTACTTGGGAGGTCATTATGATTGACACTTACACGACTATTGCTTTGGCTGCGAGCCTTTCTGTTGTTTTTGCTTGCGTTGGGCTGTCTGCCTATGGCATTAAGCTTTTACGCCAGTTTATGGCAGTGGACGCAGCTGCGGCGACAAACGCCAAATAAACCTCAGCAGCGACAACTAAAGCCAGCCCATGTTTACATCGGCTGGCTTTTTTATGTACAGGATGTACGGTATGCCGCGGTGACATGGATGTCATGGAGCGGCGATGTACAGGATGTACGGTA
>DPHD01000063.1:8015-21081 GCA_003523085.1 Oceanospirillaceae bacterium | reverse complement strand
TCATCAGACAGGCGTGCCATGTCGAGCATAAAACCAGCTTCATCATCATTGGCATAAAAATAAGGTACAGGCACGCCCAGCACCTGAGCAAGCTTACAAAGGGTGTCATAATCAGGCACATGCTTACCGCGTTCATATTGATTCATACGGGCACTGGCTGATGCCGTATCGATGCCGGCGGCAATGCCCAAACTACGTTGCGAAATATTGCATTGGATACGAGCCTGTTTAAGCCGTTCGTGAACCGGACAGTTTAAACTGCTGGGGACCTGGTGTTGTTTAATTTCTAGCATGGCTCAAATTATACCTATCTGATTGTTATGTGACCATCTTCCGGGCGTATTACGCCACTAATTAACTTCGCATAATGTATATTATGTTAAATTTTAAAATGACCATCTATATCTACACTCAATTGTCGACGATTTTAATTGCAATCTAACACATGGCCCGTATGCTGGCGTTGCATATCTAACACGCGTCACTCAGTCACAAGGAGTACAATCAATGCAGTTTGAACAACGGATTAACTGGCTACTGCTATTTGGCTTGGTGGCGCTATGGGGAACTTCTTTTATTGCTATCAACGTTAGTTTGCGTGCCTTCACCCCAGACCAAGTTGTGGTGTTGCGTCTGTCGATTGGTGCTGCGGTACTGCTGGCGTTTATGCTCGCTAAAGGCAAACGTTTACCGTTAAACCCGGTAGCATGGTTACATTTTATGATCATGGGTTTGTTAGGTAATGTGTTGCCATTTTGGTTTATCGCCAAAGGCCAGCTCTTGGTCACCTCTGGCATGGCAGGCTTGCTGATGGCGATCATGCCATTAATGACATTAATTCTGGCGCATTTTTTTATTACTGGCGAAAACCTCAACCGCAACAAATTATTGGGGTTTGTTTTGGGTATCACGGGTATTGGCCTTATCTTGGGGCCTACCATACTAGGCTCACAAAACAGCCTGATTGGTTGTTTACTGGTGCTGTCTGCGGCTGTGCTCTACGCCACAAACACCATAGTCGCTCGTCGCTTGCCCACCTACAGTTCGACCGTGGTCAGTACCGGTGTTACTTTGTGTGCTGCGCTTATCAGTTTGATTTTATGGCCTTCAGTACTGCAGATCGACTGGCCTCAGGTGAATCAATTGAGCCTTATGACGACCCTTTGGTTAGGGGTATTTCCTACGGGGGTGGCAGCGGCCATATTTTTTGTATTAATACGCCGTGCGGGACCTACATTTTTGTCAAATATAAACTACCTCATACCGGTCGTCGCCTACTTTGCTGGCGCGTTGGTATTGGGTGAGACCGTGATTTGGCACGACATGATCGCCCTATTGGCTATATTGTTTGGTATTGGCGTGAGCCGCAAACCGGTGTGATACGCTCAAAACTAAGGGTCTAAGCCTCGATAATACCTTGCAGCACAGCAAAGTGAACGATACTCGCGTGATTTTCTAGCTTGAGTTTTTTCATGATGTTAGCGCGATGGCTATGGATGGTTTTGTGGTTAAGGTTCATCGCTTCACTAATTTCCATGGGTGTACGCCCTTCTGCAAGCAGCGAGAACACTTGAAATTCGCGAGCACTTAAACAACTTAAGGCGGTATCTTGGGTACCCGGCGTCTTTCTCATTTCCTTAACCACACGGGCGGAAATGTAAGTGCCGCCTTTATGGATTTTTCTCACCGCTTGAATCAGTTCCTGTGGCGCACAACGCTTACTTAGATAAGCTTGAGCGCCCGCTTCTAATACCCGCGTTGGAAATGGTTCCGTCTCGTGTACCGTTAAGGCAATCACCTTGGCTTTTGGGTTACGCTTACAGATACGTTTGATGGCTTCGAGGCCACCGATGCCAGGCATATTGATGTCCATGATGGTCACATCTGGATTGATATCCTGCACCAGTGTGTAAGCTTCTTCACCGGTGCTAGCCTCGGCAATGACCACAATGTCATCGGAAGTTTCTATCAAACGCTTAAAACCAACGCGTACAATTTCATGGTCATCGACCAACATCACGCGAATTGCGGTAGATTTAACCATCAGGCGGTCATCCCCTTTTTTAACTGGGTCCAAGCTGCAGAAAGATAAAGCACCATCGACCAAAGGGTCAGCGCTGCCGCCACGTATAGCATAACTAGACCAATCATAGACACAAGTGTGCCTGGAGGTGTGGCCAACAAGAAAACAATAGAGCCCATCTGCATGGTGGTTTTAACTTTACCGATGTAAGACACGGCGACATGTGCGCTCTTGCCGGTTTCTGCCATCCACTCACGTAAGGCGGAAATAACAATTTCACGGCTGATGATAACAATGGCTGGCAAGGTTAACCACACTTCAGAGTAGGACTCCACCAAAGCCACAAGCGCTACAGCCACAGTGATTTTGTCGGCCACGGGGTCTAAAAAAGCACCAAAAGCGGTAGTTTGATTTAATTTTCTGGCTAAGTAACCATCCAACCAGTCGGTGGCTGCTGCTAACGCAAATAGCCCTGCCGCCCAAACATATCTACTTTCTGAGGGCCAATAGTACGCCAGTAAAATAAACGGAATTAGGGCCAAGCGAAATAAGGTGAGCAAATTTGGAATGTTTAACATAATCAACCGCTTGAGTTCTTACTACAATATAGAAACGCCATTTTAGCCTATCCTTCTTCACCCCGTAAAGAACGATAGATCATGTCTGCCATTTCTATACTAATACCTTTTACTTTGGCCAACTCATCAACACTGGCCTTGGTCACATCTTGTATACCACCAAAATGTTGTAACAACGCTTGCCGGCGCTTGGGCCCGACCCCGTCAATTTGTTGTAGATTTGATTGGGTGCGCTTTTTATTGCGACGTGCGCGGTGACCCGTTATGGCGAAACGGTGGCTTTCATCGCGAATGTGTTGTAATAAATGTAATGCCGCCGACTCAGACGGCAACACAATTTCCTGCCCTGTCCAGCCATTAAAGAGACGTTCAAAACCGGCTTTTCGGGTTTCGCCTTTTGCCACACCCAACACAAACAAGTCATGTAACTGTAATTCGGATAACACCTTGGTCGCCTGGGTAAGTTGGCCTTTGCCGCCATCAACAATAAGAATGTCTGGCATGACCCCTTGGTTCTCTTTGAGTCGTGTATAACGTCGTGTAATGGCTTGCGTCATGGCGGCATAGTCGTCGCCCGGGGTAATGCCCTCGATGTTAAAGGTGCGATAATCAGATTTTTTAGGCCCACCCTGATCAAACACTACGCAGGAGGCTACGGTTGCCTCGCCACTAGAGTGACTAATGTCAAAACACTCCAACCGCTCCGGCATTTGTGGCAAATCTAAGGCTTCTTGCAAGGCTGCAAAGCGTGTGATTTGGGTCTGTTTGTTAGCCACATAGCTCAATAACGCTTGGTCAGCATTGGTTTGAGCTAAACGCAACCATTGGGCCCTATGCCCCCTAACCTTACTAATGATACGAAAGCCATGTTCCACCTTGTTGGCGATGGCTATGGCAATGATTTGCTGATCTTCCTGGGCATCGCTGACGATGACTTCATCGGGCACGTCCCGATGACGGCCGGATAAGTAATATTGACCCAAAAAAGCAGATAACATCATCGCCGGCTCGTCTTCTAAACCGAGCTTTGGGTAAAAGTTTTTGCTGCCGATAACGCGTCCAGCACGCACCATTAGCTGGTGAATACACAGGCCAGCTTGTGTGGCAGCCGCCGCAAATATATCTAAATTACCGCGTTTAGAAACCACATGCTGCTGCTCCTGAACTTGGCGTAAAAATCCTAACTGATCCCTAAGTTGTGCGGCGGATTCAAACTTTAACTGTTCGGCAGCCGTATGCATTTGTTGACTCACTTCGTCCAATAACTGTTGGTTTTTTCCTTCCAGATACAAAGTCGCATGACGTAGGTCAGCGGCATAATCATCAGCACTAATTTCACCGGTACAGGGCCCGCTACAACGGCCAATTTGAAACTGTAAACAAGGCCTAGTGCGGTTGGCAAAAAAAGCATCTTCGCATTGACGTATGCGAAAAATACGTTGCATCAAATTAAGGCTTTCTCTAACCGCGCCGGCGCTGGTATAGGGGCCAAAAAACCGACCCTTTCGACTTTTTCCGCCTCGCACGTATTGCATTGCCGGGTAGCTGTGCTGGTCAGAGATATAAATATAGGGGTATGACTTGTCATCTCGCAAGGAAATGTTATAGGGCGGCTTCAAACGCTTGATGAGGGTATTTTCCAGCAGCAAGGCTTCGCTTTCACTGTGGGTCACGGTGATTTCTATGGTGGCTACTTTGGCCACCATTAGCTGGGTTTTGGTATTGTGACTCTTGCCTCTAAAATAGCTACTAACGCGGTTTTTTAAACTCACCGCTTTGCCAACGTAAAGCACGGCACCCTGCGCGTCCAGCATGCGGTATACACCTGGACGTAGCGGTAGCTGCTTTAGGTATTCATCAATACTAAAGTTGGCAGGATCGGTCAACTCTTGCATCATTAGCCAGCAAGACGAGAACGTTTATTTTCGCCCATGTGAAAGTATGTCGCCTGCTTATAGATTTCTTGAATTTGATCGTGGCTTTCTGGCGTTATACCAGCGCCGTGAGACAAGGAAACCTCTAAGTAAACGCCAATTTCTGCGTAATAGTACAAGCGCGCATTAAAGGACTGAGCCCGTCTCATTTTGTTAAATGCTATCTGCGCGCCATTCACAAGGATGTGATTAATATCGGTGTTCATAAATCAAACTCTAGCGAATTTCTATTGTGTTACCTATTCTACCCCATATTTATAGCTTCTGACTGCTCATCTTTTAGTCTAAATGATTTTTATAAAAAACCTATTTTTTTGCGTTATAATGATTGGCTTTTGCAAGGCATTATTATGACCATCACATATGCAGAAGCTGTCTCAGTTCACTCTCAAGCGGATTTACTAGTAAGCGGTGAAACCATCGCCGACAGCATCACCACCATGGCCCAAGAAATTACGGCTACCATGTCCAAGGACATGCCATTAGTGTTGTGCGTGCTCAATGGTGGCATGATCCCCATGGCTCAATTGTTGCTTAAGCTGCAGTTCCCTCTCGAGACAGACTATTTACACGCCACCCGCTATGGTAAAAAGACCGTGGGTACCAACCTGTCTTGGTTAGCCCGACCTAGCTATGACATCACTGGTCGTACGGTACTGGTGGTGGATGATATTTATGACGAAGGCCATACCTTAGCCGCTATTTGTGAATACTTAGAAGAAGCTGGTGCTAAAAAGGTTTATGCTGCAGCCCTACTGAATAAGGTACATGACCGTAAGGTCGACTATGTGCCCGACTTTATCGGACTAGATGTAGAAGATCGTTTCGTCTACGGCTTTGGTATGGATTACCAAGGTTACTTCCGCAATGTCGATGGTATTTACGCAGTTAAAGACATGTAATTGTGCAACAGTTAAAGCACTAAAAAAGGCAGCCTAGGCTGCCTTTTTTATGTTAGAAACTTAACTGTAAACTAAAAGGTTTCAATAACCGCCTGATCAGTTAAGGACTGCTCTAACAAGGCAACATCGGCCTGCCCTTGCAAGCGTGCCAGTGCTGCAATGAGTGCAGCGCGCTGGTCAGCCGTTTGTGCCGCTGGGTCGGCATCTGCAACTGACTGTAGCTGAATTAGGCTTATATCACCGTTGTAACTCGGCGCCAAGCCATATTGGTGGCCAGCTTCTGGTCGTGGCAAACGGAATGCCGACTGAACCAATAAGCTATTTACCAAAGTCGAGCCACGTACCACTTGATCAAACTGTTGCCAGCTTAACGCTTCTTGGGTGGCGATGTTTTGCACGTCTGCGCCTTGCTGCAATTGTTGCAGGTAATCATTGGCTTTAGCATTTAGTGCAGTGGCTGCTTTCTGACTCACGAGCTGTTTAGTAATATCAACCATCACGTCTTCCAAGGGTTGCTCGGCCGGCTGATTATGCTCAGCCACTCGCAGTACAACTAACTGGTCAGAGCTGAGCTCAATGACGTTAGAGTTGTTGCCATCAAGCAGCACTTCATCACTAAAGGCTGCACTCACCACGCGGTCATGTTCGGCAACGCCGATACCGCCACGACGATCAAACAAACCACTTTGCTCAACGCCCACTGCAAGGGCATCAGCCACTTCTAACAAATCGGGTGAAGAAAAGGCGATGTCGGCCATAATCTCACTAGCGGCGACAAATAAGCTTTCTGCACCGGCTTGTTTAAGCGCCAAAATAAGGCTGGGCTTTTGTTCTTCAAAGCTGGGTTGTTGGGCCGCATCCGCTGCATGAGCATATACTATTTGCACGCCAAAACCAGTTTCTACAGGAGCGCTGTAAGTGCCTGACTGAAGGTCAAATAAGGCGTTATCAAAGGCCTCTCCAAACTCACCTTTGGCCAACAATCCAATATAGCCACCGTCTGCCGCCGTACTATCATCTTGCGAATGAAGTTTGGCTACATCAGCAAAACCCTGGCCTTGTTGCAACAACTGATATGCCGTTTCGGCCAAGGCCATGGCTTGGGCAGAGTCTTGCGATTCGTTAACAACAAACAGCATGTGTGAGGCTTCAATTTCTGAGCGGTTCAGCACCTGGTCTATTGAGTCCTGATAAGCAGCTTTTAGGTCGGCTTCACTGACAGTGACTTGATCGTAAAAATCACTTTTATTCAAACTAACATAACTCACACGAACTTGTTCTGGTGTTTTAAACTGTTGCTTATTGGTTTGGTAAAAGTCGCTAATTTCTTGCTCGCCCATTGTCACTTTGAGCATTTCAATGGCAAGTGGCATGGTTAATACCGCGATGTTTCGAGTTTGACCATCCAGCTGGGCTACTAAGTTGGCATTAGATTCAAGAGTAAAGGCGCTACCGGACACAGCTTGCTGCACCTGACCAATTAAATTGCCACGTTTTAACTGTTGGCGATAAGTGGTAGGGGTTAAACCAAAGTTACGTAACAGTGATTCAAATAGTTCACGGTCAAAAGTACCATCAACTTGAAAGTCTTCAGATTGCAATATCATTTGATCAACACTGGCATCAGACAATTCTAGGTCATTGTTTTGTGTGTATTGAAGTAATATTTTTTGTGCAATTAGCTGTTGTAAGGCCGCCGCTTGAATCGCTTGCTGGTCGAGTGTTACTGGATCGATATCTGGGTTGTTGGCAAGAATTTGACGTCGCTGGAGTTCAGATGTTTGCAACAGTTCTTGAATGGAGATTTCTTCACCATTAACTTCAGCGGGTGCTGAGGCGTCTGAAGAAAAATCAAATAGGGCTTCAGCTCCCCAAATGACAAAGGTAAAGGCGATAAGACTCACCAATATCTTGGAGATAATTCCTTTTGAGTTGTCTCTAATATTTTGCAGCATTATATGTAACTTCTACAGCCGATATGGCTATCTATTAAGGTTCTACAAACAAAAAACGCATTCAATGGAATGCGTTTTTGATCACTTAAAAAACAAAGCAAGGTTAGGCACTTGGTTTTTAATTGGTTAACAACCAGTCTTAGTTGACGGCGTCTTTTAGCGCTTTACCCGCTTTAAAGCTAGGAATGTTTGCAGCAGCAATTTGAATGGCTGCGCCAGTTTGTGGGTTACGGCCTGTGCGTGCAGCGCGTGCTTTCACAGAAAAAGTACCAAAACCTACCAAAGAAACAGATTCGCCATCTTTAAGTGCACCCGTTACAGCACCGATAACGGCGTCTAGTGCACGTCCAGCAGCAGCTTTTGAAAGATCAGCATCGGCTGTGATAGCTTCAATCAGTTCAGATTTATTCACGTTAATCCCCTTTTGTATATATGTATGTTAGAAAACCTGCTCCAGCAGATCTTTTTTTTATTGGTGTTGTGATTTCAACTGAAAAAGTTGAGAGTCAATTTATACCAACTTGCGCAAAGCCTTGTCAAGCAAGGCTTTGAAAATATCCTGCCTAATTGATCAATGGGTACTTATAGCGTCTTGGGTTGACGAATCTTTGACAGATTCGGCCACTAATTCGCTTTCGGGCACATTAATCGGCGTCGGTGCGAATTGTAAGGCCAAATCGAGTACCTCGTCTATCCATTTCACAGGTTTTATCGATAAATCAGCTTTTATATTGTCTGGAATCTCTTTTAAGTCCCTTTCATTCTCTTCTGGGATGATAATTGTTTTTATTCCGCCTCGATGGGCCGCCAATAATTTTTCCTTTAAACCGCCAATAGGCAGAACTTGGCCGCGTAAAGTGATCTCGCCGGTCATGGCAACATCGGCCCTTACAGGAATGCCGGTAAGCACTGAAACCAGCGCGGTACACATACCAACACCCGCACTTGGACCATCTTTGGGTGTCGCGCCTTCGGGTACATGTATGTGCATGTCACACTTTTCATGGAAGTCGGCCTTAATGCCTAATCCAGACGCCCGGCCCCTGACTACCGTTAAAGCTGCCTGAATGGATTCCTGCATTACGTCACCCAAGGATCCCGTTTTTACTAAACGACCCTTACCAGGCACTACAGCCGCTTCTATGGTTAATATGTCGCCACCCACAGAGGTCCATGCCAAACCATTCACATGGCCAACACGATCATCTACATCAGCCTCGCCAAAGCTGTGCTTATGGACACCAGAATAAACCTCTAAGTTTTCTGAATTGACGACCTTAGTGGGGCCTGCGCCCGAGGTTTTAAAACCAGCTAGCAACTGTTCTTTAACAACCTTGCGGCAAATTTTTGCAATTTCGCGCTCTAAACTACGCACACCTGCTTCGCGGGTGTAATAGCGCACTAAATCTACGATGGCAGAGTCGGCCAAGTCCATTTCCGTAGGTGACAAGCCGTTGGCCGCAAGCTGCTTAGGTAACAAGTAGCGTCTGGCGATGCTTAGTTTTTCATCTTCGGTATAGCCTGGAATACGGATTACTTCCATGCGGTCCAACAACGGGCCTGGAATATTCATGGAATTAGACGTACACACAAACATGACACTGGAAAGGTCATAATCGACTTCTAAATAGTGGTCGTTAAAACTGTTGTTTTGTTCCGGGTCGAGTACTTCGAGTAGAGCCGAGGCCGGATCGCCACGATTATCCATGCCCATCTTATCGATTTCGTCCAATAAGAATAGCGGATTATTGACCCCCACCTTAGACATTTTCTGTACCAGCTTACCTGGCAAAGAACCAATATAGGTGCGACGATGCCCGCGAATCTCGGCTTCATCTCGCACGCCACCTAGGGCCATACGCACATACTGACGACCGGTGGCGCGAGCAATTGACTTACCCAAGGAGGTTTTGCCCACTCCTGGAGGACCAACCAAACATAAAATCGAGCCTTTAACCTTTTTAACCCGCTGCTGAACGGCTAAATACTCCAAAATACGTTCTTTGACTTCGGTAAGTCCGTAATGATCTTCTTCCAATATAGCTGAAGCTTTGGCTAAATCATGCTTCAGACGACTCTTCTTCTTCCATGGTATGGTGACCATCCAATCGATGTAACTACGCACCACGGTCGCTTCTGCAGACATCGGTGGCATCATTTTAAGCTTATTAAGCTCAGCTTGAGCTTTGTCCTTAGCTTCAGTTGGCATACCCGCTGCGTCAATTTTATTCTGCAACTCTTCCATGTCGTTAGGCGCGGCTTCATCAATGTCGCCCAATTCCTTATGAATGGCCTTAATCTGCTCGTTGAGGTAATACTCTCGCTGACTTTTTTCCATTTGTTTTTTAACCCGACCGCGGATGCGTTTTTCAACTTTAACCAAGTCGATCTCACCTTCCATTTGCGCCATGAGATGCTCTAAGCGTTGGCTCAGATCGCCCATTTCGAGTAAATTTTGCTTCTCTTCTAGTTTTAAACTCATTTGAGAGGCAATGGTGTCGGCCAAGCGGCTAGGGTCATCTATGTTGGTAATAGATGACATCACATCGTTGGATATTTTTTTACTCAATTTAACGTACTGCTCAAACTGAGCCATTAAGGTATGAGCTAAGGCTTTGCGTTCGCCTTCGGGTAACGCTGCGTCGTCAATGGCCTCAACTTGGGCGGTAAAGAAGCCGTCTTGTTCTGCCACTTCTCCGATAGCCACGCGGTGTTCACCTTCGACTAATACTTTAACGGTACCGTCGGGCAATTTGAGAAGCTGTAAAATACGTGCAGAGGTGCCCACTGCAAATAAGTCTGCAACCTTGGGTTCGTCAACCGTGGCATTTTTTTGCGCCACCACGACGATGGCCTTTTCGGCTGCCATGGCGTGCTCTAGCGCGTCTATGGAGTTTTGACGCCCTACAAACAAAGGAATAACCATGTGTGGGTAAACCACCACATCACGCAGAGGAATAAGAGGAAGGCATTGAGTCATAGAAAATCCTATAGGCTAACGGTCGCGATGGCTTGCGAAGTGAAGGTATAGTTCATTAAATGCGGACAGCGGGTCGAAATACAAGCCTTTGTTGAAAATGAAGCAAAAAAAACCACCCTAAGGTGGTTTTTTTCAACGGCAGACGTTACTCGTCTGATGCGGCTTGGGGTAGTTCTTGGCTATCCAATACCACCAGTGGATCACTGTCGCCAATAATGCACTGCTCATTAACGACCACTTTGATAGCCTCGGATTGATCGGGTAACTCATACATGGTCGGCAATAACACCGACTCCAGTATAGATCGTAAGCCACGGGCGCCGGTTTTGCGTTCCATGGCCTTTTGGGCGACCGCTTTTAGGGCTTCTTCACGGAACTCTATTTCAACACCTTCCATCTCAAACAACTTATGGTATTGCTTGGTGAGGGAGTTCTTTGGTTCGGTTAAAATCTGCACCAATGCAGTTTCATCCAACTCTTCAAGTGTTGCAATCATGGGTAAACGTCCCACAAATTCCGGAATCAAACCAAACTTGACTAAGTCTTCGGCTTCTACAGAGTGTAATAGCTGGCCAAAACTCTTGCTGTCGTCTTTACTCTGCACGGAAGCAGAGAAACCAATGCTGCTCTTCTCGGTACGGTCACGAATAACTTGATCAAGACCGGCAAAAGCGCCGCCACAGACAAACAGGATGTTACTGGTATCAACCTGCAAAAATTCTTGCTGAGGATGCTTACGACCACCTTGTGGCGGTACCGATGCAACCGTGCCTTCAATGAGCTTCAGTAACGCTTGCTGCACGCCTTCGCCAGATACGTCACGGGTGATCGATGGATTATCGGATTTGCGAGAAATTTTGTCGATTTCGTCAATGTAAACAATACCACGCTGGGCCTTATCGACGTCATAATCGCATTTTTGCAATAACTTTTGAATGATGTTTTCAACGTCTTCACCCACATAACCGGCTTCGGTTAAGGTGGTTGCATCGGCAATAGTAAAAGGTACGTTTAACAAACGCGCCAAAGTCTCAGCTAACAGGGTTTTACCGCTGCCCGTAGGCCCGATTAACAGAATGTTACTTTTGCCCAACTCAACGTCGTCTTTGCCGGCCGAGTAGTTTAGGCGTTTGTAGTGGTTATATACGGCAACGGCTAATACCATCTTTGCACGCTTTTGGCCAATTACATACTCTTCTAGGGCCGCTCGAATTTCTTTAGGTGTAGGCAAATGGTCATCGGATTCAGGCTGTTGCTGATCTAATATTTCTTCCCTAATGATGTCGTTACACAGGTCCACACATTCATCACAAATGAATACTGAAGGCCCCGCAATTAGCTTGCGTACATCGTTTTGGCTTTTGCCACAGAAGGAACAGTAAAGTAGTTTACCGCTACCTTCGCCAGTGCCGTCTTTTTCGCTGCTCATAGTGTTACCCATGTTGTTGCCCCGCGCATACGCTGGGGCTGAATGTTTTGTCTATTGTAGCGCCTACAATGGTAGACGCAAGGTGTTGCGCTTAGTGTATATTATCGGCTGCTAAAACAAAAAATTTAGCCCGACTTATACTGGGCGTTTATCCAATACCGTGTCTATTAAACCATACGCCGCTGCCTCAGACCCTTCCATAAAGTTATCACGGTCAGTGTCTGCGGCAATAGTCTCCAAGTCCTGGCCTGTGTGTTGCGCCATGATGCGGTTTAACTTATCGCGAATGTTAAGAATTTCTTTGGTATGAATCTCAATGTCCGTGGCTTGGCCTTGGTAGCCGCCTAATGGCTGGTGAATCATCATACGTGAATTAGGCAAACAATAACGCTTGCCTTCGGCACCACCGGTTAACAACAAGGCACCCATGCTGGCTGCTTGACCAATACACATGGTGCTCACATCGGGTTTGATGAACTGCATGGTGTCATAAATGGACATACCCGCAGTGACAGAGCCACCGGGTGAGTTAATATACAGATGAATGTCTTTGTCTGGATTTTCTGCTTCCAAAAACAACAACTGAGCCACAACTAAGTTGGCCATGTGGTCTTCAACTTGACCTACAAGAAATATGACGCGTTCTTTAAGTAAGCGAGAATAAATATCATACGAGCGCTCGCCACGGGATGTTTGTTCAACAACCATAGGCACTAGAGCGGCTAATTCAGGGCTAAGCCCTGGGTTCATTACGGGGTTGTTTTGACCCATATGAGGAGGAAAAGAAAAACTCATTGTCGCGGTGACTCCAATACAAAAATATCGATACAGGCCCTATATAGTGACGCCTGACCTAAATGCCAAGTGCCAATCTCAAAAAAGGCCTTATTAAACAAATAAAAAGCAAAAAAAAGCGGTATGGATTACCTAAAAGTAACTCATACCGCCCTTCTGTTCAAGCCCCAAAAGAGACTCTAGTCTAGCCTCAAAGAATTAGGCTTCTTCGCTGGCTTCTTGGTCGTCACCAGAGACGTCTTTGCCTTCAGGCTCAACAGCCGTTTTATAGTCTACAGCAACATCTGTGATGGTCGCAGCAGCAAGCAAATGCTCAACCACTTGGTCTTCTAGTACCACGCCTTCCAACTGAGAGCGCTGCTCTTCGTTGTTCATGTAATAATCGATAAACTCTTGTGGGTCTTGGTAACCTTGCGCCATATCTTCAACCAACGCCTTGACTTTGTCTTCGTCGGCTTTGAATTCATTGG
>DPHD01000063.1:0-7747 GCA_003523085.1 Oceanospirillaceae bacterium | reverse complement strand
CCACCAAACTGCTGCAAGGCTTGCTGCTTTAAGCGACCCAGTTCTTCTTGAACCAGCGCAGAAGGCACTGCAAATTCGTTTAGTTCTAGGTAGGCGTTTAGCAAACCGTTCTTAAGCTTAGACTTAAGCGCTTGGTTTAACTCGCGGCTCATGTTGGCATTGATTTCAGCACGGAAACCGGCTTCGCCTTCTTCTTTAGGGTTGAACTTGGCAAAGAATTCTTCGTTTAATTCAGGCTTAGTAGCTTCGCTAACGGTGTTGGCTTTGATAGTGAAGGTGGCTTCTTTGCCGGCTAATTCTGCGGCATTGTAGTCGGCAGGGAAAGTCACGGTAATGTCTTTATCTTGGCCTGCTTCCATTCCTTGAATACCATCTTCAAAGCCTGGGATCATGCTGTTAGAGCCTAACACCAAATCGTGACCTTGAGCGGCACCGCCATCAAAGGCTTCGCCATCAAGGTAGCCTTCAAAGTCGATGTTGATCTGGTCGCCGTCGGCGGCCGCACGTAGCACTTCAGTCCACTGTGTTTGCTGGCTCAACAAGTTTTCGATCATGGTATCAACATCGGCGTCTTCAACGCTAGACGTCAAACGATCTACACTAATGCCAGCCGCGTCAGACAAGGAGATCTCTGGGTAAACTTCAACCACTGCAGTGTAGCTAAACTCACCTTCGCCAGCGTCTTCTTTTGGCTCGATGTTAGGCATGCCAGCAGGCTTAATGCTTTCCTGCTGTAAGGCTTCAAAGTAGCTAGACTGGATTACATCGCCCAATACGTCCTGACGAATGCTAGCGCCATAACGCTTCTTTACCACTTTAGTAGGTACTTTGCCCGGGCGAAAGCCATCAATACGGATGGTCTTTGCGGTCTCGTTAACCTTCTTATCTACTGCGCTGTCAATTTGCTCAGCAGGTACAGTTACGGTTAAACGTCGTTCGATGCTGGTAGTCGCTTCAACTGAAACTTGCATTTAAATGCCTCATTAATTATCAAATGAACACACCCCATTGAGGTCTGTTGTACAAATTCTTGTCCACTTAAAGCCTAATTAAGGCTTCTTGCCAACCAAATTGGCAAATGCGGGCGAAAATAAAAGACCGAATTTTCCGTATTTAAGCCCCAATAGTCAAGCTATATAAGCTACGAAGGCTTATTTTTGGTAAAAAAAAGGCCTTCGGTTAAGAAGGCCTTAGTAATCAATACAGGTTAACCCGCTAGTAACACTTAAGCGACTAGCTGTGCAGGCGCGTCAGCGACGGCAAATTGTGGTGCTAAATAGTCGTACCCGAGCGCCTTCGCAACATGCTCATTGGTCACCTTACCAGCATGCACATTAAGCCCAGCCAAAAAATGCTCATCTTGTTTAAGAGCCTGTTTCCAACCCAAGTTTGCCAACTTAAGAATGTAAGGCAAGGTGGCGTTGTTTAATGCATACGTAGAGGTCATGGCAACACCACCTGGCATGTTAGCCACACAATAATGCACTACCTCATCAACCACATAAGTTGGATCTTCGTGGGTGGTGGCTTTAGAGGTCGCAAAGCAGCCGCCTTGATCAATCGCCACGTCAACCAACACAGCACCAGGCTTCATGGCTTTCACCATGTCCGCAGTCACTAGTTTAGGCGCCTCTGCACCCGGAATCAGCACACCGCCTATGACTAAGTCGGCATCGAGCACATACTGCTCTAGGCTGTCTTGGGTGGAATATACCGTTTGCACCGCGCCGTTAAACTCTTTATCCAAACGAGCCAAGGCCTGGGTGGAACGATCTAATACGGTCACCTGAGCGCGTGCACCCAAGGCCATTTGTGCAGCATTTGAACCCACCACACCGCCACCTATAATCACTACTTTGGCCGGTGCAACACCCGGCACACCGCCGAGTAACATGCCTCGGCCGCCCTGGGCCTTTTCAAGCACGTGAGCGCCAGCCTGAATAGACATACGCCCCGCTACTTCAGACATGGGCGCTAACAAGGGTAAACCGCCCTGCGCACTGGTAATCGTCTCATAAGCAATGCAGGTGGCATTAGAGGCGACCAACTCAGCGGTTTGTTGCGCGTCTGGCGCTAGGTGTAAATAGGTAAACAATAATTGATCCGGACGCAACATAGCCCGCTCTACCGCTTGTGGCTCTTTAACCTTAACAATCATTTCTGCACGGGCAAATATTTCGGCTGCGGTAGGGATGATTTCAGCACCCGCCGCAACATAGTCTTCATCGCAGGAACCAATGCCGCTGCCGGCCAAGGTTTCAACCAGTACCCCATGGCCTGCGTGCACCACTTCTCTAACACTAGCGGGCGTCATGCCGACACGGTATTCATGGTTTTTAATTTCTTTTGGTACGCCTATCAACATAGTCCTGCCCTCTTAATTAGTTGGTGAATATAATGTCATTCTATGGGCAATTTCAAACAATTATCTTGCTTTATTTACACTAATTAACCTATATTTAGAAATATAATTTCAAATAATGGCGCAATTATGCAACTAAATACAACCATTGATATAGAACTTGATCACACTGATAAGAAAATCATTAACAGCCTGCAAAAAAATGCTCGCCTAACCAATGTGGAATTGGCCGAGCAGATCAACCTGTCGCCTTCCGCCTGCCTGAGACGCACCAAGGCGCTAATTGATGCCGATGTGTTTGGTGAGTTTGTAGGCCTACTTAACCGCGACCTATTTCACGTGCAAGGTACGGCGTTTATCTTCATTAGCCTAGATCACCAAAGCGAAGCGGTATTTGAACAATTTGAGATTGCAGTGGCGCAACTTGAGCAGGTGATGGAGTGTTACTTAATGGCGGGTGACAATGATTATATGCTCAAGGTGATCTACACCGACGCTAAAGATTACGAGGAGCTTTATTACAAAAAATTGCTACGCCTACCGGGTGTTGTGGGCACTCAAACGCGCATGGCTTTGCGTCAGGTGCATAGCAATACCCGCATTAAGGTTACCTAAGTAGAACATCTTCAAAGGCATAGTCGGACATAGCCACACACCCCGTTGGTGTCACCCTTACCTGGGTTTCAAGCTTAACGCCTTCGGCTTCGCCTTGCGCCCCAGAAAAACTTTCCAAGCACAACACCATATTCTCCGCTATCAAGCCGTCATAGCCGTCCCGCGGCCAATCTTCCTGATAGTAGATCTTAGGGTATTCGTCACTTAAGCCGACGCCGTGAATCACCGTTGGATAGCGGCGGTTGCGGTATTTATCGGACCGATTAAAACTGTTTTTAGACAACTGACTAAAGCTCACCCCAGGTTTAATCAAAGCCATATTAAAATGAATTTCGTCGTAGGCATGTTGGTAAGCCGCCTTTTGTTGCCCATTGGCCGGCCCGTCGCCACACAACCAAGTTCTAGAAATATCGGCGATATAGCCCTTAGGCCCTATCATGTCCGTATCAAAGGCAACTAACTCCCCGGCTTTAATAACTTTATTGGTGGCCTCTTGTAACCAAGGGTTGGTTCGATGCCCCGAGGCCAGCATGCGGCCTTCGATCCAATCGCCATCATGGGCAATATTCACTTGATGTAAAATGGACCAGAGTTGATTTTCGGTAACACCAGGCTGCAAGGCTGCCTGCATTTGCTGCATGCCATGTTGCGCCACCGCAACACTGCGCTGCATACACATGATTTCTTCTTCATTTTTAATGAGTTTGGCTTGCTCTACCAATACTTCGGCATCAACAATAGTTAGGCCTTGGCCTAATAAGGCTTGGTTGGTGAGTGGTGAAAAACGTTCAATAGCAATACGCTGCCCCGTTAAGCCTTGCTCGGCCATAAAACCCATTACATCATCAGTAAACACTTTGCTCTGACCAGCCAGGTCGAAGCCTGCGTCAAACACGCTGATAAAATGTGGCCGCTGATAGTCTTCTACATAGGGAAAGTTGCGCGCCGTGGCGCCAAACATCACTAGCGGTCCTGCAATAGGCACGTAGAGGTAACAACAAGGAATGTGGCTTTGAAAGATAGGGTATTCATCAAAGTCGATGACGTAGCGCAGGCTGACGGGGTTATTGAGAATACAAAGGCCAACGTCTGCTTGCTCCATGACTTGCCGTAAACGTTGCAAACGGTAGTCGTGTAAACTGTCTTGCTGATCCTTGGTTAAAGTAAAGCCGGGTAACATGTTAAACATTCTGACTCTCCTACAAACGCAACCAAATCGTGGTTTTTAGTTTGCGTCAGATAGTCTCATAATTACCGTGGACGGGCTATTTATTTAGGCCAGTTCCAGCGCCAGCGCAGCCAACGGGGCCAAACCTCAGATTTGGCCCCATACGGCATATTTAGCTCATGGTAATGGTGGTGTTAACCCCTTCAGACACTTCTTCAGGTTCAAACCAACGGGCGGAAACCGTGTGGGTTTGGGTCCAGAATTGTACCGCTTGTTGGCCATTTGGGCCTAGATCACCTAGCTTAGAAGCACGGGATCCAGTGAAACTAAAATAAGCCACAGGCACAGGGATAGGTATGTTGATACCAATTTGACCCACGTCAATGTTGTTTTCGTAGTGGCGCGCATTCCAGCCCGAATTAGTAAAGATAGAGGTACCGTTACCATTGGGGTTGGCGTTAACGATATCGATCGCGCTGTTAATGTCATCGGCTTCCATCATACACATCACAGGACCAAAGATTTCTTGGGCATAGATATCCATATCGGTGTTCACATCGCTGAAGATCGTAGGGGCGACAAAGTTGCCATTATCAAAACCTTCAACAACCGGGTTGCGTCCGTCCAACAACAAACTAGCGCCCTGCTCAACACCAGACGCAATGAGTCCTTCTACACGCTGTTTGGCTTGGGGTGAAACCAGCGGGCCTAAATCAGCTCCACGGTTCGTGCCCACGTCAACCGTCATGGCCTTGGCCTTTTCGACAATTTCGGGCAACCAATTTTTCGCTTCGCCTACCAAGATAGCTACGGAGTTAGCCATGCAGCGCTGCCCCGCAGCGCCAAAACAAGACCCCAGCAAGTGGTTGATGGCCTGGTCTTTGTTAGCGTCTGGCATAACCACACAGTGGTTTTTAGCGCCCATCATACACTGGGCACGAATACCGGCATTGCTAGCACGGCGGTACAAAGAAGTGCCAACGTGAGTAGAGCCGATGAAGGAAAGGGCTTTTACATCAGGATGTGATGCAAGGTGGTTAGCCACATCAGCGCCACCATGGACTACGTTGAGCACACCTGCTGGCAAACCTGCTTCATAGGCCAGCTTGGCCAAGAACATAGTTGAAGTTGGGTCTTGCTCAGAGGGCTTGAGTACAAAGGTGTTACCACAAGCGATGGCTATCGGGAACATGAAGCAAGGCAGCATAATAGGGAAGTTAAACGCAGTGATGCCCACACCCACACCCAAAGGTTTATTTAACGTGTATACATTAACGTTACCCGCGACGTTGTCTGCCAGCTCACCCATTTGCAGCTTGGTGACCATACATGCATTTTCAATGGCCTCGATACCGCGGCCTACTTCGCCCTCGGCGTCGGGTAAGGTCTTACCATGTTCTAAAGTAATTAACTCAGCGATGTGGGTAGCATTGGTACGTGCTAATTGCAAAAAGGTTAACAAGAACTGCTGGCGCTTGGCTAAAGACACCTTGCGCCAGCTTTTAAACGCTTGCTTCGCATTCGCTACCGCGTGATCTACTTCCTCGAGTGTAGCAAAAGGAACTTGAGCCACCACCTCTTGTGTCGCTGGATTGAGTACATCAATCCAAGTGCCACTGGTAGAAGAAACTTCTTGGCCGTTGATTAACATGGGGACTTTACGGATACTCATGGGCTGCCTCGTTATATTGACTAAACAAGCGATTACCCCTGCGTTATAAGGTTGCAATCACACAATAGGCTTACTGTCACATAATTGAACCGGCTTGGGTATTAGAGAAGTATCTAATACGGTGCTAGATTTACCTCAAAAATAGAGGGTTCTAACCACACTTTATCGACCGATCCAGCGATCTGAAAAGCTTAGCGCAGATTAGCCACCTGGCGGTCCAGTTTGGTCGACAATAGCAAGCAAGATTCCGTTCTATCCACCTCCGGGTGCTGGCGTACCTGATCGAGAACCCTGTCTATTGCTTCCGAACTATCTGCTTCGATCATCAAGGTGGCGTCAAAACGCCCCGCCAGACTATGAACGCTCGTGATTTCCGGAAATCCTCTGAGAAATCCGATTAACCGTTGTCCCACGCTACTCCTAACACCCAATAGCACTTGGGCACGAAACTTTTCAGATTGGTAACCGGCACCGGTTCGGATGGTATAGCCTCGAATTACATCCTGTTGTTGCAACTCTTTGAGACGCTTCTGTATGGTCAGGCGAGATAAACCCAGAATTTCTGCGATAACCGTAACGGGCTTGCGAGCATCTTCTCTCAGTAACTGAATGATTTTTCTGTCGATTGTATCCATCAAGGAGACCTCTATACACATATATAATATGAGTTATCAATATGATAATTATACTAGTCATAATAATCATGTTGTCAATTGAATTTCACACAGCCCCTGCTTAAGATACTTATACATATAGCATGCTTTATTACGGAAACCACAGATGACCAAACAAGCTCAGGCACCTAACACGGTATTGATGGTCAGGCCAGCAGCCTTTTATCCCAACCCAGATACGGACGCATGCAACAGCTTTCAGTCTAAGCAACTACCGTCCTCACGCCGTCATGACCTACTATCAAGCGCACAGGCTGAATTTGATCTGGCCGTAGACACACTCATGGGGGTCGGTATAGAGGTGCTAATTGTGCAAGATAGTGCCGAACCGTCAAAGCCCGACGCCATCTTCCCAAACAATTGGTTTTCGACTCATGGTGATGGAACGATTGCCATCTACCCCATGTATTCCCCTTCTCGTCGACATGAAAAGGAGGCATACCCGCGAATCGAGGAACTACTCTCAAACGATTTTATAATCACACGAACCCTCGACCTTTCTCACTATGAACGAGAGGAGCAATTCCTCGAAGGAACCGGGGTCCTCTGTTTAGATCACGCGTCGCGCATCTGCTACGTAGGGCTTTCCAACCGGGCCGACGCAGGTCTAATCCGAGAGGTTTGTTCAGCATTGGGGTTTGAGCCAATGATATTCAACACTGCTGACGCCGAGGGGACGCCAGTTTACCATACCAATGTATTGCTCAGCATCGGCACCGAATTCGCCCTTCTAGGCTCGGGCATGATGCCCGACGCCCGGCAACGCGAAGGCCTTATTCGCCGGTTAGAGCAGAGCGGTAAAAAGGTGATCGAACTAAGCAACTGGCAGGTAAACGAATTTGCTGGTAACGCCATTGAACTGACCGGTCGTGACGGGCGCTATCTAGCTGTTTCACAGCGGGGTGAGAATAGCCTGACGGCGCAACAAAAAAACCTAATCCAAAGTTCTGCTACTTTGCTTAGCGTCCCGCTGCCAACGGTTGAGTTATCCGGAGGCAGCATGCGCTGCATGATCGCCGGCATCCATCTAGCAGCACGATAAAGGTTAAGTCCGGGAAGACACCCGCTTGGAGCCATTCTGACTAAAGTCAGAATCTCCCGAGGATGAAGAGATCCCGGATCAAGCAATGGATGACCAAAACCTAGCGCCTTCCAGATACCCAAAGCACTCGCTATGCTCATGGGGTAGGCTCACTTGATTCAGGACCTAACTCAGCCAATGCAGATCCCGGATCAAGTCCGGGATGACGTGGGGG